>JALZVU010000001.1 GCA_023301795.1 Granulosicoccus sp.
AGCCGCTGGGCGGTGACCTGTAGTCCCGCCTGTTTTAGCGCAGCGGAGACATCAAGTGGTGTGTGGCTGACATTAGATTCGTTCATGGCCTTATGATGAGGCCAATTCCTTACGTTGTCAAGAATCAGGAGGTGTACATTTAAAATATATTCAACTCGTTCACTGTACCTGTTCACACGACTTGACAACAGTGTTTTACAGACGCCCTAGCGCGTGGCACCGTAATTTGGCAGCAGCATGAATAGAAATGCTAATGGGGTTACGGGCGTACCCTTCATGTTGAAGCGTGACAACCACACGGAGCCCTCTTTATCAGAGTCGATCACATACCCAGTTAACAGGATATGCGGCTATTGTTGCGTGGTGCGCAACATGGCACGGTATGAAGCATGATCACTTCGATTCGGCACAAAGGACTAAAACAGTTTTTCGAATCTGGTGGCAAAAAATCTGGTGGAAAAAGGTATTCAGGCCGGACATGAGAACAGACAGCGGCTGATGCTGGCTGCGCTGGATACATCGACTAATATCGACGACATGGACGTGCCGGGATATCGATTGCATTCTCTGAAAGGAAAGTTGAAAGGACGATGGTCTATATCAGTGAGTGGGAATTGGCGGCTCACATTTGAGTTCACAGATGGCAATGTGCAATTGCTTGATTATGAGGATTATCACTGATGAAAATGCACAACCCTCCGCACCCTGGTGACTTTATTCGCGAAACGTATATCGAACCGTTCAATTTTAGCGCGCGCATGCTCGCAGACAACCTAGGAGTATCTGCTTCAACGCTGAATCGGATTATCAACCGTCAAAGTGGTGTCAGTCCTTCCATGGCTTTGCGACTATCGAAAGCACTTGGTAGATCGCCCGAAAGCTGGATAGCGATGCAGTACAACTTTGATCTGTGGAAAGCGAGGGAATCAACAGATCTCACAGCGGTGCAGAAAATAGATTTTAAAGCTGCTTGACTGATTTTTATAACACTTTGCGATTGCATTCACCACTCGGATATATATCCCAAGCAACTCTGGAAAACGAATTACGCAAGGCTGCGTAAAAAGTGTCCAAATATTACTTGACCACTTCAGACCTATTGTGAAATATTGGCAAGAACATCGTGCTCCTTTTGGGAGCTAATTTGATAGTGTAGGGTTGCAGAACATCGCTCCACTCCCACGACAGAGGTATTACACCGATAATGACTAAGCTTAAGCTATTGAGTATCGCAGGACTAACCAGTGCAGTGCTGGCCATTAGTGCGGTTGCGTTTGCCGCTGATGGCCCACACGACAAAGCTATCAAAGCTCGTCAAGCCATGTTTCAGTCCTACAGTTTTAACATTGAAATTCTTGGCGCCATGGCCAAGGAAAAAAGACCCTACGATGCTGAAGTTGCAGCAGAAGCTGCCAACAACCTCAGTGCAGCCGCAAACTTTGGACAAAGCCAGATGTGGCCACAAGGCTCTGATAATGCGACCGAAGGCAATGCACGCACTCGCGCACTTCCTGCGATCTGGGAAACTTTCCCTGCTATTACTGACAAAGGCGAAGCACTCAAGACAGCCGTAGCGGCGCTTGTTCCAGTGGCCGGAAACGGATTGGGCGCTCTTCAGAGTGCCATGAATGATGTGGGCGCTTCTTGTAAGGGTTGCCACGACGATTATCGAGCCGAAAAGAAGTAGATCGCCTGATGAAAGAGCCCGAACTCATCCGAATTTGGGATATCTGGGTTCGGGCTTTCCATTGGAGTCTGGCTATCAGCGTGACTTTCATGCTGATAAGTGGTGCCACAGGTTGGCTGTTTTTCGATTGGCATCGCACCATTGGCGAAGTGGTAATGATGTTGGTTTTATTTCGTCTTTTGTGGGGTGTCGTCGGCAGCGGTAACGCTCGTCTATGGGTGCTTTTTAGTCATCCTCGCGAGGCCTTGAAACATCTCGGCTCCTTGTTCAAACGCCGCTTGCATGCTGAGCGCGGACACAATGCAGCCGGCAGTTGGGCTGTTGTTTTAATGCTGGTGATGCTAGCCGTTCAAGCTGGCACCGGCTTCTTCATTGCTGATGAAGATGAGTTCATAGAAGGCGCCTTATACGGGAATTTGTCTGGCTCAGTTACTGATCTGCTCTACCGCATACACCATACTAATGCTGAGCTACTGCAAATCGTCGCCATTGTGCATGTGGTTATGGTGTTCGCCTATCTTATCTATGGTCGGCAAAATTTGATATTGCCCATGGTTCGCGGCTCAATGAAGTGGTTGTCCGACACGGCGGTACCACAGATGTTTTTTCAAGCAAACTGGGTAGGTGCGCTGATGTTAGTCATGTCAGGAGCTATCGTCGGGTACTTTGCCGGCTGGTATGGTTAGAAGAGTTTACTTTTCTGATCACTAAAGGGGATCAACCACTGCTGCAAGCACTCGCCGCTGTGTTTTTTATACGCCCCTGTAATGCAAATCGACGAGAATTCTTCGTCATGCGAACTAGCCCCTCTAGAACTCACGTTCTTGCTGCATTGATGAGGTGGTCACCTCCCACACCCAATAAATTGAGATACCCACGGAACATTGTATTCAAGTGTGTGCGTGGGCAACGCATTCGCCCCTTGCACACTTGAAAAACTAGATGCGTGCGTCTGAAAATCACACAAAACGCAGCAACTTCTATAGAGAAGACAGCGTCAAGATTGACTAGGCAAACTTTGACTGAGCAAGTGACAATTTGGCGATGGAACTCATCAATATACTCGGTGTCCTAGCCCGTCGTATGTAAACATCGTCACCGCACACATCACAGCATAAGCAGGCATTAAACAGATGTTTGGCCGGTTCTACAAATCATATACCTGCTAAAAAATCGATGCACACTGCGTTAACGTTAAGAAAGTAATAGTGTCGCGCCACTATTTATCGTCAGATCTAAAAAACCCAAAGGATGCACCATGAAATTCACTAATATACGAACTGTCCAAATCACATCATATTTGCTGTTGGCGCTGGTAGTAACGCAGGCACTTTATACCGCCCTCTACATCAGCGAGGCCAAGGCTGCGCTGAAACTAATATGGGGGTTTGAAGTTGTTCTTTTCACCATTCTCGCAGCGTTTGCAGGAGCTGCGATGATCCAGGCCAAAAACTATCAGGTGGGATGGTCTGCCATTGCGTTCAGTGCAGTACTCAACATAGTGCAGGTTAGCATTGGTCTCACTATGTTCGAGCCACTTTTTGCAGCTGCTGGTCAACTCGAAGCACTTGGGCCTGTTGCAGGCGCAGTCCTCGCCTTGTCCTTTATGATTTATAACACTGCAAAAATCTTGTTAGGCTTTGCTGCACTCGTTTTTGGAATTGCAAAGATGTCCGCGGGGGCCAAGGCATTGGGAGGCTTGACAGCACTGACTGGCGTTGTTGCTATGTTCGCCAATACATTTTTGATCATTATTGGGCATGACGCCTTTCTGCCCGCCGCCGTTGGTGGAGGATCAGGCCTCCTTGCAACCTTGCTTCTGGCACTATGTTTGACGAGCATAGTCCGCGAAGAGCAGTAGAACAAGGTAGCCGAACAGGCAGGCAGACTAAAAATAATACGATCAGGCTTTGCTATACCCTAGTGTTGCATAAAATTCCGGCCCAGAAGCGCTTCGCTACTTCTATAGCAGCATCTAAGGGGCTGTACTCGTTTTTCCTGGATCTCACCTAGAGTGACTAGGCTCAACCCAGTAAAAATTCCGTGCAGCCCCTTATATACAGCTCTATAAGCTTCTGGACTCGAAATTTT
>JALZVU010000002.1 GCA_023301795.1 Granulosicoccus sp.
GCTGGCGCTGCGATTACTCATGGAGCCAACAAGGTCATCGCTTGACCTTTATCATTGGCTTCTAGAATGAAATCATTTTCTAGAAGCCAATGCATAGCATCTGCGCACCGATGGAACTAAGCAAGCAAACGTTAATACAAGCCCTACACCCCGACCTTGACAATATATTGCACTGATCGGGGTGGACGCCCTTACCCGTCGTTAGGCAATATCGTATCGGTCCAGATTCATGACCTTGTTCCAGGCAGCGACAAAGTCCTCGGTAAAGCGTTGTTGTGCATCATCGGTGGCGTAAACCTCTGCCAGAGAACGCAGCTGCGAGTTGGAACCGAAAACAAGATCTGCACGTGTTCCAGTCCATTTGACTGCACCTGACGTGCTATCAACACCTTCGAAGACGTTTTCAGACTGCTCAGAAGGTCTCCACTGTGTGTCACGCCCCAGAAGATTCACGAAGAAATCATTGCTTAACATCTCAGGTCGATCGGTCAGGACACCGTGCTTGGAACCATCAGCATTGGTGTTTAGAACGCGCATACCGCCGACGAGAACTGTCATCTCAGGTGCCGTCAAAGACAGCAATTGGGCTTGATTAACCAACAGCTCCTCAGCCGGTTTAGTATGGCCGGTTCTGAGGTAGTTGCGAAATCCATCAGCCGTTGGCTCGAGCACTGAAAACGAATTGATATCAGTTTGCTCTTGCGTGGCATCAGTTCGCCCTGGTGTGAAAGGAACAGATACTTCAACACCTGCGGACGCCGCCGCTGCCTCCACCGCAGCGCACCCACCCAGTACAATAGTGTCTGCCAGTGAAATCCGTGTATTGCCTGTTTGATCATCATTGAACGCGTTTTGAATACCTTCAAGCGTCTTCAGGACCTTGGCAAGATAGGTTGGCCCATTGACTTCCCAATCTCGTTGCGGTGCTAGATTAATCCGTGCTCCGTTGGCTCCACCTCGCTTGTCGCTATTGCGAAATGTGGATGCCGATGCCCAGGCTGTTGATACCAGTTCAGAGATTGGCAAACCCGAATCAAGAATCGTTTTCTTGAGTGCTGCGCTTTCACTGTCATTGATCGTATCGTGCGTGAGCTCGGGAACCGGGTCCTGCCACAACAATTTTTCATCAGGTACTAAGGAACCCAGATAACGAGTGGTTGGTCCCATGTCACGATGCGTCAGCTTGTACCACGCTCGGGCGAAAGCATCGGCAAATTCGTCTGGATTTTGCAGGAAACGTTTTGCAATCGGTTCATAAGCCGGATCAAACCGAAGTGCCAGATCGGCTGTCGTCATCATCGGCGCGTGAGTACGCGATGGATCATGTGCATCTGGCACCGTGCCTTCGCCCCCGTTATTTACGGGTCTCCACTGCTGTGCACCTGCAGCGCTTTTAGTCAGTTCCCATTCATAGCCGAACAAGATAGCCAGATACTCATGGTTCCAATTTGCAGGCTGAGTTGTCCAGGCGCCCTCAATACCACTGCTGATCGTATCGACGCCCTTACCTGTGCCGAATGTACTCTGCCAGCCCATACCCTGCACTTCGATACTTGCCGCCTCAGGCTCTGGACCAACGTGTTCGGATGGATCACCAGCACCATGACATTTTCCAAAGGTATGGCCACCGGCAACCAGCGCGACTGTCTCCTCGTCATTCATGGCCATACGGGCAAACGTCTCACGAATATCACGGGCTGAAGCCAGCGGATCCGGATTGCCGTTCGGGCCTTCAGGGTTGACATAGATCAGACCCATTTGCACTGCCGCTAGGGGATTTTCAAGTTCACGATCACCGCTATAACGCTCATCTGCCAACCACGTCGTTTCTGGACCCCAGTAGATATCCTCTTCAGGCTCCCAGGTGTCCTCGCGCCCACCACCAAAACCGAAAGTCTTAAAACCCATTGAATCAAGTGCCTGAGTGCCGGCAAAAACCATCAGATCAGACCAGGAAAGTTTCTGCCCGTATTTCTGCTTGATTGGCCACAACAAAGCACGGGCCTTGTCCAGATTGACATTGTCGGGCCAGCTGTTAAGGGGCGCAAAGCGCTGCGAACCCGAGGATGCTCCGCCTCGCCCATCAAGTGTTCGGTAAGTCCCGGCGCTATGCCATGACATCCGAATAAAGAATGGACCGTAATGACCATAATCAGCTGGCCACCACTCCTGCGATGTCGTCATTAATGCGTTGAGATCATCCTTTAGTTCATTCAGGTCTATCGTCTTAAACGCTTCGGCATAATTAAACTGTGCGCCTAGAGGATTCACCAACGCAGAGTGCTGATGCAGGACTTTCAAATTTAGCTGGTTGGGCCACCAGTGCTGGTTGGCAAAACTTCCGGTCGCCTTATAGCCGTTGGCACCGTGCATAACGGGGCACCTGAGTTCTTCGTTGTAAGCAGATGCCTGATCACCTTTTATAGATGCACCGTCTTGGCTCAACGCTTCAGTACTACTGGCAGCGAACACAGATGGTGCTGACATACACGCCGCAGTTCCGGCAGCAACAGATGCGCTGTCTCTTAGAAACCGACGTCGATTGATCGTGTCACTCATATTACTTTAATCCAATTTTAGTAGTGAGTTGCGCTATTGATGCGTAAACACTCAATAGCGAATGGACCGGTTTATTAAGCTAGTAACCGTTACGCGACTAGCTGCTGCATGCTATATCTGTGATATAAGTCACAGTATTTGGTTCCCCATTAGATGAAATAAAATTCAAAAAACTCACTGCTTGTCTCGATCAAGTACAGCTGCCTGATCCGCCTGTGCTGATTCCACTCGGTACACATTGTTTGCAAATTGTGCTCTTCCGGGCCTTATACGGTAAGCTGCACGGCCAATCAAAGCGCTAATTCTTCATCCCGTGATCAGCCTGGAACAACGTGTGCGCGCCATCATGAGCGCATCCTTCAGTCAAGTAGCCAGTGGTATCGGCGCCGACGCCGCTACTCTGCCCGTCGACCCGCTGCTGCAAGCCAGCCGCCATGCCGATTTTCAGGCTAATGCGGCTATGGCGATGGCCAAGGCACTCAAGAAAAACCCGCGCGAAATAGCAGCCGCCGTGATTGACGCGGTGGCCGCTAACGAGCTGATCGATAAGCTTGAGATAGCCGGACCCGGATTCATCAACATCGCGCTAGCCCCTAGCGCCCTGGGCGCGCTTCTGATTGAACAGCGCGCTCATGCAAGGCTGGGGTTCGAGCCTCCAACGAAACAGACTATTGTTGTTGATTATTCTGCCCCGAACGTGGCCAAGGAGATGCATGTCGGCCATCTGCGCTCTACGATTATTGGTGATGCTTGCGTGCGCCTGCTCGAGTGGCAAGGACACGACGTGCTTCGTCGCAACCACTTGGGCGACTGGGGCACCCCGTTCGGCATGCTCATCGAGCATTTGCTGGATATGGGCGAGATCGAGGCCACAATGGAGCTGTCACAGGGAGATCTGAACGGTTTCTATCGCGCCGCACGGCAGAAATTCGAAGATTCTGAAGACTTCCAGACGCGTGCTCGTAATCGCGTGGTTTCACTACAATCGGGCGACGCTGAAACGCTGCGCCTGTGGAAGGTTCTGATCGAACAGTCGCAGAAGTATTTCATGCAAGTGTACGAGCAACTGGAAGTGCGCCTCGATGGCTCTGAATTCGTGGGTGAAAGTGCTTACAACGATGAACTCGCGCCTACTCTGGACGCGCTACGCTCACTGGGCCTGATCCAGACCAGCGACGGTGCCGAATGCCTGTTTCCGCCAGGCTTTACCAATCGTGATAGCGAGCCTCTACCTCTGATTGTGCGCAAGCGCGATGGCGGTTATGGGTATGCCGCAACCGATCTGGCAGCCCTGCGTCAACGCACACAAACCCTGCACGCCGATCGCTTGCTGTATGTCGTGGGTTCTCCGCAATCGCAGCACCTGGAGATGGTCTATGAGGCTGGACGTATGGCCGGTTGGCTATCCCTGCCCGCCACCGCTGAGCACATTGCCTTTGGCTCCGTGTTGGGCTCGGATGGCAAGATGTTCAAGAGCCGCACCGGCGACACGATTCGCCTGTCAGATCTGGTGACCGAGGCGATTGAGCGTGCTGCGTCCACCATTGAAGCTAAAAACCCAGACCTGTCATCTGAGGAGCGAGCGCAAGTTGCGCAGATGGTCGGCATAGGTGCAGTCAAGTACGCTGATCTGTCCAGCGAACGCACTCGAGATTACGTCTTCGATTTTGATCGCATGCTGGCACTGGAAGGCAATACTGCCCCTTACATGCAATACGCCCACGCGCGAGTACAGTCAATCGTACGCCGCGCTATGCAAAGTCATGGCATCGATGCCACGCACATCGACCAGGCGCCTATGATCGTCGGTGACGAGGCCGAGAAAGTGCTGGCCATGCAACTGCTACGCTTTGCTGACGTCATCGAGGAAGTATCAGGCTCCTTGCAGTTCCACCGACTGGCTATCTACCTGTTCGATCTGGCCACTGCCTATTCCGGCTTCTACAACGCTTGCCCTGTAGTGGATGCCCCTGACGCACAAACACGTTTGAGCCGCTTGGCGCTGTGTCGGCTAACGGCGCGCACACTGGCTACCGGATTATCATTGCTGGGGATACGTGCGCCGCAGAGAATGTAGC
>JALZVU010000003.1 GCA_023301795.1 Granulosicoccus sp.
GTGCAATGACATATACAACGATGTAGGGGTTTTACCGCACCGTGATACCCCAACAATAATCAAATCAGCCTGCTCATAGTGATCGCTGTCCATGCCATCATCGGTTTGCAAGGCAAAATGTACAGCAGCAATGCGTGAGGTGTAGGCCGTCTCATCCTGCACGCCATGGGATTTACCCACACTGTGTGACGACTTAACCCCCAATCGCTCCTCCATGGGTCCGATAAACGCCTGAAACAGATCAAATACCTTTATCTCGGCCTCAGTAATCTGTGCCCGTAAATCATCATTCACCATGGTCAGGAACACCATAGGCCCTAGCCCATGCTTTGCTTTGATGCGCACACAGCGATCGACAAACTCGGCCGTCTTATGCTTGTTATCCACAAACGTAAATGTTTCGATCTGAAAATCAATGCTGGGAAATTGACTAAGCAAACTATCTGCCATGGCTTCAGCCGTTAGTCCAGTGCGGTCGGACACAATGAAGGCGGTTCGCTTTATCGTTTGGGTCATAATTAATAATCGAGTAATGGACGCAGACCGTGCACATTAGCTGCACGAGGTAGGCGATAATAGACAGGCAGATTCACTGTTTCTGCGTTTCTGCACACTTTTTGCACACCCGGTATCTCGCTGAGAAGTTCTCAGTCTAGCGCAAGAACAGGAGTGAACGTGACACAGTACATCCAGTGGTTCAAAAATCTTGGCATGAACGATGTACCCACCGTTGGCGGCAAGAATGCTTCATTAGGCGAAATGATCGCCAATCTGGCCAACGCCGGCATCAGCGTTCCTGACGGCTTTGCTACAACTGCCGATGCGTTTCGCGAGCATTTGCAGGCAAATGGTCTGGAAAAACGCATCAACGATTCGCTAACCGGTCTTGATACAGACGACATGGAAGCGCTTACCAGCACTGGCGCGATGATCCGTCAGTGGGTTATGGATGAGCCGCTGCCACAAAATCTGGTCAGTGCCGTAAGCGAGGCCTGGGAGACCATAAACGCATCCGCTGGAGGCGGCGCCTCAGTAGCCGTGCGCTCATCAGCCACAGCAGAAGACCTTCCCGAGGCATCATTTGCCGGACAACAGGAAACGTTCCTGAACGTCAAGACGCTTGACGATGTACTAGTACGTATCCGCGAAGTATTTGCATCCTTGTACAACGATCGGGCAATTTCCTATCGGGTACATCAGGGTTTCGAACATGCTGATGTCGCACTGTCGGCAGGTATTCAGCGCATGGTTCGCAGCGACATTGGCGCCAGTGGTGTCATGTTTTCAATTGATACTGAATCGGGTTATTCAGATGCTGTCTTCATCACCTCTTCCTGGGGTTTGGGTGAATGTGTTGTTCAGGGATCCGTAAACCCTGACGAATTCTATGTCCACAAACCCACGTTAACTGCTGGCCGCCCTGCCATCCTCAAACGCAGCCGTGGTGAAAAGCGGATCAAAATGGTGTACGGCACACAGACGTCAGTAGAGACGATTGATGTCGACATTGCTGACCAGATGCGCCTGTCGCTCACTGACGACGATGTTCAGGCGTTAGCGGTTATGGCGGTTACCATCGAAAATCATTATGGCCGGCCTATGGATATTGAATGGGGTAAAGACGGCAATGACGGTAAGCTCTACATACTGCAAGCCCGCCCCGAGACCGTAGAATCACGATCCAACAAGAATGTCATAACTCGCTATCAGCTTGCGGCACATAAAGCGCCCGTTCTGGTAACCGGTCGTAGCATCGGACAACGCATCGGCGCAGGCACTGTGCGTGTTGTCAGTAGTCTTGCTGATATCGGCAGTGTACAGACAGGCGATGTACTGGTTACCGACATGACAGACCCTGACTGGGAACCTGTGATGAAACGCGCCGCTGCCATCGTCACCAATCGGGGTGGACGAACCTGTCACGCCGCCATCATCGCGCGTGAACTAGGCGTACCGGCAGTGGTGGGATGTAATGATGCCACCAGTCAACTGGCCGATGGCATCGATGTCACTGTCAGCTGTGCCGAGGGCGATACCGGTTTTATCTACTCGGGCAATCTGTCGTTCGATATCGCCGAAACCGAACTCGATAAACTTCCAGAACTTCCTTTCAAGCTGACCATGAATGTCGGCAACCCCGAACGCGCATTCAGTTTCAGCCAGCTACCGCATCATGGTATCGGTCTGGCGCGTCTGGAATTCATTATCAGTAACACCATTGGGGTTCACCCAAAGGCCTTGCTCAACTACGATGCCATGCCCGATGACGTGCGCGAACAAATCGACTTGCGCACCGCAGGTTACGCAGACCCCATCAGTTTCTACGTCGACAAAATTGCCGAAGGTGTTGCCACGCTGGCAGCAGCTTTTTCACCACACCCGGTGATTGTCCGATTGTCTGATTTCAAGTCTAATGAGTATGCCAACATGATTGGCGGGCAGCTGTTCGAGCCGGATGAAGAAAATCCGATGATCGGATTTCGAGGGGCATCGCGCTACCTGTCATCATCGTTTCAGGATTGCTTTGAGCTGGAATGCCGCGCCCTGAAACATGTACGTGAGGTCATGGGCTTCAAAAACGTCGAGCTTATGGTGCCATTCGTTCGCACACTCGACGAAGCAGACCAGGTACTGGCGCTGATGAAAGAGAACGGACTGGAGCGTGGGGAACACGATTTACGCGTTGTGATGATGTGTGAAGTCCCCAGTAATGCCATTCTGGCTGATGAATTCCTGTCGCGCTTTGATGGATTTTCCATCGGATCCAACGATCTCACTCAATTGACGCTAGGCCTAGATCGCGATTCGGGTCTGGTAGCTCACCTGTTCGATGAACGAGACCCTGCAGTGAAGAAAATGCTGGGTATGGCCATAGAGGCCGCTCGCAAACAGGGCAAGTACGTCGGTATCTGTGGGCAAGGACCGTCTGATCATCCTGACCTTGCATACTGGCTGATGGAACAAGGAATCTCGAGTGTATCGTTAAACCCTGATACGATTGTGGAAACCTGGCAGTTTCTGGCACAACCGAGATAAACCAATGAGCGGGAACGGAGATCCATCCAAAGAACAGCAGTTCTCGGCCGCCCTGGAATCCGAGGACCCCGTTCCCGTCGCCTCTAACGAGTCTCACAGAAAGCCATCTGACAAGCCCGTTGAACTCACCCACGACCTAAGCGATCTGGACGCCCATCAACGCGAAGCAAGACGGCAAGCGCTCAAATCAATGCTCTCTGCCAACGAGGCAAGGCAGCTGAACGCGAAACGTAAGCGACGGCCCACCCTGGCCGTTGGCCAGCGGGTGGCGATCATTAATGGCACTCTCTCGGGCAAACAGGGTGTCGTGCTGGATGCAGATTTTATCCACGGCCGTGTACAACTGGATATCAATGGGGCCAGCGATCCGCTTTGGGT
>JALZVU010000004.1 GCA_023301795.1 Granulosicoccus sp.
GTGGGAGCCACTGCATCGGTAAAGCCGCTTGCTGTAGACAGCTCACTTCTCGGACTGGAGCTGATTGTTGTAGTCGGTGTCACAGCATTGTTTGCTGCCATGTTGTTCATGAATAAACCTCTGACCAGAAACACGGGATATGCCTTTTTGGCCTCCTACGTTGTCTTTACGTTGTACCAATTTCGCGGCACGGTTTTATAGCAAGATATCTGGCAGGCACGGTCATAGGCCGATGCCTTCAATCAGGTATCATTTTTATCGATAACTTAAATCAAGAGGAAGTAATTATGGGTGTTTCGCTTTCCAAAGGCGGTAACGTATCTCTCTCCAAAGAAGCTCCTGGCTTAACGGATATTCTTATAGGTCTTGGATGGGATACACGCACAACTGACGGTGCAGACTTTGATCTGGACGCTTCGATCTTTCTGGTAGCTGATACCGGTAAAGTACGGACCGAAAAAGACTTCATCTTCTATAACAACCCAAAATCCACCGATGGCTCTGTTGAGCACACAGGTGACAATCAGACGGGTGAAGGCGACGGTGACGATGAAGCCGTAAAGGTTGCGTTGAACAACGTTCCAGCTGATGTCAAGAAGATCGTTGTTGCTGTCACAATCCACGAAGGAACTGCTCGCAGCCAGAATTTCGGTCAGGTTGAAAATGCCTTTATCCGCGTTGTTAACCAGGCAGGCGACACAGAAATTGCCCGTTATGACCTCACAGAAGACTTCGGCATGGAAACTGCGCTGATTTTTGGTGAAATCTATCGGCACAACGACGAATGGAAATTCAAAGCTGTAGGTGCCGGTTATTCTGGTGGACTTGCCAAGCTGTGTGCCGATCATGGTGTCAACGTAGGGTAATTTACGAACTTTGGTTTGTAAAATGTGTCTACAACGCTCAACGGCGTTGTAGACGCGTGGATGTTGCGCAGTCAGCTTTTTTATCACTGCGTCAGGTAAACGTCCGCCCAGTGTTGCGCCAGATAGTGTAAAACAGCAGCTTCATATCCGGCACCGTTAACAACCACACTGCATGAGCTCTACACTGGAACACAGGCTAAGACTCGCGACTGGGTTAGTCATCGCGTTTTTTCTAGTGCTGCACCTGCTCAACGCGAGCTTGGGCATCCTGTCCTTAACGGCCATGAATTCTCTCGGGGACATGCTGTTTGAGTTTTGGTCAATCCCCTTGTTTGGAGCAATACTATACGGCTCCTTTATCATCCACATTGGCCTGATGTATGTAGGCCTGTATCGCCGCAGAAGCCTGCGAATGCCACGTTGGCATATGCTGCAATACGCCCTCGCCCTGGCCCTCCCCATTCTCCTGATCGGCCATATCATGGGGACGCGTGGCGCATTTCAGATCATCGACGCCACCGCCAACTATACCAAAGTAGTGTCAGCTATCTGGTCGAATCCAACCGCTATCGTGAAACAATATGCACTAGTGGTCATCACCTGGACGCACATGTCCATAGGCATTCATTACTGGTTGCGCCATAAGGCTGGATACTCTCGTTGGCTGCCTGTGCTTTACCCTCTTTGCCTGATCATCCCACTGGTTGCCGCTCTCGGGTTTTTTCGAGCGGGGCTTGAAAGCCAGCAATTTGTGAGCGTATCGCTACCCACAGAAGTCCTCCAGCCCATAACCGCAGGATCGGCACCGAACCCGCGCTTGATACTCGCCACGATCGAAACCTACGTATTACAAGGGTTAGCCTTGCTTCTGGCAGTTGTTTTTATGTTTCGCTCATTGCGCACACTGTCTGACAAACGACGAGGTGGCTTCGTGGTGTCGCACACGGAAAGCGGTAAGCTACTGCCGGGGCGGCAAGGACAAACGGTTCTTGATACGCTGCGCGAAGCTGGAGTTGCTCATGCCTCTGTGTGTGGTGGTCGCGGGCGTTGCACAACGTGCCGTATCCGGGTTACTCACAGCGCCGAGTCCCTTCCAGAGCCTGGTGAGCTTGAGACGCGTGCATTGCAACGTATCGGTGCCGAGCCAAATGTGCGCCTGGCCTGCCAGCTCAAGCCGGGCCAAGATGTGACAATCACGCCCCTGTTAAGCGCCTCTGCCTCTGCGTTGACGGCTGGCCAACAAGCCGGGGTGGCGGGACATGAACGACAGATTACTTGCATGTTCGTGGACATGCGCGATTCAACTGCGCTTGGCGAACAAAAGCTACCCTACGATGTGGTTTTTATTCTTAACCAGTTTTTTATTCAACTAGACAGTGCTTTGCGGGACACCGGTGGCCATTACGCCACCTTTAATGGCGATGGACTCATGGCGCTATATGGCTTGAACGACGATCTGGCAACAGGGTGCAGCAATGCACTCAGAGGCGCTGTGCAGATACAGCGTCGAATCGAAAACCTGAACGTATGGTTGGCAAACGAGCTAACGAAGCCCTTGAAGGTGGGCATCGGCATTCATTGCGGCGATGCCATTGTGGGCACGATGGGGCCACCCGATGCACCAACAATGTCAGCGATAGGTGACAACGTGAACATCAGCGCCAGACTCGAAGCCCTGTCAAAGGAGTTTTCCACCGGACTGGTGGTATCAGAGGAGGTTTTGTCAAACGCCGGTATCGATGACAACACTCTACCCCGGCACACCGTCCAGATAAGAGGACGTGAGGAACCCCTGCGAGTCGTGGTGATAGACGATCCTGAGGCGCTAATGAAAGTCCCAGACTTGCTAAGCGCTGAAGGCGGCTGAATACTGCATCAAGCCGACGTACCTTATCTGCGCAGCTATTCGCTAGTCGTCAAAAAAATCAGAGTGCTCTGTACGAATCGAAGCAATTGTGTCGTCAAGCCTGGACAGATGTAGCATACCCACATCAACAGCCCCTGACTCATCGTTGTCTGAGACCATTTGCGCAATGCGTACGTGATCATCGAGCAGTTGATCCAGTCGCTCATCGCGCTTCATACCTAACACACACAGACGATCTACTTTCGCTTTGTCCTTGGCGATGACATCAAATGCAAAATCGACTTCGCCCACCTCACAAAGGGTTCGATGAAATGCGTAGTCGAGCTCGCGAAACCGATCAGCTTGTTTGTTACCCACAGCCACGCGTTGCTCAGACAGACAGATCTCTAACAATTCCCCACCTGCTTGTTTGCAACTACGAGCGGCACGACGCAACACGTCAGCTTCTACCGCCGCCCGGACAAATCGAGCAGTGGTAATGGCTTTTGATGAGAATCGTTTAACCGTTGTTGCGCGCTGGGGCCGTATAAGTAACAGCTCCAGGTTTTCTAAGCGGCTAAATGCATCACGCACCGGTTGTCGGGAAATATCGAACCGACTGGCCATTTCAGCTTCTGAAATTTTGTCGCCAGGCAGCAGACTCATGCTGACAATCTCGTTGTAAAGATAGTCGAACACTAAATCTACACTAGTGCGACGCTCGGCTATGTTCGAATTTTGCAAAGTTGATAGAGTCCGCTGGTTAGTCTTAGAGGGATGGTATTGACGTCCTTGCCTACCAACGGGGCACCTTACGCACGTAGTCAGGGATGTATTTGAGCATCTCGTCTGTATCGTCCCGATCCTTCACCATCGCTATAGTATATAGCTCATGCAACTGTTCAAGTGCTTCTTCGTCCAGCTCAACGCCAAGTCCCGGACCTTCGGGTACCTGCAGCGTCCCGTCTTTAAATTCAGGACGCCCACCTTTTATAATCTCTTTAGTGGACCACGGATAGTGGGTGTCACAGTCATAAGTCAGATTGGGTGTCGCAGCTGCAACATGGCACATGGCAGCAAGCGAGATTCCCAGATGCGAGTTGGAGTGCATGGATACACCAAGATTGGCAGCCCGACATATTTCACCCAGATGGACAGCGCCGGTAGCTCCACGCCAATAATGATGGTCGGATAGCACAATCTGAACCGCGTCCTTCTTGACGGCTTCAATAATCTGTTCGAACTCCACCACCACCAGATTGGTGGCTAGTGGCATGTCGATTTGGGCAGATAACTCTGCCATTGCATCCATGCCTTTACACGGATCTTCCAGATACTCCAGCACGCCGTCCAGCTGTTTGACAACTTTCAAAGCTGTTGGAACCGTCCAGGCCCCCATAGGATCGATTCTGAGTTGATGGTGCGGGAACACTTCACGAAGTTTCAGCAAGGTTTCAACTTCCTGTTCTGGCTCCAGAACACCGCCTTTGAGTTTCCAGGACTTAAACCCGTATTGTGCAGAAAACTCCTTTGCTTGGGCCACTAGCGTGTCCGGACTCATCACCTCACCCATGATGTCAGGGCCCAACGTCAAATCCTGTTTTGCAAACTTGTAAAACAGATAACCACCAAACGGTATGGTCTTGCGCACAGCACCACCCAGCAAATCATAGAGTGGGCGATTGACCTCCTTGCCTCGAATATCCAGAAGCGCTATCTCAAAAGCGCTGTACACAACGTCAACCACCTTGTGATCGGCCAGCGCTGTGGGTGCGTTGACACCGCCCCCTTCCGGCAATGCCACTTCAACCCGGCGACGCAGTTCGCGCAGATTGTAAGGATCAAGCCCCTCTAGAGTGGGTGCTGTGCGTTGAAGCCCGGTGAGCGTTCTGGCAGCACCATAAGCCTCTCCCAGCCCAACGAGACCGTTGTCCGTCTTGACCTGAATGATTGCGCGCAAAAAAACCGAAGGATGGACACCTTTGGTATTTGCTAGCGGCACGTCAGGAATAGCAATTGGCGTTACCAGAACTTCAACGATTTTCATATTCTGCCCATAATGGCTAAGAGTTCACAAGTCTATTGCACGTTTCAAAATACTAGTATACCATTCGACGAACTACCCTAAAACATGCATTTAATTGCTTCTTGGAGAACGTATGTCCGGAGTCAAGCTTGAACGTATTGTCAAAACCTATGGCGATGTGGAAGTTGTACACGGCATCAATCTTGAGGTTGACGAAAAGGAGTTTGTAGTTCTTGTTGGGCCATCAGGCTGCGGTAAGTCAACTACGCTGCGCATGATTGCAGGGCTTGAAGAAATTTCGACCGGCAAGCTAACGATTGACGGCGCGGTTGTAAACCGAGTAGCGCCCAAGGATCGCGATGTCGCCATGGTGTTTCAGAACTACGCACTCTACCCCCATTTAAACGTTGCGGAAAACATCGCCTTTGGTTTGCGCATAAGAAAAGAGCCCAAAGAAAACATCAAGAAGATTGTGGATGAGGTAGCGCAGACTTTAGGGCTGACACCCTATCTTGAGCGCCGTCCTGCTGATCTTTCTGGTGGTCAGCGTCAGCGAGTAGCGATGGGGCGTGCCATCGTGCGTCGCCCAAAAGTCTTTCTCTTTGATGAACCATTGTCCAACCTCGACGCAAAGCTGCGAACGCAAATGCGGGCAGAGATCAAGCGTCTTCACAAGCGCCTGGGCGTCACGAGCATCTACGTGACGCATGATCAGGTTGAAGCCATGACATTGGCAGATCGGATAGTGGTCATGCAAGACGGCAATATTGAACAAATCGGTACGCCGATGGATTTATTCCTGAATCCGGCGAATGCGTTTGTAGCAGGTTTTTTGGGATCGCCACCCATGAATCAAATTCGTGCAACTCTGGCAACCGGGGCTTCAGGCCCTGTTGCCCAGATTGGCAATCAACAGCTGCCCTTGCCCACACTACCCGCATTGGCTGACGCAAACGGCCAGGAAATCATTGTGGGTGTTCGGCCAGAATTTGCTGACATAGCAGTAGCAGATACACCTGATCAGATCCACATTAATCTGGATCTGGTTGAAACCCTGGGCTCAGAAGCCTTGCTACATGCCTCGCTGGGTGACGACTCATTTGTATTGCGCACTGGCACACTCGGTAAAATGGAGATGCTCGATAACGTTACGGGGTTTACGATCAAACCCGAGTTAATCAAAATATTTGACGGTACCACGGGGGTAGCAGTCGCAGGACAGGTACAACGCGCGTGAGCACCTCAATCGACAAGAGCGAACACGCTCAGGCGGACGACTATCTGAACGCGCCACAGGGTCGGGTAGCCAAAGTTATTGAGCACCTGAAACGAGATTGGCAGATTTACCTGATGCTTCTGCCCACGGTTATCTGGCTAATCGTTTTCTTGTACAAACCTATGTACGGGCTACAAGTTGCCTTTAAGGATTACAGCGTTTTTCGTGGTGTAGCGGGCAGCCCATGGATAGGCTTTGAGCATTTCGAAACACTGTTCAGTAATGACCAATTTATTCGCGCAATAAAAAACACATTTATCATCAGTTTTTACACGCTACTGATTGGGTTCCCAATGCCCATTTTTCTAGCGCTTATGTTCAATGAAGTGATTAACCAGACGTTCAAGAAAACAGCTCAAACCATCGTCTATCTGCCCCACTTTATTTCATCGGTGATTATTGCCGGTATTGTCATCGCCGGTTTTTCTCCATCGTCAGGTGTGGTGAACACATTCATTACCTATCTGGGTTTCGAGCCCATTTACTTTCTAACCAAACCGGAATGGTTCAGACCGATATTTATTGGATCAACCATCTGGCAAGAGGCAGGCTTTCAATCGATTGTCTATCTTGCAGCCATTGCCGGAGTATCTCCAACACTCTATGAAAGCGCTGTGGTGGATGGCGCATCTCGGTGGCAAATGATGTGGAAAATTACACTACCTTCAATACTGCCCACCATTTTGATCATGCTGATCATTCGCATCGGGAATCTACTGGAAGTCAGTTTCGAAATGATTATCCTGCTCTATCAACCTGCAACATACGAAACTGCAGATGTCGTCAATACCTTCATTTATCGTCAGGGCCTTCTTGGTGGACAATACGATTTAGCCGCAGCAGCTGGTCTGTTTAACGCCGTCGTCGCTTTTATCATGGTGATGACAGCAAACACGATATCTCGACGCTATTCAAATACATCGATATGGTAGGGGGACAGACATCATGAACACGACTAACTTGTACTCGCGCGGCGACAAGATGTTCGTTATTCTGAATATGTTTCTCATCAGCATATTCACTATCTCGGCGCTCTACCCGTTTATCTATATTACGGCTGTCTCGTTCAGCTCTGGGTTTCAGGCGGCTGCAGGCAATGTTGTATTCGCGCCTGTAGAGGCCACTCTGGCCGCCTACAAATACGCCCTATCAGAACCCAGATTCTGGATCAGCTACAAGAACACCTTTATCTATACGATCGGTGGCACGTTAATGTCGCTTGCCTTTATTATTCCAGGCGCCTACGCCTTATCGCGTAAAAATCTCTATGGGCGCAGGTTCTGGAATCTATTGGTGGCATTCACTATGTGGTTCAATGCAGGGCTTATTCCGTTCTTTTTGAATATGCGGGATCTTGGCCTGCTGGACAGCTACTTCGGCATCATCATCGGATTTGCAGTCAATGGATTTAATATCATATTGCTGCGTAATTTTTTCGAAGCAGTGCCGCAGTCATTTGAAGAGGCAGCCCGTATGGATGGTGCTAACGAATTCCAGATTCTCTGGAAGGTGTATATGCCCTTAGCCAAGCCTGCCATAGCAACCGTTGCCTTGTTTTGCATTGTCTCTCGCTGGAATGGATTTTTCTGGGCAATGATACTGCTACAGGATAGAGACAAGGTGCCTTTGCAGGTCTACCTGCGCCATGTCATAACGGAGCTGCAAGATACCGAAGAATTTTCGTCCACGTTGTTGAACGCGGCCTATTCGTTCGAAACAGTCAGTTCCGCCATTATTGTCTGTTCGATAATACCCGTGCTTATATTTTACCCATTCCTGCAAAAGTACTTTAATAAAGGCATTATGCTTGGAGGCGTAAAGGAATGATCCGCAAGCGTCGAACACCACCACCAACAGGAGTCATACGAATGCAAAAAACATTCATTGCCACTGCCATCTTGACGGCTATAGCGTTTAGCACTACAGCCGCGGCAGAAACACCCTATACGATTAGCGACGAACCAATCGAGCTAACGATTCACATGCACGCCAAGCAGTATCCTGGCTATCAGGAAGATTGGCCTGTAGAGCAAGAAGCACGTCGGCTTACCGGCATCCACATGATCGATAAGACATCGGGTAAAAATACGGAAGACAGTCGCGAGGCCATGAACCTCCTTCTGGCAACTGGTGATATTCCTAACATCGTCGGCGGTGGAAAAGTAAAGGAATTTGTAGATCAGTTTGGCCCTGAGGGTGCATTCATTCCACTCAACGATCTTATTGACGAACATGCGCCGAACATCAAAGCGTTCTTCGATAAATATCCCGAGCGACGTGCAGCGGCAACCAGTGCTGACGGCAATCTGTACTACATCCCCTACCTGCCAGATGGCAAATACGGTAGAGCTTATTTCATGCGTCAGGATTGGCTAGAGACTCTGGGTCTTGAAGAACCTCAGAACGTAGACGAGCTCTACAAGGTACTCACCGCTTTTCGTAACGACGATCCCAATGGCAACGGCAAGAAAGATGAAGTACCATTTTTTGCACGACAGTGGGAAGAGGTTCTTCGCCTGGTCACACTATGGGACGGTCGTTCTTCTGGCTCTGATTCCTATCACGATTTTTACGTAGACGACGGGAGTATCAAGCACGGCTACGCGGGAGAAGGTTACCGCGAAGGTATCAAGAACATCGCCCAATGGTATTCAGAAGGGTTGATCGATGCTGAAATTTTCACTCGCGGCTCATCGTCTCGTGAATTTTTGTTATCAGAAAATATGGGCGGAATGACTCACGACTGGTTTGCTTCAACATCCGGTTACAACGTATCGCTGAAAGAGAAGGTTGATGGTTTTACCTTCAAGGCATTTCCTCCACCAGCTTCCAAAGCAGGCGTTCGCATGGAAGAGCATCGTCGCATCCCTGTAAAGCCTGATGGCTGGGCAATAGGCCACACCAACGAGCATGCGGTAGAGACCATCAAGTATTTTGATTTCTGGTTTACCGACACTGGCCGTAACTTGCAGAACTTTGGTGTTGAAGGCGATACCTGGACCATGGTAGATGGCAAGGCGCAGTTTACTGATGCTGTTTTGAATGCTGACAAGCCGGTTAATTCACAGTTGTATTCAGTAGGTGCACAAATTCAGCGTGGCTACTTCCAGGACTACGACTACGAGCGTCAGTGGTCTAACTCAATCGCCCTTGAGGGCATTGAACTCTATGACCAGGGCGACTATCTGGTCGAACAGTTTCTGGGTGTTGCCATGAAACCTGAGGAGCAGAAAGTATTTGACAAATACTGGGCGTCTATTCGTACCTATATGCTGGAGCGCCAACAAGCATGGGTACTGGGTACCGGCGACATCGAGGCAGATTGGGATGACTATGTTGCCACGCTTAAAAAGATGGGCTACGACGAAGTTTTAGAAGTTATGCAAGCTGCCTACACTCGACAGTACGGGTAATACACCACGGCACCCGCGCGAGCGGGTGCCTGAGCTGCAGTAATTTCAGCCTGAACTGTGCATGACGCCACAAAAGACGTCCAGTGCAGATTCTTCCACCTCTTTGCTTTGCGTTAGCGAATTCTGCTTGGCCGGAAATACAGATCGTATTCCGTCCCCCCCACAGAATCGGCTATGGAAACAAGAGGTGGCAGAATCAGGTGGAAAGGCTTTTCGCGTTTCACGAATGGTACAGACCTGTACCCTCCAATCATTCCAACATATGTAATTGCTTATGCCTAGTGGAAACTCGCCAGATACAAAATTACCAGCGCTTGACGAGCCTGCTGCTGGCAAACTGACCATTCAGTACTCGCCAACTGCCGATACACAGATTATCGAGAACCCTCCTCGATTCACGTGGTTGCCAACCATTGATGACGAGGCACTGTTTGTGCTGCGTATCGGCAACGATACGACCTACAGTGACGCCAACACTCAGACGTTCGAAGGCATTGCATTAAATTTTTTCACGCCTCACACAGTGTTGGCACCGGGCGACTATGTGTGGTCATACGCCGTCTGGTCACAGGAGCATCAAAAGCCTGATAGCGGTTGGAGCACTGATCGTCGCTTTACGATCACAGCTGATCTTCCAGAGACACCGCTACCCTCGCGCGCACGCCGGTTTGAGCAGTCGAATAAGGATCATCCGCGTCTATGGATGAATAAGGAAAAGATCGCAGCGTTTAAAACCAGCTTGGCAGAAGATCCTACTCACTGCACCTGGGATGTGTTCTTTGAGCAATCCGCTCGTCCGTGGATGGAACGCGAGATCATGCAAGAGCCGGCAGGCTACCCCGACCACAAACGTGTGGCCGCTGTCTGGCGTCAAACCTATATTGATTGTCAGGAACTGATATACGCCATTCGACATATGGCCGTGGCTGGCACCATAAACGAAGATAAAGAAATGCTCGAGCAGGCCAAGTTGTGGCTTCTGGAAGCCGCCAGCTGGAATCCAGCAGGCACCACATCACGTGGCTATACCGATGAGTGGGCATTTCGCGTAAACGGTGCACTGGCGTGGGGTTACGACTGGCTATACGATGAGCTAACAGAGGCGGAACGCGTTGTGGTGCGCGAAGCACTGCTACTGCGCACACGTGAGACAGCTGAGCACATCATCAAGCACGCCAATATCCAATTGTTCCCTTTTGACAGCCACGCAGTTCGTGCTGTATCAGCTGTGTTGATTCCTGCTGCTATTGCATTGTTGGACGACGAGCCAGAAGCGCAAAGTTGGCTGAACTATGGCATTGAATTTCTGAACACTGTGTACTCGCCATGGGGGGATGCACAAGGTGGCTGGGCTGAGGGACCTCACTACTGGATGACAGGTATGGCGTATCTGATTGATGCTGCCAACCTGCTGAAGGGCTATACCAACATTGATCTGTACCAACGGCCTTTCTTTCAGGCTACAGGTGATTTCCCGCTGTTTACCAAATCACCTGACACACGCCGTGCAACTTTTGGCGACGACAGCACGATGGGAGATCTACCCTCACTGAAAATTGGCTATAACTTGCGCCAGTTTGCAGGTGTTACCGGTAATGGGGCCTACCAGTGGTACTACGATGAAATCAAGCGCAACGATCCCGGCACACAGAAGGCGTTTTATAACTACGGGTGGTGGGATCTGAACTTTGATGAGCTAGCGTATCGCACTGACTTTCCGATTGTTGAGGCACAACCACCCGCCCCTGACGACACGCTACGTTGGTTTAAAGACATCGGCTGGGCTGCGATACAAGTGAACATGGCAGAGCCTGACAAGCACATTCAGTTTGTCATGAAGTCATCACGATACGGATCAATCAGTCATAGTCATGGCGATCAGAACGCTTTTTGTCTGGCAGGGTTTGGTGAAGATCTTGCCATTCAATCAGGCCACTATGTAGCGTTCAACAGCTCCATGCATCAAAAATGGCGCCGTCAGACTCGCTCCAAGAATGCCATTCTCATTGATGGCAAAGGCCAGTATGCGGGCAAGGACAAGTCACTGGCCATGCGCTCATCCGGCCAGTTGCTGTGTGCAGAGCAGCGTGATGATCACGTCTATATACAAGGTGATGCAACAGCGGCCTATCAGTCATTATCACCTGAGATCACCCAAGTATTGCGCGATGTCTATTTCGTGAACAACAGCTATTTTGTCATTGTGGATGCCATTGACGCCTCTCAAGCCGTATCGGTTGACTGGCTGATGCATACCAATTCACCGATGCATCTGGGTAGCAAGACATTTCGCTATACCGGTGAGAAGGCTGGTTTTTACGGACAGATTTTATGGTCAGAATCAGGCGCACCAGAGCTTAGCCAAGTCACCGGCTTTCCTGATGTCGACCCTGTTGACTTCGAAGGCTTGCCCGTAAGCACGTGTATGACGGCTCGATTCCCCAAGGCTGTACGTCATCGTATTGCCACATTGATCGTCCCCTATTCCCTGGAAAAGCCGCAAAGGATATTCAGCTTTCTCGACGATCAGGGCTACGATTGCGAGTTGTATTTTACTGACTCTGAGGACAGCAGCTTCAGAGTGGTTGTTCCCAAGACATTTGATGTCGGCACTTAGTGTTCAATGACTCCGGTGTCTTGACGAACCGCGTGTACTTAGCACTTCCACCTATGTTTTTAACCTACTACAAGGACCCCTCATGAGTTTGACCGGAATGAGCGCAATTATCACAGGTGCAGGACGCGACATTGGTCGCGCCTGTGCTATCCGCCTAGCCGAAGAAGGCGCTAACGTGGCACTCAGCTACCACTCGAGCAGCGAAGGTGCTGAGAGTGCAGTCGCGGAAATTGTAAACAATGGCGGCAAGGCGATTGCTGTAAAAGCGGACTTGAATCTGCAAAGCGATGTTGATTCGTTAGTGGCAAAGACGGTAGAGGCATTTGGCAGTGTTGAAATTCTGGTCAACAACACTGGCGGAATCGTTGCTCGTAAAACCATCAAGGAAATGTCATTGGAGCACTGGAATACAGTGATGACATTGAACACTACCAGTACATTTATGATGATTAAAGCTTGCCTGCCACACATGAAAGCAGGATCGATTATCAATCTAGCCTCTCAGGCAGGTCGTGATGGTGGCGGACCGGGTTCGATTGCTTATGCCGCTTCCAAAGGCGCGGTCATGACCATGACTCGCGGGCTGGCCAAGGAGCTGGGTCCAGATATCCGTGCCAATGCCATCTGCCCAGGTATGATTGATACCGATTTTCATAACGTGTTTACCAAACCAGAAGTTCGCACGCACGTGGCCAATGTGTCCCCTGCAAAGCGTGAAGGCGAGCCGGTTGATATCGCTAACCTGGTGTGCTTTCTAGCAGGCTCGCAGTCAGCATTTATTACTGGCGCAAACCTCGACATCAATGGCGGAATGTTGTTTAGTTAACCCTAGGGTTAAGCTCGCTGTTGTGTCGGCTATGTTATCGACATAACAGTGAGCATCTACCCCAGATAGACAACAAAGAACACCTTCAAGTGGCGCTTGCGTCAATAAACCCACCGGATTGATGCTGCCATAACGAGGCATAGAGCCCGTGTTGTTCTATGAGCACCGCGTGTGGGCCCTGCTCCACAATGCGCCCCTTATCCAGGACTATGATGCGGTCCATCTGCGCAATTGTCGATAAACGATGCGCAATGGCAAGCACCGTCTTGCCTTGCATCATCCCGTACAGTGTTTTCTGGATCTGCGCCTCCACTTCACTGTCCAGCGCACTGGTTGCCTCATCTAGAATCAACACCGGCGCATCCTTGAGTATGACTCTGGCCAAGGCAATTCGCTGGCGCTGGCCACCGGATAACTTAACCCCGCGTTCCCCTACCTGAGCATCGTAACCGCGCCCTCCAAAGGAGTCACTAAGATCAGCGATAAATTCGTCAGCCTCAGCTTGAACGGCTGCGCGTATCACCTCATCATCAGTAGCATCCGGCCTGCCATACAGCAGGTTCTCTTTGATAGTACGGTGAAGTAAGGAATTCTCCTGTTGCACCATGCCAATCTGTGCTCGCAAACTGGCCTGGGTTATCGTTTTAATATCAACACCGTCGAAAAGTATCTTGCCTTGCTCCGGGTCATATAACCGCAGTAGCGCTTTTACCAGAGTTGATTTACCCGACCCTGATCGACCCACAAGGCCAACCTTCTCACCCGCGCCAATCGTGAAAGAGACATCATCAATGCCACCTGCGCTACGACCATAATGATGACTCAATGATTCAACGCGGATCACCCCGGAATGCAAGCTTAAATTACCGGCATCTGTTTTATCCAAAAGCCCGATAGGCTGTGCCACCGAATCCATGCCTTCCGAAATGACGCCCAGATTTCTGAAGAACGCTGTCAGAGAACCCATAATCCAACCCGACATGGAATTAATACGCAATGCCAGTGCACCTGCTGTGGCCACCACACCTACGGTGGCGGAGCCATCAGTCCACATCATCAGTGCCCAGCCCACCACACTGACAATAAGCACACCATTAAGGACGACCAGGCCGGCGTCAATGGTGGTGAATATCCGTGTCTCTGCAGCGTACGTTTGTCGGTGTTTTTCGAGTATGTCGTAGGCGTATTCACTTTCCCTGGCTGAGTGAGAAAATAGCTTCACAGACTGAATGTTGGAAAAGCTATCCACCACAAAACCCAATGTACGACTTCTGGCTGCAGAGCTTGCTCGCGATGCGGGCCGGATGCGCTTTAATGACCACCGTAGCAATATCGAGTACAAAACAAGCCAGATAGACAACGGTACAAGTAATCTGGGATCCGCGGCAGCCAGCAAGATACTGGCACCGATCATATAGGCCACAGTAAAGCTCATTGCATCCATAACCTGAAACATGAGATCACCGCACGCAGCGGGCATCTGGCAAACCCGATTGCCGATTCGGCCGGCAAAATCATTTTCAAACCAGCCCACGGGCTGATCAAGCACATGTTTGTAGGAACGCCATCGCCCCAGTGCCGCCATATTCGGCTGGATTGCGTTTTTAATCAGCGCTGTATTGACGATTTGCACCACTGGGCGAATGACAAGTACAAAGACCAGCACTACCATTATCTCCGTCCCATTGGCTTGCCAGAATTGTTGTGGCGAGGATGCGTTAAGCAAATCGATCAAGCGCCCAAGGTAGTAGATCAGCCCGACTTCAGCTGCTGCTACAAAGAACGAGGTAACAATATTGAGATAGATGACACGTCGAAACGGGGACAGAAACGACATCATGAAAGGCCAGACTTGGCGAGATGGCTTTTCACCAATTTGCCCATCGCTATAGGGATCTACCAGATTTTCAAAGTACTTAAGCATTCGGAACACCCTGACAACACGAAATCTAGATGACAACGCCTTTGATGCGCTGCGGTAATTTTCATATTTCTATGACCCTCACAGAACTGATAGGTCAGCACAACACTGCTGCCGTAAACGACTGCAAACCCCGCCATAACGCCGTTTGCAGAGCTGACCGCAAACGACTTTGTGACCTGGTTATATACTCTTCGCTGAAACCTAGAATTTCAGGAACTCAGCGAGCTTTGACATTTTAAGCCTACTAGTATACAAGATAGGCGGGGTAGTATTCGTTACCACCCTTAACAACACCGATCATCCTTTGGAGGAACACCACACATGTTCAAACAGATTAAAAAGATCTCAAGTATTGCGATCGTTGCAAGTGCAATTACAGCACTCGCTGCACCTGCTAGCGCTGCCGACGTCACGATGCGTGGTGCCAGCCTGTTCGATAACGATCACGCATACAGCAAGACCCTGATTAAGTTCAGCGAGCTGGTCAATGAATACTACGACGGCGATGACGTCACTTTTGACTTACGCGGCAACAGTGAATTAGGCATAGAGCCTGACTACGTCAATTTCCTAACTCAAGGCGTTGCCATCGACTACGCCATCATTGCACCATCAAACCTGGCTCGCTTTGCAGACGCACTGCCACTTATGGACATGCCTTTTGTATTCCGCGATCTTGAGCATTGGAACGCGGTACTTACAAGTGATGTTCTGGCTCCACTTGAAGACGTTCTTTTAGAAAAAGCTGACCTGCGAATCATCGGCTATGCTGGCGGTGGCACACGTAATTTGATTTCCAACAAGGTTATCTCAAACCTTGAGGAACTTGAAGGCCACAAAATGCGCGTTATGGGTGCACCCATTCAGGCTCAGGTGTTTGAAGCGGCAACTGCTGCACCTTCAGCAATAGCTTATTCAGAAGTTTACAACGCTATTCAGACTGGCGTCATTGATGGTCTTGAAAACGAAGCAGCAAGTCTACTGCAATACAAGTTTTTCGAAGTGGCTCCTAATGTTACGTTGACGCAGCATTCAATTACTGTCCGCCCAATCGTTTTCAGCAACAAGAGCTTTGCCAAACTGCCAGAAGATCTACAAGCGGCTGTCCTTAAGGCAGGTAAAGAGGCAGGTGACTACGGTCGGGAAATTGAATCACGCGAAGATGGCGAGAAGCTAAAGCAAATGGCTGATGCTGATCAGATTCAGGTTTCTGATTTTGCCGATCGTCAGGTATTGCTGGACCTTGTAGTCCCTGTTCAGGATGCATATGCAGCCGAGCTGGGCGCAGAGGAACTGCTAGCCGCTATTCGCGCCAAGTAAGTCGTCGATAAAAGCTCTGTTATTAAACAGTAGTTCACGCGGCCCGAATGAGATACAGTCTGTATGTCTTTCGGGCCGTCTTCTGCTGGGCTGCATTCAGTTGGGCTGCATTCAGCCGGGCTGCGATCAGCTAGGCTGTGACAATCCAAACTGCAATCAAGTCGACTGCAATTAGCGCAGGAGCAGCTTAGCGGCCTTTAGATTGACTGCTTACTCTTCGTGCTTCATCCGCCTTTCACAGAAACATCCTTCAGGCAGGATGCCTTTGTGCGTCTCAAAAGCGAACCAAGTTAAGTCCGTTACTCGTTCCACTCAGCGACAGGCTCGACTCAACAAGCAAACGTTTTCCATGAAATATTTTCGAAAACCAAACCAGGACTTCTCGCCATGCTAGAGAAAACCCTTGAGGGATTTTGTCAATTGCTACGCTTTATGGTGGGGCTACTTATAGCAGCGTTGATTGTTCCCGTCTTCATGCAGGTTCTGGCTCGCTACACTGGAATTATTCCTACCTACCTGTGGACTGAAGAGCTTGCCAAGTTTATTTTCATCTGGGTGGTGATGCTGGGTTCGATGGTCGCTGTCTGGGAAGGCACACACTTCGACGTTCATGTAATGCCAAATGCCAAATCACCTCTGGGCAAATTAATACAACAAGGTTTCGTGCTGGTGATGGTTATTCTCTTTGGTTTGCTGTTCGCCCGGTTTGGTTTTGACTATGCCAAGTTTGGCTCTATCCAGACCTCAGTGATGATGCGCATCAACTTGTTGTGGATTTACATTACGGTTCCAATAGCAGGATTTGTCTGGGCAATATTTGCCTTTTTTCGCCTTTGGCAATTAGTCCAGCAATTTCGCCAACGCAATCAGGTGGCTTCATGATTCTCACTGCCGGTGTTGCTTGCCTGATCATGGTAGGTGGTTTTATTACGTTGGTATTGCTGCGGGTACCCGTCGCGTTTGCACTCGGGATAGCCACAATCCCGGTAGTTGCACTTGATTTGCGACTAACGCCTTTTCTCATTCTGGATCGCATGTTCCAGTCCTACAATTCTTTCATCTTACTGGCTGTGCCGTTTTTCCTGTTGGCAGCTAATCTGATGAATGCTGGCCGCATGACCGACAAACTTATCGAGTTTGCACGCGTATTGACTGGCTGGATGCCAGGGGGGCTTGGTCAGGTCAACGTTGCGGTCTCTATGTTGTTCGCCGGTATTTCTGGCTCTTCGACGGCTGATGCCGCCGGATGCGGAAAAATCCTGATTCCCGCCATGGTCGCCAAAGGCTATGAGCCACGCTTTGCAGTGGCGATCACAGCCTGCTCCTCAGTCATGGGCGTCATTATTCCTCCCAGTATTCTGATGGTGGTGTGGGGCGGCGTTATGTCGATCTCGGTAGGCGCGCTGTTTCTTGCTGGCGCAATTCCTGGACTAATGATAGCGGCTGCGTTGATGGGCACGGTTTACGCCTACGCTAAAGTGTACGACTACCCGACCGCCGGAAAACCCTCATTTGTTGAATTCATTAGTGCGTTCAAAGGTGCAGGCCTTGCCTTGCTAACGCCGGTATTTGTCATTGGCGGTATTGTGGGCGGTGTTGTTACACCCACAGAGTCTGCCATCATTGCTGCATTCTATTCTTTCATTCTGGGCTACTTCGTTTATCGCACCATTTCAATGCGAGATGTCGTCAGTATCCTCTACGACACAGGGCGCTTTTCATCCATCTCTTTGTTTGCCATTGGCACAGCCTCCGCTTTTGGCTGGATGTTGTCGTTCTACGACGTCCCACGCTTAATCGTCGGTGCGCTCACAGCTCTTAACTTCGGCACCTTTGGCACATCATTGATCATTGCCGCGCTGTTTCTTCTGTTTGGCCTGTTCATCGATGCCATCCCTGCCATTATCATCCTCGGCACGGTGCTACTGCCAGTGGCCCAGGCTGCAGAAATCCATCCGGTGGCCTTTGCCATTATCGGTATCATTTCACTCGCATTCGGTCTGGTAACACCGCCCTATGGGCTCTGCCTACTCATATCGGCCTCCATCGCCGGGCTCAATGTTGTGCAAGTACTACGTGATGTTGTCATCGTACTTATTCCCATGTTGTTGATCTTATTGCTTATCATAGTGTTCCCTGAAATCGCTTTGTGGCTACCAAAATTGTTAATGCCAGCCACGTTTCAATAGGACAACGACACACTGATTATGCAATTCACTGAATCTGGACAAACGCTCGAGCTCAATATCCAACATGTCTACGTTGCAGGCTGGACAGGACGAAACAAAGAGGCGGTAGAGCACCACATTCAGGAGCTGGCTGTCATCGGTATCGCGCCTCCTTCCACCGTGCCGCTCTACTACCGGGTATCGAATGGACTGCTAACGCAGTCGCAACAGGTTGAAGTGCTCGGTGAAGGCACCTCTGGAGAAGTGGAGCCTCTGTTACTTCAACAAGATGGCCAAGTGTGGATAGGTCTGGCCTCTGATCATACTGACCGTGAACTAGAAGCTCACTCTGTAGCGGCATCGAAGCAGGCTTGCGCAAAACCAGTATCACCAGAGCTGTGGACATACGCCTCAGTGGAGGATCACCTGGACGCGTTGACGCTACGCTGCACGATTAAAGAGAATGGCGAATGGGTGGTCTACCAGGAAGGTACGTTAGCCAATATTGCCCCATTAGCAACGCTGATGAGCGCTTCAGGGTTTGCTAATAATGCTGCAATGCTCTGTGGCACGCTGGCGGCGATAGGAGGTGTCCGTCCTGCACAGGAATACAAAATGGAATTAACGGATCCTGTATTAAACAGAACCATACAGTTGAAATACACTGTTGCCACACTGTCCATTGTTTCCTGATGTTGGCTGTTTGATAATGTAGTAACGCAAACGTAAAAGGCCAGTAGCCATCAGACCATGAGTGTGCTGTATACCGAACACTACCTGCAGCAGTTGCAAATGCTCGTAGTGGACTCGCTCGAGCAATGGAGCCTGTCGTCCAATTCCAGCGTGGAACTACTGACAGTTTCAGAAAATGCAACGTTCAAGGTCACCGATAACGCTTCAGCCCAACAACATGTGGTGCGTATTCATCGGCCTGACTATCACACAGTGCGTGAGATTCATTCAGAATTGCAGTGGATAACTGATTTAAAAGCCCACGATACTGTCATCACGCCCAAGCCTGTGAAAACGGTGGATGCAGAGCTTGTGTTGTCAGTAACGAGTGGCAATATCACGAACTACCTGGTTGCATTTGAGTTTATGCCGGGCAACGAGCCCTCGGTACACGAACCGCTAACAACACACTTTCAACAGCTAGGTGGAATCGCCGCCAGACTGCACCAACATGCTGCCCGATGGACACGCCCTGCCTCGTTTTCCCGCAGAACCTGGAACTTTGACACCACCATTGGCGCCACCCCACACTGGGGAAGCTGGCGCAGATGCTCTGGGCTAAGTGCAGACCAAATCCAAGTGCTCTCCCGCACCGTCGATGTCATAGAAACACAACTCGAACACTACGGCACCTCAGCTGATCGCTTTGGATTGATACACGCCGACTTACGACTTGCAAACTTGCTGGTCGACAAAAACAAGCTGACGGTTATCGACTTTGACGATTGCGGATTTGGCTGGTACACCTATGATTTTGCTGCCGCCATCAGCTTCATGGAAGAGGACGAACAGGTTCCCCAGTTGCTTGCAGCCTGGCTGCGCGGTTACCGGGAAATCGCACACCTGCATCCTGAAGACGAAGCCGTGATACCAACCTTCATCATGCTGCGCAGACTCATGCTCACAGCATGGCTTGCCACACACTCCGAAACACCCACCGCCAGACAATCAGGTGATAACTTCATGGATGGCACCGTACGCATGGCAACGCGAATGTTGCGCAGCGGTTCGCCTTTGGACATTCACTAATCAGCTAAAGCAGCAGTAACGATAACCTCGACCTTTAAAATCTCTCGAGCAAGCTTGGCTTCACCGCAGGCTCTGGCCGGTGCATGCCCAGTGGGAACCCATTCATTCCAGATAGTATTAAAGTCTGCAAAGTAAGACATGTCAGACAGCCAGACCGTGGCCTGTAAAATATGCTCACGCGATGATCCTGCCAGCGCCAACGCCGCATCAACGCGCCCAAGACAATCGTGTGTCTGTTCAGCGATTGATTCTCCGTCGCCCACCTGCCCGCTCAGATATACAATACCGTTGTGCTTGACAATCTTGCTGCTGCGCTCGTTCGTACCGATTCGTTCAATAGCCATCGTCTTGATTCCGTGTGCTTATGGGAGATAGTCTGGCAAGATTCTAACGCAGATACACGGTATTAACTAAAACTGATAGCTGAAACTTGTCTGTACTATCACGGCCTCGTTAGTATCGAACACGGCAGTCGAGAACTCTTGCTGAAGATAAGCTATGCGAAAACGAATCTTGGCATTTGAGGTCAATGACTTTCCATACTTGGCACCGACGGTAAAACTGCTCATCTCGTCCAACCGATAGTCTGCACTGACAAAACCGTCCTCGGGCAAAATCACCTGCAAGCGATCATCAACATCAAGCTTGCGCTGATAAAAATCAGCCGAACTTTGTTGGTAGAAACGCACATGAGGCTCGATGAACTGTTTGCGCGTTAGCTGATGGCGATATCGAGCCTCAAGTGTGTTGGACTTAATACCCCAGTCATCACTGTAGAGCCGATAACCGACATGCACAGAGTGCCTCGTGTCGTTTATCTGGTGTACCACCTTGGCGTAAGCACTGGCACGTTGTCTGGATTCAGGGCGGCTCTCGGTAAATGTTTGCAGTACACGATCATTCTGATCAGCGGCACTGATAACCTTATAGGGATCGGTATGATAACCCTGCGATTGACTAAGCGAGAATGTCAATTGAGCTAAAGTATTTTTATTGACGACTTGCGTAAGCCCTAGTGCAATGTCGGTCGTATTGCGCTCCCCTTCAGTGAAGTCGCGAGGGACTTCGGTATTACTCAGTGGCGCAGGCGTACTGTCGGCAAAGCTTCGGGAGATGGTATCGAATGTTGTTGCAAAGCCTAAGTCAATCGCGGTGTTCTTTGTAGCACTTTCGCGTTTTATTCCAACCGATCCGCCGAACGACTCATAATCAGATTCCGTTGAATACACGGCTCCATAACTTAATGTATGACGACGGCTAAGTACCCTGTCCTGACTCGCTCCAACCTGGGTTCTTACGTCTGCAAACGTTGTGAGCGCAGGATCGCCTTGGCCCGCAGCCGACGTCCCCGTGTCTCCGGAAGCCCCCGTAAAAGTGACTGAACCAGCACTACCTCTTATTGCACCCGTTGGGGATGCACCTGACATCGTGTCGTACACCAACTGCACCACAGTCGTGTTTTCATCATTAAGGCGGGTCAGGTCCCAAATTGCTTTAGAGACGCTGACACGCTCATCAGATTCGTTATAGGACAGATACGATACGTCCGTGCTCCACTCGCTTTGTGCGGCGGTATTACCGGCCGAAACCAAGGCTAATGCTGCTAGCGCTAGCTTGTTTTTCAGCTCGCTCATCTCAATTGCAGCCGCAGCCCCCTCCACGGACTCCACCACCGCCGGTCGAGGCTTCTCGGGAAAAATAGATGTGTTCATCGACGCTCAGATCCATAGAGTCAAGCACGGGCTGCATGCCGTCCTGCGCCAAGGCTCCACGCTCCCAGGCCTTTACCTCCTCAAAGGCCAGGGAACCCGCTACCGAGGCGCATCCGCTTACCAGCACTGCCACACACAACACCGCAATGGCAGAACCCATCCCGCGTAGCGAGCGCTTTGTGATTCCAGCACCTGGGCACTCGGGCAAACACTGCGGACGAATCCTTGTCACAGCACAGTCCTTGGATTCACTCGTCCACACGTTTCAGCACCCCTCGACATCTGCTCTATTTCGCAGTTATATCCTTATGTCGACCACGTGCAGACTATGTTTCACGCATTACGGACGAAACGCTTCAGGTATTGCCGATCTGTGAGCAAAATCTCATCGAATGCCGTCGATAGCGTCAGACCACCTTGCACCCACTGGATGCCGGAATATCCATAGCTGGGCTTCGATCAAAAAATCCGCTGGGCTTGAGCGTAAAACTGATATTAGCCACAGGCATTACCGGCCAATCCTCAAGACTCGGTAAATGGTTATGTCCCATTACGTACCACAGTACAACGTCAGTGTTTTCGATAGGACGGTTGGCTTTGGTCCACTCAGGCAGGCCCGCACCGCCAGCATGCTGGTTCGGATATTTACCTGCTGGCCAGTACTCGTCTGGGTCATACGGTGTCACCCAAAGGTGGTTCCACATGTAGCCTGCGCGTGCACGAATTGATGAGTCTTCGGTGGCGAACGGCAATATGTTCTCACCTGCAATAAGCTTGTAACTTGTGGCAGCACCGGTTGCATTCTTACGCTCGCTGCTTTGTATTTTCCAGAATCGCCCAGTCATTGGATCGATGCGACGCTGAGCTTCCTGCTCGGTTTTCAGCACAGTCTGCTCTGCATAGAATGCATTACCCCAAGGGTTTTCATCCGCTGGAGCTTGGCGCGTATTCACTTCCACCACACTGTTGGATGTGCCATCAACCTGCATGTCCAGACGAGTGCAGAAGAAATGCTGATGATTTGGTCCATAGATGTTGGGACCTAACACTGTGCCGTATTTGGTTTTGTCACCGTCAAACAGTCCACCTGTAGTCAAGATGCCTGTGAGCTTGATTTCGTTTTCGATACGGCCGTCTTGATAGAAATACCAATAGATACCATATTCGTAATTGCCCACCGTACAAATAAAACTCACCACCAGACGACGCAGTCGTCGCACTTCAACATCCTCAGTGCGAAAGTTGGTGTGTTTCCATGAGATACCCGTATCTTCCTCATGAATGCAAATGGCTTGAGGTAGTGGAATAACCTCGCCTGCCGCATCACAAATGTGGGCGTCCATGTAGTAGATCTCGCCCAGACAATCGCACCCGAGTTTTAATGAGTTAGCCAGCATCCCCAGACCATATTCACCCACATCAAACGCATTCTTGCGTGCTTGGGTGTTTGACGGATCGCCGTAGGGTACTGTCATCTCGGCAAGCGAAGCACGGTAGAGTACCGGGCGCACCTCGCCATCGTCGGTGTAGTTTACTGTATTTATAACCAGACCTTCTCTGGTCGTCCAGCCAACACGTAGATCCCACTTTTGCCAGGCGATATGGTCGCCCGTTACTGTGAAGCTAGGGCCTTCGGGTTGGACAATTTCTATCGGCTTGACCCCGGATCGCACATTATCAACAAATTTTCTTGACCAGTCCGATGACTCAGCAGGCACTGGATATACTCGCTCGTCATCAATGCGCAGCACTTTCTGAGTTGCCAGATCAACAATAACCGATAGACCATCAATTGGCCGGGCGTATTGATTATCGCCAGGTTTGTCATGTACCCAGACCAGACCGCGCACGATTCGATTATTAATCTCTAGCGGATCGTTATAATGGCCTGCTGACCAAGGGTCGACAGTGATCAAATCCATGTCAGTAATGCCGCGCTTGGCCATCGCAGCTTGAAACCCGGCATCGTTACGGATAGCAGCTTCAGACTCAAAGAATTCATCGAGAATAATGGAGGGTTGTACCCCCACTATTCGATCCCATTGAGTCACGGCCGATGTATTCAGAGAGGCTGTCACCTCAACGGTCGATCCATCGGCCAGATCCAGCAGCACCATGTCCACCGCGCGCTCGAAAGGCGTACCCGCTTGGTATCCGATCACACTGGATTTCAGTGGCGTATGCAGGTTTACGCTGCCAAAACGCATCTTAGCTGTAAATCGGGAATCTGCCTTGACAATAGCCACACCGGCCGCCGATTCAGCTTCACTCAGGCGCTCTAGAGGATGTGTGGCCGAGGTTAAACCAGCCTGCAAATCAGTCATGTGATATACGCTCCAGTAGGTGTCTGGATACACTATACACGTCCGCTACAGCAGAGCTCCTACGGCTATGGCTAGGCTTGCTGGAGCATGGAACACCGCACCGATTTACGAAGATGTCAGCAGTTGCCCCCGGCACTGCCACAACGCTTATCGAGGGGTGGGCCTAATCAAAGAATCGTGTTACTGACACGGCATAACGGAACACTCCCTTGCCACTGAAACGCTCGTGCGTTAGCGTGGTATACAGAAACGGGATATCGTCTAGAAATGCTGCGCGTTCAAATCTGACACGCGCATCCAGTTGCCAGTGTGTCAGTAGCTTTACCGCTGCACCTGCGAATGCGCTTTGACTTCTGGTTACGGGCGTGCCTCCCCCATCGCGGATCCGATCATCAATCTTTGAGCGAAAATACTGCCGCAAAGACACACCACCGTCTAGCGTCCATATACCTTTACGCCATAGCATCGAAATTTTGGGTCCAAGAAAATAATCGCGATAGGTAATGTCGTTGTCGACTGAAAACCCCAACTCTTCATCTACCGCTTCATCGGATGGGAAAACCCGGCTGAAGCTGAGCACATTATCGCAGCTCCCTAGCTGATTAATCGAGCCACCATTGCCCGAGGCACTAAATGCGTACTCGCAGTTATCGTTGGAACGCCCAACACCGACCACTCTCTTTTGACGCGTTTGTGACAAACCGCCACTGAGTTCTACATTCACCAGTAAATGGGGGCTGAGTGCCATCCCCAGATCTGCGTGCAGTGTAAGCCTTGTATCACGTGGCTCTTTGAGACGCACCTCAGTGACCAACTGATCAGCAATGGCTGTGTACGAATTTTTATAGATCTCTGTGGCACGATTAACGCGAGCGTTAAGGCCAACGTTTAACGAAAACCGAGAATCCAGAGATCGAGTGTCCACTGTGCGGTTAACCCCCAGACTAAACTCGTCGATAACAAATGAGTCGCGAAGGGAGGTAAGCGTACGTTCAGTGATGCCCAGCTGATAGCGTGTCTGCTTGTCACTAACATAGGATAGCGCCACACCTTGAGCCTGAAATCTGGGGCGGCTCTGCGGATCCGCCAACTCACCGTCTCCGATATTGGGAGAGTAAGCTACCGAGTTATTGACCGTTTCATACTGTGCAGAAACAGCAAAGCCCGGGATAATCATATCCACGGGCGATGCTTGTGAACTTCCGCTAACAAGGAGGTTTCCAAGCAAGGTCATAAAGCAAAGCGCATTGGTAGCACTCGCTTTGTAAATCACCTCACCCGGAAACAACTCCTCGTCCTGCCTTACGGCTATCGTCTAACTGAGATGTACCCTTTGAAACCATTTCCAGTAACAGAATCAGCACCCGAGTCAATAGTGAACTCTTCAGATGAGGTAGCAGCAGCCGTTCCTTCCTGCTCGTTCACACGCAGACCGTCAATCACCAATGTTACTGAGTAGTCACCGTCTGTCTCAAGAAGATCTGTAAAGCCAAGGTTGGCAAGTTGTCCGTTGATTTTCGACAGATCGATCGTCAATGCCACACCGTCGCTGCGGAAAGTCTCACCATCAGTCTGAACAGTAGCGTTAGTGACAGTACCTGTACGGTCTGTTCCCACAAGCGCGAATGTAGCGTTCTGAGAAGAAAACGAAATACTCAGACTGTTTGAATCTCCTCGATTAGCATTCACTACAATATCTTCACTGATAAAGCTGATAGATCGGGAATCGCCAGCGTTAACAGACTCAACTTCGAAACCCACGGTGACACGCGTGTTATTGATATTCTGGTTAAAGCGAAATACGTTGCTGTTGTAGTTGATACGCGTCAAGCCGGAAGACAACTGGGCGATGTACAGGCCATCTGTTTCAGTTGAATTTTCAAAGTCAGCGATGTCCAGCTCTTGCACTACGCCGCTATCCTCGTTGAACACACTGATTGAAGAGTTGTCACGATCGATGGTAACCGGCGCTTGCGCAATGATTGCAGCTTTTGATTCTTCAGCCACACGGTCTGGTGAGGCTGCATTCTCGATTGCTGTGTTGGCACTTGTTACGTTTGCTGTTACCTGATCCAGGTCAGCAGTTGCTACAGCTAATGAAGGGCTGCTAATAGCCAATTCATTATTTACAGCCGCCAGCAAAACGCCCACATCAGTTGTAAGGTTCAACGGTCTGTTAGCCTGAGCAGCGGTATTGACAACTGCCGCAACGGCAGCCACAGCAGCTGAATAGTCATTAACACCTGGCGCAAAAGCTGTCAGTATCTGGTGCACCTGCGCGTTGAGTTTTGCAGTAGCCAGGTTAGTAACAGGGTTTTGAGACAGATCACGCGCGGATACGCCAAATGTTGCAGCAACACTTTCCAGAGCGGCAGTATAGTTTGCAGCTTGGAAAGTGCCATCAGCCGACTCTTGTCTGGCGATCGCCACAGAAATAGTTGACATTGGCGTGACAAAAGGCTGAGTGGCAGGAGCTTCAAGAACACCAGTGAATGGTACGTCACTGGTTGTTTCCAACTCATCAGTACCGACATCGTAGCCACCACTAATAGAGCTCAATACAGTACCTGCAGGGCAGTCAAATCGACCAGCCGCCTGAGTTTCGCCATTTTCCATGCCATCGCAGAGCACATCCGCGCCAGCAATATAGCCATCCACTGCTTGTGCAGAAAGGAGACGGCTGGAAGAACTACCGCCACAGGCGGCCAGTGAGAGCACTACAGCTGCTGTTGCTGTCAGCTTGAGGGGGAGTTGATAGGTCATAGCTTGTATTGTTTTGAAAGGTAGGAAAAGAATCCATACAATCGCAACAATCAGTCCAGAAATGAATCACCTTACCTACTGACCTAAAGAATCCTGACGCCTGCGCAGTCAGTAAATACAGCCCCCCACAGAGGGTGTAGTGCGATACCTGCGAATAGCTACCACGCCAAGTAACAGTACAAACCAGGACAACGATCCACCGCCCGATGACTGACTCTGCACTAGTGCCTCACCAGCAGGCGTGTCTTCTGAAGGCTCATCAGCGCGACCTAATCGTGCCGCAAACGCCACGGCCTCACCTATTGCTATGGATACCTCGTCTCTGGATGCAGAACTGCCAGACGGGCAAAGATCAGTGGGTAACAACGTGTCAGCAAGACATACATCCAGAGCATGCTGACCTTCGCGTATAAGTTGTAACTCAGAGTCTGCTCCACACGCGATGGTTTGGCGCAAGCTGACAAAGTTGTCAATTTGCGAATCCGCCTCCTGCAACATACGCCCCGCTAGCGCATCACATAAGCGCACGGATTGACGCGCCTCCACTAATGTATCGCGCATGCCATGCACCATCAATACGGGTGGCACACTAATACCTTGCTCAACGATACGCACGGGAAAGCTGTTTTCTGGGACCGGGCTGGCACTGATGTCCACTAGATCAGCTTCAACACCAATCAAGCGCTCCAATATGCCGAGCCCTTGCTCGTCGGTATACAGGCCTTGCTGGGCACGCAGTGCGAAATCGGTGAAATCAGTAGGTGGATAAAACAGGACCGCACCTGCAACCTTGTCTGGCTCGTTAACTAACAACGACGTTGCCAGGTGGGCACCGGCCGATTGACCAAACACTACCGGCACCGGTTCGCTTTGGTAGCGCGATGAATTTTGTTCAACCCAGGCCAGTGCTGCTGAGGCATCGTCCGCAATCTGCGTGATGGTAGCTTGATTGCAAGCAGCACTGCCCTCGGAATCACTCAGTAGACGATAGAAAGGCGCATAAACTACAAACCCTTGCTCCACGTAATGTGGAATGGTCAGTTCAAGCCCGAAAAAACCAAAACCACGCGCACTCCAGCTTCCACCATGCAGGGCCAGCATTGAAGGCCGCGTCTGATCATCAATAGGTACCGGGCTATCCGCATACACGCGCATTTCAAGTGAGCAGGTACCTCGCGGGGTGTCCACAGTTCGGTAGACCTGACGCTGTAGATACGGTTGCACGACGTCCTCAAGGGAGCGTGCACCCAGATCGAGGCGCGAGCCGGGAGATAGCGTCCAGGTGGGTGTGGTTATACCATTGCCCTCGCCCAGCAGATCTGCATCAAGTAGTAGGTTGCAGTGACTGAACAGCGAGGTGTTCTCAAATGGTAGGGGTATCTGGCAGTTATCATCCGAAAAATACTGGATCTCGCTGCTGTCGGGCGTCACCGCAGAGCAATCGGTTCCAGCTTGTGCGTAAACAGGGTTTACTGGCATGTCGGCAAAGACAGGATCTAGAAGAGCACACACGAGCACACTCTGAAACAGACCTTCCAAGCTCTGTTCTTGAGCATGAACTTGAACGCTCCCAGCCAGCAACATGCTCGTGCACAGCGCCGTGAGCGTGTATTTTGCGCGTAGACGGCCTGAAACTTTAAGAGGTGAACTGATCATTACGTTCTCGTTGTTAATAACAATACAGGTACTGCAATTTGTACGCGTAATTTACAACAAAGTACCGTCATAACAGTGATATTAATTCTGGAATGTAGCGCTCGCCCATCCCGGCATTCACTTGATCCTCAAAAATACTGGTAATCGCCTCACAAACCCGAGTGTCTATCGCTAGATCATCAGCCATCGTAGTGTAATAACGCGTGTCCTTTGCCGCGTTGGATAGCGAAAAAACAAACCCTTGCGTCTCGTTGGCTGTGATATACGACGTAAAGCGATCCAGCACAACGCTGCGCCCCCCGCCGTTGCCCAGAACCTCTAACAAGACGTCAGGCGCCACCCCCGATTTTGCAGATGCCGCGGCAGCTTCAGCCAGCACAGCAGAAAAGCCCAGCGATACAAAATTGTGAATCAATTTGAGCGTATGGCCAGCTCCCACAGCGCCCGCATGGGTGATGTTTTCAGCAAAGCACTTCATTAGTGGCAATTGATCATTGAACAGCTGTGAGTCACCGCCTACAATCAGGTTTAAACGTCCCTCAGCAGCCTCTTTAGGTGTTCGGGTCATGGGCGCATCCAGAAAATGGCCTCCTGCTTCATGTACTTTGGCTGCCAGTCGCTCAGTTGACTGCGGAATTGCCGTTGAACAATCAATAATCACGGTCCCCGGAGTCATCCCGGCAAGCACACCGTCATGCCGACCAAGGACGTCTTCGACCTCAGGGCTGCCGGTGACACACAGAATCAGCACGTCACACGCCTGCGCCATCTGTGCAGCTGTCGCGCATGGCTCACCACCTAACGCCTGCAACGCATCGGTTGGCTGATTGCCCGGATGATCCAGGTACATCAAATGTCTGCCAGATTTTGCGATATTTAACGCAATCCCATGGCCCATGTGCCCGACCCCGATGATGCCTGTTTTTTGATTATCCATTGTCATATTCTCAACATTTAAACCAGACTGTGTAACTGTGAAGATAGCGGTTCGGCTATCAGCGAAAGGGAACCGATAACAAACTCTATGGCTCTGGCAATAAGCCGTTACACAAAGAACGCCTATACTGAAATACTTAACCGCAACTCAATGCTGCAATGATCATCATTTGGCCTAATCGTAAACGTCATGAATCCTCCAGATACACCCTATCTGATCATCGGTCATGATATCGGGCGGAATCGATTTAGGCGGCACAAAGATCGAGGCACGATTGTTCGATGGGCCCGACGCTCACACGGTTGTTACTCGGCGAATTGCCACACCAGTGTCAAATTACGATGCCATGCTGGATGCACTGATTGAGCAAATAGAGTGGCTGTTCGACAATGCGTCTGGCAATAGAGAAATACCCGTGGGGATAGCCATACCGGGTATCGTAGATCCTCATTCAGGCATGGTGTTCACAGCAAACATACCAGCATCCAATCATAACATCGGCGATGACCTGGCCGCACGGCTGAAGCGCCATTTCGTTGTGGTTAACGACGGCATGGCCTTTGCCGTTTCCGAAGCCAGGCAAGGTGCAGCCCAAGGCTATAGAAGTGTCATGAGCCTGATCCTGGGGACCGGCGTTGGCGGCGGCTTTTGTATGGATGGAGAGCTCACTCACCGGCACGGCAATCTGGCCGTAGAGGTGGGGCACATCGCCTTACCCGCCAGCGCGATAGCCAGACACGAACTCCCCCTATGGCGTTGCGGGTGCGGACGCATGGCGTGTATGGAAACCTGCATCTCAGGTACTGGTCTGAGTAATATCGCCGAATTCAAATTAGGCACGCGGCTAGCCGCTGAGCAATTGATCGGTGACGAACATGCACTGGTACTGGATATCTGGTCCGATATTGCAGGCGAATGCCTACTAACCATACAGCTGGTTCTGGATCCTGATTGCATTGTGATCGGTGGAGGCTTGTCAAAGCTTCATAACGTGACACAACGCTTGAGCGATGCACTGAAACATCACGCACTCAGTAAGACTGGCATTCCTGATATTGTGATAGCCCAACACGGAGACAGCTCAGGGGCACGCGGAGCTGCTCTTCTGGCGATCAAGCAATAAGCTCCCTATCTACTAGACAAGCCCATGTTAATACGCGCTGAACATCTTTGGTGGAATCACCAGCATCACACCGACATGCTGGTTGAGCTACACAATGAGCGCGTCATATCAATACGCACTTTTGACAACAGCATTGCGGACTTCATAGTCCATCTGATTGCTCCTCTGCTCACTGATCTACAAGTTAATGGCGGTGGGGGCATCCTGGTTAACAACAACCCAACACCATCCGGACTTCAAGGCGTTGCCGCTGCGCACCGTCAGCTGGGTACTGGCACTATCCTTCCGACAGTTATCACTGACACGTTTGAGGTTATGGAAGCGGCCTGTGAGGCTGCGTTAAGTGTCATGCACAAGCCTGGAATAGGCGGTTTGCATATCGAGGGGCCGCACTTGGCGGTTGAACGTCGAGGCACCCACCTTGCAAAACACATACGCCCGCTAGACAAGCAAACCGTAGTATTAGTGGAGCGCATGCGTAGTCGCGGCTTGCCTGTGATGATTACACTGGCACCGGAACATGCAGAGCTGGACTTGCTGCAACGCCTTGCACATAGCGGTGCAGTTGTCTCCGGCGGTCATTCGGCAGCCACCCTTACGCAAACACAACTTGCGCTGGACAACGGCCTATCCTGTTTTACGCACTTGTACAACGCCATGCCACCCATGTCTTCAAGAGTTCCCGGGATCCTTGGCGCTGCATTGGATTCCCACGCTCATGCGGGGATCATTGTCGACGGCATTCACGTCTCTTGGGAAATGGTACGCATAGCGCTACGAGCGCGCCCCTCTAAAAATTTGTGCTTCGCTGTATCTGATGCCATGGCAACCGTCGGCGGTCCTGATCATTTCACCTTGTACGGACAGGATATCCGCGTACAAGATGGTGCCCTGATTAACGCGGAAGGCGCACTGGCAGGTGCGCATATAGATCTGCTAACCAGCCTGTGCAATCTTGTACATTCAGTGGCATTACCCTACTCCGAAGCACTCCCAATGGTCACAGATATACCGCGCTCACTGATGAAGCTGCCGCCCGCCTTTGTTGATGTCGGAACACCATTGAGCGATCTCTTGATTATCGATGATGCCTTCAAGATCGTTACCATTCACTGAATAGCATTCGCTGGCGGTGGCACAGCCGAATGGGCGATCGGATAGTGGCAGGCTCCCGAGAATGAGAATGCAAAGCCTGCCAATGCTCGATACAGGAACCATAGTGAGCGTCACTTTGCCACGCAATATCGCCAGCAACGACAAGAGTTGAAAAGGATACTAAACCTAGGTATCTTGCCTCAGCGCCAAGCTTTTGCTACTGAGTCAAGTCACTATGCCATCCTACGACAGCCTGATAAATGCATTTATAACCCTGTTCGTCACGATTGACCCCATTGGTAATGCACCGTTATTTCTGGGTTTGACAGTAGGCCTGTCAGCGGCAGCCAGGCGCTCGATTGCCATTCGTGGCTCTATTATCTCTTTCGGCATTCTCACGCTGTTTGCGATTACAGGTATGGCTATCCTCGATGCCATTGGTATTACCATGAGCGCGTTCAGGATTGCCGGTGGATTGCTACTGTTCGTCACAGCCTTTGAGATGATCTATGGGCAACGACAAGAGCGCCGCGAAGAGACAACAAATGTGGCGGTATCAGAACATATTGCCAATCTGGCGGTATTTCCTTTAGCTATTCCTTTGATAGCAGGTCCCGGAGCCATATCTGCAACCATACTGCTTGCATCAGAATTGTCTGCTGATCCGGCAAGCAACAGCTACGCAACCACCGCAGCGCTCGTAGGCATCATCGCTATCCTGATGCTCTTCACCGCAGTCGTCCTTATCGCTGCCGAAGCATTGGACAAATACATAGGTGTTACTGGCAAACTGGTACTAACCCGCTTACTCGGTGTGCTGCTGGCGGCTCTGTCGGTGCAGTACATTGCTGATGGTGTAATGGCATTTTCAATGTCATGAAACGCACAGATTAATAAGGTCGACCAATCAAAGTAGCCACACGAGTGCATTACAACCCACAGACGCTCAAACAAAACACCTCGGCCATCCTCGTTGCCTCAGCGGGTGCAGGTGTGGCAATACTGATCGGTTTCCCAGCACCCTGGCTAACAGGCTCAGCCATTGCGGTAACGTGTGCCAGCATCATGGGGATGCGCGCCGACATTCATCCTTGGTTGCGCAATATGGCGTTTGTGCTCATTGGCATTGCCATGGGCAGCACCATCACTCCCGAGGTGTTTGCTGCAGCGGCAACCTGGTGGGCAAGCTTTGCGCTGTTGGCAGGCTCACTTGTCATCATGCTCTGGCTTTGTCCGCTGCTACTCATACGTTACTGGCAATTTGACAGGACCACAGCGTTTTTGTCTTCCTCACCCGGACATTTGAGTTTCATTCTCGGTTTGTCTGCAAATTCAGGCGCAAACTTGCCGGCGGTAAGCGTGATACAAAGTATCCGTGTGCTTATGCTGACACTGGTCATCCCACTGATTGTTACCTTGCTCGGCTATGAACCTGCCAGCCTGCCAGGCGTAGAGCATGCGATGCCGGTACAGCAGTTCATGGGCACTCTAAGTGTGGCGATAGTTTTATCCTGGATTGCTAGCCGTTATAGCTTGCCTACCGCCTACTTACTCTGCGGTATGTTCGTCGCGGGCGTATCACAGGTCACAGGCATAGCATCGGGCGGCCTACATCCTATCGTGTCCATGCTGGCCATTATCGTTATGGGCGCGATCCTTGGCACGCGCTTTTCTGGCGTAGCAGTATCTGACCTACTGCGCGCCTTGTCTGCCGGATTGTTCGTCACCACTGTTGTGCTACTTATAACGGCCGTAGCTGCACTACTGTTTTCCCATTTGAGTGGCCTGCCCGTGGCACAGCTGCTTATTGCGTTCGCACCCGGTGGCGTCGAAGCCATGGCAGCACTGGCGCTCATGCTGGACGCAGACCCAGCGTTTGTTGCAGCACACCACGCGTGGCGGTTGGTCGTATTATCGGTGATAGTGCCGATATGGATGATTGCTCACTCCTTGCGCGCCCCATCGGACTGAATCTTCCCCAGCCCCTGAATAGCGTTTTTAAACTGCATCACCCGCCTTTGCTCAGTGTCCGATCTGATCCCTATTCCAATTAATGAACAATCACGTTGAGCTAAAATCTGTGTACTGCATGAGGCGTGTATCGCATCCACACCGATATCCATAAGGGCCGGTATCGCCTCAAGCGTGACGCCCCCACCTGCCATAATCTGTATGCGTCCGGCAGCCTGATGCACAAGACTTGATAATAGCGTTAGTCCATCAGGTACGTTGCTGGCCTGACCAGAGGTGAGAATGCGCGTAAAGCCTAAGTCAACGGCTATCTCCAATGCCTCACTAACATCTGCCGTTAAATCAAACGCCCGATGCAACGTCTTATCCAAATCGCCAGCTGACGCCGACAAGGTTTGTAGCGCATCTGTATCCAAAGAGTTGTCCGACCGCAAAGCCCCCAGAACAACACCTTCAAGCCCTGCCGTTTTTACCGCGTCTATATCCGCCAGCATTACATCAATGTCATCGGGCGTATAGACAAAGTCACCCGGGCGCGGCCGAATCATCACGTGGCTTTGTTTAAACATTCGCGCACTTGAATAAAGTAGGCCCGCGCTCGGTGTCAGCCCGCCCAGTGCTAGCGCTGCACACAGCTCTATTCTGTCTGCACCACCTGCGATAGCAGCATGTAAACCCTGAGCACTGTCCACGCAGACTTCGAACATCACTTTCTTATTGTTCATATCAACAAAGTGTAGTGCAACGCGCAAATTCTATGTGCTATCCTGCAAACCACTTGACGGGGTGCTGAATCACTGGTGAAAACCGGGTGTTCGGCTGAGATGCTGCAGCAGACTGCGCGATCCCGATGAACCTGATGCGGGTAATGCCGACGAAGGGATTCAAGCGCTGCGGGTCAGTTCGAGATCCCCCCTTAAATCCTCTTCTTTGTAGCACTGCCTGTTATCTGCCAACGCGGAAGATGTGCATGTCAAAAGAAGTGAGTTCTGGAATCATCAACGGCAATATCGGCAGCCATGCTGGCGACAATAGTGCTCACCGTACACCCATTGCACTGACCATTGCAGGATCTGACTCAGGCGGTGGCGCAGGCATTCAGGCCGATTTGAAAACGTTCAGTGCATTAGGTGTGTATGGCGCAAGCGTAATCACAGCGCTCACTGCCCAGAACACGCAAAGCGTTGCGGCTATTCATGATGTACCGGCTGATTTTGTCGCACAACAGATGGTAGCGGTACTCAACGATCTGGATGTATGCGCTATAAAAATCGGCATGCTTTCAAGCGTTAGTATCATCAAGAGCGTTAGCAAAGTACTCACTGAATTTCCGCACATTCCGGTTGTACTGGATCCCGTCATGATTGCAAAAAGTGGCGACTCCCTGTTACAGCCAGACGCTGTGGATGCCTTACTGGAATATCTATGCGAACGGGCCAGTGTCATCACACCCAATATCCCAGAGGCTGCGCGCCTGCTGGGTGCAGATGAAGCCAATACACTGGAACAAATGCAGGAGCAAGCGCGCACATTGAGCCAGATGGCCACGTGTTCTGTCCTACTCAAAGGTGGCCACCTGGACGCTGCCCACAGCACAGACCTTCTATATATAAACGGCGAATCACACCGTTTTGAATTTGAACGCATCAGTACTCAAAACACACACGGTACCGGTTGTACGCTCTCTTCTGCTATCGCTGCAGGGCTTGCAAAAGGTCTGGATATTGAAACTGCCATTGAGCACGCAACCCTCTATGTGCATGCTGCAATTTCAGCTGCTGACTCCCTGCACATAGGACGTGGGCACGGTCCAGTACATCACTTTCACGCCTTGTGGAACAAAAGCTGTTAATGAGGTCTGCCATCACGCTTGAGTCGGTAGATCTGACGCACTCACAGCACCGTGTTTTCAAAGACCTTTCAATGAATTTCGAGAAAGGTCTATGGCACAGCGTGTTGGGCCGTAGTGGCGTTGGTAAAACATCCTTGCTACGGCTCATAGCCGGCTTGCAAAAACCCGATGCTGGAGAAATACGGTTCGACAACAATGCAAGCCTGAAATCACAAGTTGCCTATGTACCGCAAGACGACAGTCTTTTGCCCTGGCTAAGCATCGTTGACAACGTACAGCTTGGACCGCGCCTGCGTGGAGAGGCTACTTCAGCAACCCGCGAACGCGCACTCAAATTACTAAAAGATGTAGGCCTGCGAGAATGGCGCGACAACTTGCCAGCAACGCTTTCAGGCGGTATGCGACAGCGAGTCGCACTGGCTCGTACCCTGCTTGAAAACCCGCCGGTGGTTCTCATGGACGAACCGTTTAGCAGACTGGATGCTATAACCCGACACGAGTTACAAGGTGTAGCGTTTGAACTGCTGCGCGGACGCACCGTGATTCTGGTAACGCACGATCCGGCAGAGGCGTTGAGACTGTCTCACAAGGTGCATGTACTGCAACCCGGCATCCCGTCGCGATGCCCCACGCTAGAGCTTGAATCACAGCCCTTACGTGGCATTGAGAGCGACGTGCTTATGCAACAGTTACCCCAATTGTGGAGGCTGCTGGAGGTACAAGATAGCGATGCAATTGAGGCGAATTCAACATCATGAATGCTACAGATGTAAGAATCTCTAAGCCGGTAGACACCAACACTTACCCCTCGTGGTTATCAGCTATAGCAGCCCTCGTGTGCATGTTGATCCTTTGGCAAGTTATTGTCAGCATCACTCAAGTGCCCGCCTTTATATTGCCGGCACCACTAGCGGTCGTTACCACCTTCATTTCCAATTTCTCGTTGCTAGCACATCATGCATCCATAACACTCATGGAAATACTGTTCGGACTGCTACTAGGCACCCTGCTTGGCGTCACCAGTGCTATCACGCTCACGTTATCCACCTCTGCACGGCGTTGGGTTCTGCCACTACTCGTTGTTACTCAATCCCTGCCGGTATTTGCACTCGCTCCACTGCTCACATTATGGTTTGGCTACGGCATGGGATCAAAAATAGTCATGGCCACGTTGATCATCTACTTTCCAGTGACTGTGGCGACCTTCGACGGGCTTCGTCATACCAGCCGCGCCATGATAGATCTTGCCCGTACACTGGATGCATCACCAACTGCCACCCTGTTACAAATCCGCCTACCGTCAGCGCTACCGTCAATCAGCTCTGGTATTCGTGTGGCCACTTCGGTGGCCCCTATAGGCGCGGTGGTGGGTGAATGGGTGGGCTCAAGCCAAGGGCTAGGCTTTGTGATGCTGCAAGCTAATGGACGCATGCAGACTGATCTGATGTTCGCAGCACTACTCTGTCTTTGCCTGCTGGCCTACACGCTCTATTACCTTGTGAATCTGATGCTTGATCTTGCGCTCTATTGGCAGCGTGATTCGCTATCAGCAGCGCGGGACATTCAGTAAAACACTATCGCACTGTTTAATCTCTTAATCCAAACTCACTTACCGAGACCCCCTCACGCCATGACGCGAATCTCCTTGCTGTTCTGCAGCACTATCCTCGTTAGTACAAGTGTGTTCAGTACAAGCGCCACAGCCGCAGAAAAACTCACCGTTTTACTCGACTGGTTTATCAACCCCGATCATGCAGCCATCATTGTTGCCGACGAGCTGGGATACTTCGAGGACAACGGCCTGGACGTTGAGCTCATCGAACCTGCTGACCCTAGCCTTCCGCCTAAGCTTGTCGCCGCAGGCAAGGCACAAATTGCGGTTAGCTATCAACCTCAGCTCCATGTACAAGTGGCCGCAGGACTGCCGTTGACGCGCTTTGGAACACTGGTCTCTACGCCATTGAACTCTTTAGTGGTTCTGGATGATGGCCCGATTAAAAACATCGCTGATTTAAAAGGTCGTAAAGTGGGGTTTTCAGTGGGTGGTTTTGAAGATGCCCTGCTGGGCGCAATGCTCGAACAACACGGCCTGACACTGGACGATGTAGAGCTGGTAAACGTCAATTTCTCACTCTCCCCCTCTTTAATTACCGGACAGGTAGATGCTGTGATTGGCGCTTATCGAAACTTTGAACTCAATCAGATGGATATCGAGGGCTACACAGGTCGTGCTTTCTATCCTGAAGAACACGGGGTTCCAGCGTTCGATGAGCTTATCCTGGTTACCAACAACGAACTGCGTGATGCGCCTGAGCTCAGCGCCTTTATGCGTGCAATTGAAAAGGCTACCATCTATGTGATTAATCATCCCGATGAGGCGTGGGAAGTATTCCGCGATTCAAACGCTGATAATCTGGACAACGAACTGAACAGACGCGCATGGCGTGACACCTTGCCACGCCTGGCGCTTCGACCAGCAGCTCTGGATAGCAGGCGCTACACGGCCTTCAGTGAGTTCATGAAATCACAGGGGCTGATTGAGACCATTGCGCCACTGGACAGTTATACGGTTGAACTCCCATAGCATTGTCATGAACAGCGTGCGCATCGACATCATAGGTGCAGGTGTTGCCGGCTTGTGCACGGCCAAACACTTTATCGATCGTGGCTGCCACGTGTCTCTCTATGCCCAGAGCATGGGCATAGATGAAAGCTGCTGCTCCTGGTGGGCAGGCGGTATGCTGGCGCCTTGGTGTGAGAGCGAAAGTGCTGAGCCTCTGATTACACGATTAGGACAGGAAGGTCTTACATTTTGGAGTACCCATAGCCCTGAGCTGCGTGCAAACGGGTCTCTGGTGGTGGCTCAGACCAGAGATAGAATTGAACTGGAACAGTTTGCAAAACGCACTACACATCATGAGTCTGTCAGTGCCACTGACATCGATAGAATGGAGCCTGATCTTGCCGGTCGTTTCACTCATGGTCTGTATTTTGATCAGGAATCTCATCTTGATCCACGAGAGGCATTGCAATCGCTACTGAGTTCTCTGCAAGACAGTACGCTATTTGATTTACATCAGGGCCAGCACTTGGATGCTCACCAACGACAACCCACACCCAAAGCTCAATGGCTAATTGATTGCCGTGGCCTGGCTGCCAGCGACGAGCTCACCGACTTGCGTGGCGTGAAAGGTGAAATGTTGATTCTTGAATCAAAAGACGTCACGCTCAACAGGCCAGTGCGACTATTGCACCCGCGTTATCCGATCTATATCGTGCCGCGTAAGAGTCATCAGTTCATGGTGGGCGCTACCATGATTGAAAGCGATGACAAACGTTATGCCAGCGCCCGATCCGTTATGGAATTACTGTCTAGTGCTTACGCACTGCACCCGGCATTTGCAGAAGCAGCCCTTGTTGAAGTAGGTACCGATGTAAGGCCAGCATTTATGGATAACTTGCCACGTATAAGACGCCGTGGCCGCACAGTGTATGTCAACGGCTTATACCGCCATGGCTTTCTGTGTGCGCCAGCACTTGCCAGCCGATGTGTTGCGCTAACACTTGATGGAATAGTCGACAACGAGGTTGTAGATGAAAATACGGATTAACGGACAAGAGACGTTGGTGAAGTGCCATACGCTCAGTGAGCTTCTTGTGGAGCTTGACCACGAACCGACGTCTGTAGCTACAGCAGTAAACCAGACGTTTATACCCAGACACCAACGCCAGGAGCATCAACTGTGCGACAACGACATCGTCGACATCATTGCTCCAATGTCAGGAGGCTAGCATCATGTCATTAACCGTTTATGGTACTGAACTGAACTCCCGATTGTTGCTAGGTACATCCCTGTATCCATCGCCAAAGATCATGCTTGATGCCATTGCCGCATCGCAGTGCGAGGTGGTAACCGTTTCACTCAGACGAGAGTCAAGTACCGAGAAGTCGGGGAACGCCTTCTGGTCATTGATTCGCTCGGCAAACGTACGCGTTTTACCAAACACGGCAGGATGCCACAGTGTAAAAGAGGCGGTTACAACAGCGCACATGGCCCGTGAGCTATTCGACACTCCCTGGGTAAAACTGGAGGTCATTGGTGAAGACGATACTCTGCAGCCCGATGTATTTGGTCTGGTAGAAGCAACACGCATACTGATAGAAGACGGCTTTGAAGTGTTCCCCTACACCACCGACGACCTAGTGGTAGCCGATCGACTATTAAGCGCAGGCTGTGAAGTGTTAATGCCGTGGGGGGCTCCCATCGGCAGTGGCCGTGGATTAAACAACCGCTACGCACTCACGTCCATGCGCGCACATTTCCCTGATGTGCCATTAATCGTTGATGCAGGGCTTGGCTTACCATCGCACGCAGCCGATGCCATGGAACTGGGGTATGACGCAATTCTGTTAAACACCGCTGTTGCCAAAGCCGGTGATCCTGTTGCTATGGCCCGAGCATTCGCAATGGGTATCGAGGCGGGCCACTTGGCGCATCAATCGCAGCCCATGCCCAAACGCGATATGGCCGCCCCTTCAACACCTGTCTTTGGAACACCATTTCGAGATTGATATGCTAAGTCGCTTCTACCTGATTGTTGATAATACTGACGCACTTGCGGCCTACTTGCAGCTAGGTGTCAGCTGTATACAGCTGCGTATGAAAGATCAGACTGAAGAGCATTACCGTGCGCAAATCCGCCAAGCCAAAACGCTTTGCGGTGCGCACGACGCAACCTTGATTATCAATGACTACTGGCAACTGGCACTGGATGAAGGTTGCGGTGCGGTCCACCTGGGACAGGAAGATCTGGCACTGGCAGATATTGCTGAACTTCGTCGGGCCAATATAAAAATAGGTATCAGCACGCATGACCGAGCAGAACTGGCGACTGCATTGGCGCATGACCCAGACTACATTGCTTTGGGTCCAATCTATGCAACGTTGCTGAAAAAAATGCCATGGCGTCCACAAGGCCTAGAGAAGCTTGCGCGATGGAAGCAGTCTATCGGCAACATTCCTCTAGTGGCTATTGGCGGTTTTACGCCTGAGCGTGCACAGGGTGCATTCGATCATGGGGCAAACTCGGTTTGTGTCGTTACTGATGTTGCCCAGCATGCCGAGCCATTGGAGCGCGTGCGTGAATGGCTAGCCACTTAATCACAGGCAAAACGCAGTACTGGACTCAACTATGTAAGTCCAATACTGCAAGCGCTATCAGCGAGCTGTCGTCAAACGGTTACCACGGGCTCAAGCGATTCCTCAGCATAGTCTTCCATCGGAGGACAAGTGCACACAAGGTGTCGATCACCGTACACATTGTCAACACGATTAACCGGCGGCCAGTACTTATCCACTCCCAACGCCCCTGGCGGATAACACGCCTGCTGCCTTGAATACGGACGATCCCAGTCGCCCACAAGATCGGCTACCGTGTGCGGTGCATTCTTGAGTGGGTTGTTCTTCGCATCCATGCGCCCTTCCTCAATCGCTCTGGCCTCCTCGCGAATAGATAACATGGCATCTATAAATCTATCCAGCTCTGCCTTGGGTTCAGATTCAGTAGGCTCAACCATGAGGGTACCTGCTACAGGCCAACTCATCGTTGGAGCATGAAAGCCGCTGTCGATAAGTCGTTTCGCAACATCGTCCACACTAACATCAGCGTTTGCCGCTAGTGGACGGGTATCCAGAATGCACTCATGGGCAACCAGACCTTTGTCTGAGCTGTAAAGCACGTTGTAGGCATCTTTGAGCTGGGCAGCAATATAGTTAGCGTTAAGAATGGCAATTCGGGTAGCCTGAGTAAGCCCCGAGCCACCCATCAACAAAATGTAGGCCCAGCTTACCGGCAAAATCGACGGTGATCCAAAGGGCGCAGCCGATACGGGACCGATCGCATCATCACGCTCCGGATGTCCTGGCAGAAAAGGCGCTAAGTGAGCTTTAACACCAATAGGGCCCATGCCCGGACCACCACCACCGTGAGGGATGCAAAATGTTTTGTGCAAATTCAAGTGGCTCACATCACCACCAATTTCACCAGGCTTGGACAAACCCACCATGGCGTTCATGTTGGCGCCATCGATGTACACCTGACCACCGTGCTGATGAGTGATGTCACACACCTCAGTCACCGTTTCCTCAAACACCCCGTGAGTGGATGGGTAGGTGATCATGCACGCTGCCAGCTGAGCACTGTGTTTTTCAGCTTTTGCTCTGAAATCTGCTACATCGATATTGCCGTCCTTATCGCCGTTAACAGGAACCACCTTCCAGCCAGCCATCTGCGCTGACGCAGGATTAGTACCGTGGGCGTTTGTAGGGATAAGGCACACGTTACGCTCGCCTTCGCCTCTGGAGATATGGTAGCGGCGAATGGTTAGCAGTCCTGCATACTCACCCTGCGCACCTGAATTGGGTTGTTGGGATATCGCGTCATAACCGGTAATCTGGCAAAGTTTGTCGTTCAGATCATCGATCATATGCGTATATCCTTTAGCCTGATCAATGGGCACAAAGGGATGCAACTGACCAAATTCTGGCCATGTCACCGGTATCATCTCTACCGTGGCGTTTAGTTTCATCGTGCAGGAGCCTAACGGAATCATTGAACGATCAAGCGCTAGATCACGATCAGCCAGACGGCGCATATAGCGCGTAAATTGTGCTTCTGATCGGTTTTGATGAAAAATCGGATGCGTAAGAATCGCGCTTGAACGCAGCAGGCTGTCGGGAAGATGGTATTCACGATTCAGCTGGCTGTCGTCCTTTAGATCAATGCCAAATGCACGCCACACCGCCTCGATAGTCTCAGGGCGAGTCTGCTCATCAACGCTGATACCCACACGTGTGTCTCCGACACGGCGCAGATTGATGCCGTTGGCAACCGCCGAACTCATGACGGTTTTTTGTAAATGCCCCACCTCAATCGTGATGGTGTCGAAATACACCTCAGGTTCAATCTTGAAACCGTGCTGCGCAAGTCCTTTGGCAAGACGCGCCGCTTTACGATGAACCGATTCGGCAATTGCTCTTATCCCGTTAGGACCATGATAAACCGCATACATGGATGCCATGACTGCCAGCAGTGCCTGCGCGGTACAGACATTCGAATTCGCCTTCTCCCGGCGAATATGCTGTTCACGTGTTTGTAGTGCAAGTCGGTACGCAGGGTTACCTTGCGAATCAATGGAGGCACCTACAATCCGGCCAGGCATCGAGCGCTTGTAAGCGTCTTTAACAGCCATATAGGCCGCGTGAGGTCCGCCATAACCCATCGGTACGCCAAATCGCTGTGTAGAACCAACAGCAATATCAGCATTCATCTCCCCCGGCGATTTGATAAGGGAGAGCGCTAGTAAATCAGCGATAACAATCGCCAATGCACCATGCTCGTGTAATGCTTTAATGCTGCTCGTGAAGTCTCGAACGTGACCGTAAGTACCCGGATACTGAAATACAGCACCAAACACATCGCTACTAACCAGATCATCCGGGGAGCCAACAATAATCTCGACACCCAAGGGTTCAGCGCGAGTCTTGATAACAGCAATATTTTGCGGATGGCAGTTCTCGTCAACAAAGAATGCCTGACATTTAGACTTCGAAGAACGACGCGCCATCGTCATCGCCTCAGCCGCAGCTGTTGATTCATCAAGCAGAGATGCATTAGCAATATCCAGACTTGTCAGGTCACACACCATGGTTTGGAAATTCAATAAGGCTTCCAGCCGCCCCTGTGAAATTTCCGGTTGGTAAGGCGTGTAGGCGGTGTACCAGGCAGGGTTTTCCAGAATATTGCGAAGAATAGGCGCCGGCGTGCTGGTGCCGTAATAACCCTGTCCGATAAGCGAGGTATGTAATGTGTTCTTGTTGGCCACCTGGCGCATATAGAACAGCGCATCACGCTCTGTCATCGCAGGCCCCCACTCAAGAGGTTCGGCTTGGCGAATCGCCGCTGGTACGGCAGCATCAATAAGATCGTCCAGCGTGTTGTATCCAACCGCCTTCAACATGGCTGCTATTTCAGTAGGCGACGGACCAATATGCCGCCGATTGGCAAAATCGTAAGCAAAGTAGTCAGTGGGCTGGAATGACATGGTTATCCTCTCAATGATTATCTATTAGTAAATTACACAGCGTCGGCGCTGAATACCGCGCTGTATTCAGCGCTTATACGAGTGAGCAACGAATGGCAAAGCACAAATCTGCGCTGGATACTGTTTGTTGCGGATGGATAACACCACAGGCGTATCTTTTTGCGCATGCGCAATATCAACATACCCCATGGCAACCGGTGAGCCGAACGTAGGGCCAAACCCGCCCGATGTGACCTCACCAATAACCGCGCCGTGCTCATCACATACAGGTGCGCCATGGCGTGCAGGTACTCGCCCCGACGGACGGATGCCTACCAGTTTTCGAGTTGCACCTTCAGCTATCTGACGCTGAACAACATCAGCACCAGGAAATCCACCTTCCTCACGCCGCCGCTTTTGAATGGCCCACAGCAGAGAAGCTTCAATCGGCGTTGTCTGGGTATCAATGTCGTTTCCGTATAAACACAGACCCGCCTCGAGTCGCAGTGAATCACGAGCACCCAAGCCTGCTGGCTGACAGTGTTCATGCGCGAGCAACAAACGCGCTACGGCATCTGCTTGATCTGCAGGAATCGAGATTTCAAAACCGTCTTCACCGGTATAGCCTAGCCGCGATACCCGTGCAGCTACGCCGGCTATTTCGCTCTCAACTGACTCCATGAACGTTAGCTTCTCAACCGCAGGGCAAATGGCTGCCACAATATCGATAGCCTTGGGACCTTGAAGGGCTATCAATGCCTGTTCTGATTGTTCAACAAGCTCAATGCCATCCAGATTCGCTCGCAGATGAGCAACATCTTGCTCTCGCATAGACGCGTTGACCACCACATACAGATAGTCACCTGCATTGGTAACAATCAGATCATCCAGGATTCCACCCTGAGCATTGGTGAAAAATGTATATCTGGATTTGCCAACCGGCAGATTGACAATGTCTGCAGGTACTAACGCCTCAAGTTTCCTCGCCACGTCGTCACCCTGCAATGTGAGTTGTCCCATGTGCGACACGTCAAACAATGCAGCCTGCTCGCGGCATTGCTGGTGTTCGGCCATGATGCCTGCCGCGTACTGGACCGGCATCTCCCAACCAGCAAAGTCAACCATTTTGCCGCCGAGCTCTACGTGCAGCTCGTAAAGCACAGTGCGTTTGGGGGGCGAGGTTTCAGTGCTCATGGCGATTCAGGCTCTTCAATAACAATAGACGGTAGACACGACGCCTGCGCCACGCGCATGCGAACTCGTACCCCCCTGTCTAAAGCCTGAGAGACTGGCAAACACATGTGTTTGCTTACACCGTCGGCGCGGGCTTGTGGCCCGACTTTCCAGAGTGCTATTACTGTAAGCGGTCCTTTCGCCTGAGAGTTTTCGGGTAGTTTCCCCTTCGGCGGCATCTGAAGTTTGACTCCAGTAGCACTCTCCCACTTACAGCTCGGAATACAACGTCCGACAGCCTCCCTATGATCCTGCAATTCCGCTCTAAGGTCAACCACTGCGAAGTTGATTCGCCAGGCAATACACACGTGTCCAGTATAAGATAGCAATCATGACCCTCTCGCGAGCACTGTCGACACAATGAGCACTTCACGCCAAACTGTGAAAGCAAGCTCAGACACCCCGAAAACCCGTATCAACAAATACATCTGCGAGAGTGGAATTTGCTCAAGAAAAGCTGCTGACAAATTCATTCTAAGCGGAGCAGTTGCCATCAATGGCAAGCAAGCCAATCTGGGAGAGAAAGTCAGCGCCGACGACAATGTGACTTTGCATGGTGTGGTTATAAAGCCACTGGCCGCCAGTCAGTTAATCTTTATAGCGTTAAACAAGCCCGTTGGTGTAGTTTGCACGGCAGCATCTAGTGATAAAAGAAATATTATCGACTTTGTTGATCACCCTTTCAGAATATTTCCCATAGGGCGGCTAGACAAGGACTCTCAAGGGTTGATATTCCTGACTAACAGATGCGATCTGGTCGATAAAATAATGCATGCCGGCAATCAGCATGAGAAACAATACATAGTCACTGTCAACAAACCAATTACCGATGAATTCGTCAATGGATTAGTCAACGGAGTTCCCATGCTCGGCGTTGTCACGAAACCTTGCAAGGTAGAACAACTATCCGAACTAACTTTCAGCATTACCTTGGATCAAGGGCTAAACCGCCAGATTCGGCGTATGTGCAAACACTTTCACTATTCAGTAACAAAGCTTGAGCGTGTCAGAATTATGCACGTACAGTTGGCAGAGTTACCCGTTGGAAGCTGGCGTAATTTGAGCAGCGATGAGTCAGCAAAAATACTTCTTGAACTTGATGGCAGTACACCAACAGTCTAGCGTGCCGTGCAGTTCACTCTGCATTTATCACTCTTTACTCATACCTGTCGCCCTTAACAGTCGCCCGTAGCGGTCGCTCGCAACCATCGCCTGTACCAGCCACGCGTATCAGTTAGCCCCCAGCTAATGGCCTATACCACAGCACATAAATCAACAACATGCATACCGTATCGCTAATAAATGTAGCGTTCAAGCATTGCCTCCCCCGCGTTTCTAACCATATGAGCACTGCTGTAAAACAACATGATTCTCAATTAAATTCACGGCGTAACGGGTACTTGGCTCTGAAACACCAAACGGTTCGCACTTAAACCCAACCCCGGCTGTGTGTTGGTAACGACTTGGCTTGGATACAGCACAGTGACAACTCCCAGTTGCAGGCTCTTGATAGTCCACACGTGTGGACTGACTAGCGCAGTCAGCGTGCTCATCGCTAATATCACGTGTGGACTGACTAGCGCAGTCGGCGTGCTCATCGCTTTCATGATGAATATCAAGGCTACATGTGTTGCGAATATCTCGGCCTTGCGGATCTATCACCCGAAATCTGTACCGCGTAGGTGAGAGCTTACGGACGGTTTCAAAAGACTGCTTGTCTATACGAATGTCTTTTTCAAAATCAAACAAGCTCTTGTCGCCTAAATGCTGCTGCTGAACAAACTGCTCATTCAGTAACGACTCATTGTTATTTACCCTTTGTATTGAATAGCCACCCTCATGCAACATGGTATGACATGACTGGCATATACAAACCCCATTTTCAACACTTGTTAACCCACCATCAGCCCAGTGAATAATGTGGTGAATCTGAAGGAATTTCGTCTGTGTACATCCATTGAATTGGCAATGCTGATCGCGCTCTTTGATCGCACGAGCCATGGCAGGTGGCCACAATCTCGATTTTCTCCCGATGTCTATTAATTCACCATCTTTGCTTGTGTTGGTGGTAACGCTGCAATCACAAGCAATGCGACGTGCTGTCTCGTGGGCGATAGCGCCTGAACCTCTTACAGTTGGGCGCTTTGTTGGCAAATTAGTTCCAGTTGTCAGGCTAGTTTCGCTTATTGAGATTCTTTCGGCTATTGGCGTTCTCTCGCTTGTTGGGCTCTTCTCGCTAGTTGGGATCGGCGCGCTTGTAGGATGCGCCTTGTTTTCCAAGTTTTGTTCGCTCGCCAAGATCGTTTCACATGTAGCCTGATTAGATACATCATGCTTTGATTTAGTTTTCAATTCACTTTCATCGACCGATACGATAACCTGATATCTATCAGCAACTGCGATGTCGCGGCCAGCAGCTTGTATGCTGCTCTCGGCCATTAATACCGCAGCATCAGCACGCCGCTGTGTGAGAGTACTATCGAAGTCAGGTGCGTGATCTTGCAGCCACGATAACGAGTGCTCAATACTATTGAGAAACGCCTGAGCGATTTCAGGCGGTAGCGTTAGATTAATACGGGTATTGCCAATACTGTTTTCAGACCAGGTTAACGAGCGAGAATTTCGCTGCCTGAGTGCTCGCGCACTTTCATCATTATTACTATCGTCTGAATCTTCTTTCCATCGATAATCGTTGCAAAGACGCTCCACTTCAGTAAAAGAGGCATCCAGCGCTGCGTGACAGAGTGTTTTTTCATTGTCCGAGTTCGCCACAGAAACCATGACCCGAATTTTTGACCAGGAAATTTTTCCAGCTCTGAACAGTGCTGTGGCGATAGGCAGCAAGCGCAGCTTTCGGCCAACATTCAAATAAGCCCAACCCAGTGTTCTTTTTATACCCAGCTCAAGATTCATCCAAGCCACGCAGTGTTTTGCACCGCTGGACTTCCAACCATTCATTTCATCAAACCGAACCAAAAGCTCAAGCAAATCGGCATGATGAGAAGTAATCTCTTGCGACAGTACCTTCAAGCGTTGACGGATGCTGGTTTCATCAGCAGGCATGGCCTTAGTAGCAACTGGCTCGTCCGTACCTTCGATGCATGCCATTGCCAACCGTACGCTCTGACCAAATTTTTGCTGTTCATGAGCGTTGAACGAGCTCATACCAAAGGATAGTTGGTCAGATGAATTTCGAATATCACCTGTAAGTGCGCCTATAATTGCGCTGCTACTGCCGCCTGTGCTCGTGCCTGCACTTGTTCCTGCACTTGTTCCTGCACTTGTTCCTGCACTTGCGTTAAAATCTTCCATGATTATTCTCCGTTACAACCTGTAGTTTAGCATTTATGCGAATCACTGAGCACACAAAAACAAGAAATAACAGTATTTATATACAGTATACAATTTGTATTATGCATCAACATAATATGCATATTTGAGACAATCCAGTAGAATCAATCGATGCTCTTCATTTGGATATTTAGGCTGTTCGGCGGCTTAGATAAGGACCGTATCGCTGTTCGTAGCGAATCATTCAATATTGCTATAAAAACATAGGGGCCTGAATTCAATGCCATGGCTTTAACTGCATGCACATTCTCTCAAACGTCATATTGATAGCTTAGAAACAAAATAAGTTCATTCTTTGGCTATCTCAGGCTCACATAGAATCATTTGTATGCACAGGGATTTTAACGTTTGAAAATTTACATGATGCGCGTTGCGTGTGAGGCATCTGACACTCAAATCTTTAACAGGTATTGGGCAAATTGCACTTGGATCCTTAAGCAATTGTAGCTGTATGAAATTATTCAGCTATTGCAATAATAATGAGCCAACACAGCTGTACCACGTACCCATAACGCTTGAACGTACTGCTTTCGGTATCAACGCTAACTACATCAATTTACAGTGACATCCAAAACAGCCATTAATCAACTACGCTACCGTCAGTATTTAACAGACAACACACAGCCTTTCGCAAGGTGGAAAAATGCCCTGAGCCCGGATAAACAACAACCTTAACCTCTGAGGCAATTGTGCTTTCTAATGCGTACGCCATAGCTATTGGCGCCCAGTTATCAGCATCACCATGGTGTATGGAAGCTGAGCAGCTGATATTTTCAAGCCGATGCGACCATGGATTCACATATTCATGTACAGCTTGTCTGTAAGACGCCCTATCATTGCTATAAGACTTTACCAGTCCAGCAACGAGAGCCGCTTTGAAACGTGGCTCTGACAACAATGCCTGTTCTGACTCAGCACAGCCTTTGAACATCATTTTGATTACTTGCTCACAGGATATTCGGACACCGACACTCTGGACGAGTGTGAGCATTTTGAACTGAAGCGGACTTCGCATGGCAGTTTGAAATACTGCCCTACCTGCCATGTTTGGTAAAAAATCACCTAACTCTAACGGCGCTGCGGGTGAGATGAGAGACAGCTTGTTAAGCAGTTGCGGATATTTTTCAGCGATTTTTATCGCCGTCATGGCACCGAGAGAAAAACCTATGACATGCAGACAGTTAGTAGATTGCGCAGCGAGATTTTCGCTGCCTTCAAACTCGCTCAACGAACCAACTACCTGCAATGAGCTGGCATCTTCCGTGTCTAGGAAGCATAACTCTTCTGCCGAGCCTGGCAAACCATGGCAGTAGACAGTGCTAAGACGGCTTGGCTGTTCACTCATGAAATTCTTCTTGAATCTAGCTGATTCACTGCAATAACATAACCGTGTAATGTCAAACAGCGGTGCCTGCCAGTAGCCGTGAACGAGAGCGCACAGCGCCCGCGAGCGAGCACCCAAAGTGAGCCTGCGCGGCAGCAATTAGCCGACCACGCAAGCCTCTAGTATCAGTATCTGAAAACCAATTTCACCCGCTGCCAGCTATTTACGTAAACGAGTCCACAGCTGGTCGTACACTTCCTGAGTTGCCTGGTCACATACGGCGACGAAACTGCCTGCGGGGCCCGTGGGCGGATTGGCTTCTGGCGAACTAGCTAACGCCGGATCCAGAAATTCAGCGACGCCAGTGACACCTGCAGAATACTGTGCAAAGTTAGTCACGGCAGCGATGTTTTCAGGCTCAAGCAAGAAATCCATGAATTTAATGGCATTGTCCCTATTGGGCGCATCTTTGAGTAAAACCACGTTATCCATCCACACAACATAGCCCTCATCAGGGTAGGCATATTCAAGGTTTGCACCTTCTTCACGTGCTTTGGCCGAGAAGCCGTTGTAGATCATGCCAGCAGCTGCATCACCAGATACCAGCACATCTTTTGCGATGTCAGAACCAAAAGATGCCCAGTGCTGTTTAGCGCCTTGTAAAAGAGCATCCAGTTCCTTGAGCTTTTCTCTATCCTGGCTGCACTGCTCCATACCTAGGTGCAGCGATGCCAATACCATCACCTCACCTTGACTATCCAGCATGTTGATTTTGCCTGCTAGCTCCGCAGGTGGATCAAATAAGATATCGGTAGAGCTGATATCGCCTTGGTACACATCACGATTCACTGAAAAGCTCGTTGACCCCCACTGATACGGAATAGAATATTTGCGGCCATTATCAAAGGGTACATTGAGCCATTGCTCTTCAATGTTGGCAGCATTGGCAAGCTCGCCTTCAGCAACGGTGTCCAGCAAGCCACCTTCGGCCATGATCTGCACCATATAATCGCCCGGTACCGCAACATCATAGGAACCCAGCTTTCCAGCTTTAAGGGATGCCAGCAACGACTCATTACTGTCGTAGGTGTCCATGGTGACTTCAACACCGTACTCGCTGGAGAATTTGTCCAGAAGTGTTTGCGGAATATATTCGAACCAGTGGTAGATCGACAGCTTGCCTTCTGCCTGGGCCATTATTGGTGTAGTGGCGAGCACAGCCGCGACAGCAGCTGCCAGCGCGGTTGGTAACAATTTCTGGTTGGACAGTAAAACGGGGTTCATGGCCAATAGCTCCGAATTTTTGGTGTAAATACCAAATGCTGATTATTTGATTATCACGACAACAATCCCTATAACAACACAATACGAGAGTGCTTGCAAAGCGCATAAGACCACTTTCCAATATCCACCACTCAAATACTGATATCTACTCGCAGAGGCCAACACTACTATCTCGCTCAACCGACAAACTCTAGCCTAAATGTGCCACAAAACCTAACTGCGGCATGGACCTACGTGGCCTAAGGCACTTATTCCTCTCCTCGCCCTGATCCTCCGCCCTTACGCCCTATAAGGTATGACGCTGTAACAATAGCAATCGAAAAAAGCAGCATTAATGTGCTTAAGGCCATGATATTCGGCTTTATTCCCTGCCTTACGGCACCGAAAATGGCGGTTGGCAAGGTCTCCACGCCCGCACCTTTAATGAAGTTGGTAATGATGAAGTCATCAAGGGATATGATGAACGCCAGCAAAAAACCTGAAAGAATGCCAGGCGCCATTATCGGCAACAATACGTGTCGAAATGCCTGCCAGCGGCTAGCATAAAGATCCTGTGCTGCCTCCTCAAAACTGGATTCAATACCTTGCAAGCGTGCGGCGATGGGCAAGTAGGCGAACGGAATACAAAATACAATATGAGCCACCACAATAGAGCCGTAGCCTAGTGTGAAACCAATGGCCGAAAAGAAAACCAGAGTAGCCACGGCCGTTACAATCTCAGGCACCATGATGGGCATGGACAACAAGGCGAAGCTTACAGACTTCCCCGCAAACTGCCCCCCTCTAACCATTCCAATCGCCGCAGCCACTGCAATCATCGTGGATGTTATGCCTGCAGCCAACGCGATGGTTAGCGAGTTCCAAGCTGCACTTTTGAATTTTGCAGACTCCACACCATTGAAGACCTCTACATACCAGCGTAAGGAGAATCCACCCCAACGTGTAATTGACAGGCTGTCGTTAAACGAATACACCATGACCACAATCAGCGGCGTATACAAGATAAACAGACATAGCACGGTAACACCTAGAAAACCCGGGTAATGCTTGACATCAAAAGCCTTGGCACTTTGCACTGTCAGAGCTCCTTTGCCTGAGAACGTGCATAAAGCATTAATACCACCAACACCATACTGAGTAAAATCATAGAAGCCGCCGCACCAAAGGGCCAATTGCCTGCATTACCTTTAAATTGCTCTTCGATAAGAGAACCAATCATGAACGTCTTGGCGCCCCCCAATAAATCAGGCGCCAGAAACGCACCCAGACTCGGCACAAACACCAGAATGCAACCAGCAACAATGCCAGGCTTTATTACCGGAATAATGACACGCCGCAATATTTGCCAACGGGTGGCGTATAAATCAGCAGCAGCTTCGGAGAGCGAAGCGTTGTAGCGCTCCATGGATGCGTAGATCGGTAACACCATGAACGGCAAGTAGGAGTAAAACAGGCCTAATTGTACTGCCAGGTTTGTATTAACCAGTTGGAAAGGGGCGTCGATAAGCCCCAATCCCAACAATGCCTCGTTAAAGGGGCCGTTGTCCCGAATCAGAAACTTCATCGAAACCGTACGAATTAGCAGATTGACCCAGTAAGGTATGGTGATGAGAAACAGCCACAGCGCCCGTGTACGCGCAGGCCTTGTCGCCACATAATAAGCCGTAGGAAAACCAATTAACAAACAGAGTACGGTAGCCAGAAGTGCTTGCACGATGGAACGGACGAAGATGGTGATGTATGTCCATTCAATACTGGGTGCTTCATCGCCAAACAACCCTCGATCAAAAATAAACTGATCATAAGCTGCAAGCGAGAATTCCCAGATAACCCCCCCTCTGAACTCCTTGGTCAGAAACGAGTACACCAGCATCAGTAGCATCGGCAGCAGCAGGAAGACGCCAATGACTGCCCATGATGGCAATAACAACCAACCACGAACAGGTGCGTAGGTGGACGAGACCGTTCTACCGCCAATGGTACCCGCCATCAGTTCACCAGAAACCGTGCAGCGCGCTCTGCTAACTGCAAGCAGACATCGTTGCCGATGTGTAAGCCATCAGCACTACCGCTTGCCACGTTTTGCTCTCTGACGCTAATGCGCAAGTTGCTTGCCAGGGAAATCGTGTATTGCCTGTCAGTACCTAGGTAGACAATATCCTCGATAACACCCTGAAGCGCTACCGCGCCTGCATCAGTACCAACATCGGCAGCTGCCCGCAGTCTCATGCTCTCTGGCCTGAGCGAGACAAATCCCCTGTCTCCAATCTGAACGTTTTCAGGCGTGTCAGATTTGATGACATCACCGGTACCCAAGCGCACACTAGCACCACCGCCAGCAACCTCGACTATCTCGGCGTCCAGAAGATTGGTGTCACCAATAAAGTCAGCGACAAAACGATTGGCAGGCTGTTCATAGATTTGCATCGGTGAGCCCACCTGCTGAATACGGCCGTCAGACATCACCGCAATGCGATCCGACATTGACAGAGCTTCCTCCTGATCGTGAGTGACGAAAACAAAGGTAATCCCTGTATCGCGCTGAAGCTGCTTGAGTTCGGCTCGCATTTGCTGTCGAAGCTTTAGATCCAGGGCCGACAGCGGCTCATCAAGTAATAGCACTTTGGGCTTGGGCGCCATGGCTCTCGCCAATGCGACACGCTGCTGCTGTCCACCTGAAAGCTGCGCAGGCCGACGGTGAATAAACTCCTGCAACCTGACCAGGGACACCATCTGCTCAACACGCGCTTCGATGTCGCTTGACGACCAACCCAGCATTTTCAAACCAAACGCAATGTTGTCAGCCACGCTCATGTGTGGGAATAACGCATAGTTCTGAAACACGGTATTTATCGGACGCTTGTCCGGAGGAAGATTCTCTATTTCCTCGCCATACAAAAACAGTAATCCTGCGCTTGTGGGCTCAAACCCTGCAATGATTCTCAACAAACTGGTCTTCCCGCAACCAGAAGGCCCTAATAGAGTAAAAAATTCGTTGTCATTAATCTGCAGATTGATCTGCATCAACGCCGTGAAATCACCGTAGCGTTTTTCCACGTTTTCTATCCCAACCGCAACACTTGCGCTGGACCTTACTTGGCTGTTCATCACGCTACCAGCAATCTGTTGATCGGCTCGTCTTTCGTGTTCAATTCTTTTTGTATCCTGCACTTATCGCGAAAGCGATAGAATTGCACAAGCGCCTGTCATATAGCAAGTTTTACCGCCACAGTTCCAATGGGGGACAAACCATTGTGCTCTACAGGCTTAAATTTAAATCAATCCATAGGAAGTTCACTGCAATGGCGAAAACGCTGGAATTACTGGACACGCTTTTATCGTTTGATACGGTAAGTTCACGTCCAAACAAACAGCTCATTTCGTGGGTGCAAGAGCTACTGCTGGAAGCAGGCGCAACCGTTAATCTGATAAGCAATGAGGATGGCACCAAGGCCAATCTGTTCGCCAGTATCGGCCCCGCTAACACACCTGGCTTTATGTTGTCTGGGCATACCGATGTCGTCCCGATTGAAGGTCAGGATTGGACAGTGCCTGCATTCAAAATGACACAACGTGACGGGAAAGTTTACGGCCGTGGCAGTGCAGATATGAAAGGCTTTATCGCTTGCGCATTAAATGCTGCACTCAAAGCCTCACGCATGCAACTCACCACCCCTTTGCATCTGGCGCTGTCTTACGATGAAGAGATCGGTTGTGTGGGCGTACGTTCTTTGATCGACATGCTCGAGCATGCACCGGTAAAACCACTCATGTGCATGGTAGGTGAACCAACGGAGCTATTTGTTGCAACAGGCCACAAAGGCAAAACTGCTTGCCACGTAAAATGCAATGGTCGCGCTGGGCATTCTGCTTTGGCACCCAAGGCACTCAATGCCATTCATCTGGCAACCGACATGATTGATAAAATCCGGCAGATGCAGCTAGCGCTTGCACAGACAGGTCATCAAGATAAAGCGTACGAGGTGCCCTACACCACGCTTCATGTCAGCAACATACGCGGCGGCGTTGCCTTGAATATTGTGCCTGACAGCTGCACGTTCGATATGGAAATACGCAACCTGGCTGAGGACGATCCTGAGGCCTTGCTGGACGCATTAAAGGTCGAGGCCTGCAAGCTGACCGACATCGCCCGCAGGCAGGCTGCAGAGGCTGAAATAGCCTTTGACTTGTTTAATGCCTACCCAGGTCTTAATACTGACCTTGATGCTGCTGTCGTATCATTTGTACAGTCACTTACCGGAAAACACACGCCCACCAAAGTCGCATTTGGTACTGAAGCTGGCCTGTTTGCCCAACAACTGCACATACCGTGTGTGGTCTGTGGCCCCGGGTCTATGGATCAGGGGCATAAACCAGATGAGTTTATTGAAGCCACTCAGTTACAGCAATGTGACGACATGCTGGATAAATTACTGGTGCATCTCGAGCAGGGTCTTATTGACAACATAACTGACAACACGCCTATCGATTGACACATGCATTTAATCTCACAGTGTTTTTTATTGCTAACAGCGTATATTTACTGCGTCGTACCCTAAATTTTCACCGGAGAATGGCATGTCCAGACGGGATTTTTTAAAAGACAGTACAAAAGGCGTAGTTGCGGCTACCGCAACAGGTGCAGCAATTATTGCCTCGGCACCTGCCATTGCACAAACCAGAACCGAATTGAATATTGTGTCGACCTGGCCAAGGGATTTCCCTGGCCTGGGGCTAAGCGCGCAACGCTTAGCCAAACGCATAAGCGATTTATCAGACGGGCTGATAGAAACCAACTATTTTGCTGCTGGTGAAAAAGTAGGCGCTTTTGACGTTTTCGATGATGTGGCTTCCGGCAACAGCGAAGCCTATATTGCCGCTGATTATTACTGGAAAGGCAAGCATCCTGGCTTTGCCTACTTTACATCCGTGCCGTTTGGCATGACAACACCGGAATGGAATGCGTGGATCAAGTTCAAAGATGGCCAGGCATTATGGGACGAATTATCAGGTAGCTTTGGTATTAAAGCCATTACCTGTGGTGGCACTGGTACGCAGATGGGCGGCTGGTTTAACAAAGAAATCGAATCAGCCGAAGACCTGAAAGGCCTGAAAATTCGCATACCCGGGCTGGGTGGTGACGTTATGGCAAAACTTGGTGCATCCCCAGTATCGTTGCCAGGCGGCCAAATCTACGAAAACCTGGTATCCGGCGCTATCGATGCCACTGAATGGGTCGGTCCCTATAACGACTATTTCATGAAATTCTATGAAGCCGCAAAATACTACTACTCGCCCGGTATGCATGAACCAGGTGGTGGCCTGGCATTTGGAATGAACAAGGAGTGGTGGGATAAACGTAGCAACTACGAAAAAATAGTCATCGAAGCGGCCTGCATGGAGGAAAACGCAGCACAGCCGGAAGAAGCCATTGCAAACAACGGCGAGTTCTTAAGAGTGATGGTAGAAGACAACGGCGTAGAGTTACGTGAATTCAACGACGACGTCTATGACAGCTTCGGCGCTGCAGCCGCGGAGGTCTTCGAAGAAACACGAGACCATAGCGAGTTGGCTGCAAAAATTGACGACAGCTACCAAAAGAGTCTGAGAGAGATGGGAGGCTATCTGAAACTGGCAGAAATCGGATTCTCTATCCAACGCAACCGGGTTCTGGGTATTTAAACCGCCGCAAGTAAACCCTGCTTGCGTGCTTATACAGCGCCTTAGTTTGGCGCTGTATAAGCTTGTGTTGCCATTTCACGAACCTGAGCATATACCCCTTCGCAAGCTGCAACCACTCGACCACCGTTGTTCAGCATCGATTTCATGTTGAACGGCTCAACCGATCCACCCGACTCTTCAATCATCAGCAACGCAGCAATGCAATCCCACGCATTCATATGTGGCTCGGTGAAGCCGATAAGACGCCCAGCAGCTACATAGGCAAGATCAAGTGCACCTGACCCGCTACGCCGAAACATCCCGTCGTGCTCAAGCAACGCAGACAATAATGCAAGGGTGCCTTCTGCAGGTATTCGGGTGCTGTGTCCGACACCCAAAGTACCTTCATTGAGCTGCGTTACCGAACTGGCTTGTATGTGTTGCCCGTTCAGCTTTGTGCCGCCACCACGAATCGCTGTGAATGTCTCGTTACAGACAGGGTCGCAGATGACAGAGCTTACGCACTGATCATTGTGCACACACGCTAAAACCACACACCAACCCGGCGTACCATTGACAAAATTAGTGGTGCCGTCAATTGGATCAATAACCCAGGTAAATCCACTAATACCCTCAACAGTATCGTGCTCTTCCCCAATAATGGCATCGTCTGGAAAAGCATCGGCTATCGCTGCACGTAGTTCCAGTTCAACAACCTTGTCCGCGTTCGATACCCAGTCTTGTAATCCCTTCTGCTCAATGGCAAGTTTATCGCGCTCTCGAAATAGAACCAAAGCGCTTTGGGCAGCTTGCTCCGTCATGACGATTGCATGAGCAAATCGTGTATCAGTGGGGTTCATGGTGTTCCTAGGTGGAGCGTCTGAGAGATCCGTTAATGATTTGTTACGAGATCGGTGCGTAGGCAGCCTTGTTAAGATAGGCTCGGCTGTGATTTATTGCCGAGTTTGTGTGCGCTTCTCTTAAAGTTATGCAGCCTTCACATTAATAGCTTTGCACGAGTATAGGCTTCTACAAAAGAGCGCGCAGCTTATTTTCCAGGCAAACGCATTCGATACTGCGTAGGCGACACACCAAATGATTTGCTGAACTGCCGACTCAAGTGCGCATTGCTGGCAAACCCTGTCGCTTGAGCGACATCAGCGACCGACAACAAACTGCCGCGAAGAAGCCCTTTTGCTTTGCGTAGCCTTAGCCCTGAATAAAACTCCAACGTACTGGCACCTAAATGCTGCCGAAAAAGACGATTAATCTGGCGAACGCTAACGCCCACAATCTCAGCAATCTGAGACAAGGTCAGTGGATCATCCATGTGATTTTCCATGGCTTGAAGTGCTTTGAGCACTCCAATATCGCCCACCCCGTGACGCTGAGCCAAACCCGCCACCTGCGGATTCTCACCCGGCCGAACATCGGTGTGAATAAACCAGTCACTTACACGCTGAGCAAAGTGGCCACCGTGATGCTCGGTAATCAAGGCGTGCATCATGTCCATAGCCGCTGTACCACCGGCGCAGGTGAGACGACCGCGGTCGCGAACAAACAAAGTTTTTTCGATAATCAGTTTGGCTGATACATCGCGTAGTTGTGAGACATGGTCCCAATGAATAGTTAAGCGATGCCCTTCCATAATGCCTGCTCTGGCAAGAATCAACGGACCCGCCGAAACACCCCCAATCGATACTTTTCTCGATGCTAGCAATCGCAGCCAATGATCCAGTCGACGTAGCCGATGGCCTTGAGGCTCACTACCCGCGACCACCAAGACCATATCAAAATCGACATTTTCTCCCAGGTAGGTGTCAGCGCCGATAATTGCGCCAGAGGAACTAACCGACCGCGAACCGCTGGCCGGTATGTTCAGCACACTGTACAGCTCACGTCCGGCAATCAGATTGGCAGCCCGCAGCGGCTCCATCGCGGACGCATAAGACATCAACGCAAATCCGTCGATCAGAACAAACGCTATTCGAAATGGCCCGGGAAATGGCTTGAGAAATGGTTTGGGGTGAGCAAATACGTCCATATAAGATAACTATACGTCTATTTCAGACAAACACAAAAGCCTTTTTTTGATGCACCATCATTACAGCTATTCGCAAAGTGATCCAAATGCGCTATTCCGCCTTTCAGATTTTCAAGCAAGGACTTACGGGCAACAAACACTGGCCCAAGACATGGCGTACTCCTGATCCTGCTCAACAATATGATGTGATCATCGTCGGTGGCGGCGGCCACGGGCTTGCCACAGCCCACTATCTGGCCAAAGAGCACGGGATTACCAACGTAGCGGTACTGGAAAAAGGCTGGCTCGGTGGCGGCAACATAGGGCGCAACACAACCATCATTCGCTCTAATTACCTACTGCCCGAAAATGAGCCGTTTTACGAGCTATCAATGAAACTCTGGGAGGGGCTGGAACAAGATATCAACTACAACGCGATGGTGTCGCAGCGCGGCATTATCAACCTCTACCACAGCGATTCTCAGCGTGATGCTTATGTGCGCCGTGGCAACGCCATGCTGATGGCAGGTGCAGATGCGGTATTGCTGGATCGCGAAGGCGTACGCGCACAATACCCTTTTCTGGACTTTGACAACGCCCGATTCCCCATTCGAGGTGGGCTCTGGCAACCACGAGCGGGCACTGTACGCCATGATGCTGTTGCGTGGGGCTATGCACATGCAGCAGACAGCCGAGGTGTAGACATCATCCAGAATTGCGAGGTCAACGGCTTCATCATGGAAGACGGTAAATGCGTTGGCGTCAATAGTACGCGTGGCAGCATCCGCGCCAAAAAAGTTGCTGTGTGCGTGGCTGGATCATCAGGTCGTGTCATGTCCATGGCAGGCTTACGCCTGCCTATCGAAAGCCACGTCCTGCAAGCCTTTGTCAGTGAAGGCCTGAAGCCTGTGATACCCGGCGTTATTACCTACGGTGCTGGACATTTTTACATCAGCCAGTCAGACAAGGGCGGCCTTGTCTTTGGCGGCGATATTGATGGCTATAATTCTTATGCCCAGCGTGGCAATCTGCCAACAGTAGAAGACGTTTGTGAAGGTGGTATGGCCATGATGCCTGTTATCGGGCGCGCCAGATTGCTGCGCATGTGGGGCGGCATCATGGACATGTCGATGGACGGATCACCTTTCATCGACCACACCTCAATACCAGGCTTGTATTTTAATGGTGGCTGGTGCTATGGCGGATTCAAGGCTACGCCTGCCAGCGGTTGGTGCTATGCCCACCTCATCGCTACAGAACAACCACACGAAACCGCGAAAGGCATGCGCCTGGACCGTTTCAAAAGTGGTGCCGTCATGGACGAACGTGGCGCTGGTGCGCAGCCTAACCTGCATTGAAAGAGGCTGAGCAATGTTAATAAATCACCCACAGCTAGGCCCTCGTGATGCAGCAGAGTTTGTCTATCTTGGCGATGCAAGCCTGATGCATCGCCCTGATGCACAAAGCCCAACTGCGGCTGAAGAATTTCATGACTACCTGCACCTGCGTGATAACCCCGCAGGTGTCCACCGTGAACTGTGGTATCACGAGCAAGGCGATCGCGCCTGGTTGATCGTCACTCGTAATACGCTGACGCATGAGATTACGAATGTGCAGATGGCCCGCGACGTCGCTCTGGCTGAACAACAAGGCCATGTTGCATCATGAATAACGAAAGCATGCGAGTCCACGATGGCCTTTTGCCTGACGCAGCACCCATAAGCTTTATCTTCAACGAGCGCAAGTACACCGCGCGCGTGGGCGACACACTAGCCTCCGCTTTGCTCGCCAATGGGCAGAAACTGGTAGGGCGCTCTTTCAAATATCATCGCCCACGCGGCATCTTCAGTGCAGGCCCCGAAGAGCCCAGCGCCTTAGTGGAGCTGCGTACAGGTGCTCATCGCGAACCCAATACGCGAGCCACCGTTACCGAAGTGTTCGCAGGGCTTGAAGCCTCCAGCCAGAATCACATTGGCCCACTGGGTTTCGATGTCATGGCCATCAATGACGCACTCTCCACGTTCTTGTCCGCCGGGTTTTACTACAAGACGTTCATGTGGCCCAAAGCTTTTTGGGAAAAGCTTTACGAACCGATCATTCGTGCAGCCGCGGGGCTTGGCAAGCTCTCAGTCCAAGAGGACCCTGATACCTATGAGAAAGGCTTTCTCCATACTGATTTATTGATCATTGGTGCAGGCCCCGCTGGTTTGAGTGCAGCACTGGCAGCTGGACGCGCGGGCGTAAAAGTATTGTTAGTGGACGAGGACTTTCTGCCAGGAGGCAGATTGAATCTGGAACGCTTTGACATCGATGGGCAATCGAGTGCTCAGTGGGCTAGCAACGCTATGGCAGAACTGACAACACTGCCCAATGTTCGTGTATTAACCCGCACCACTGTGTATGGCGTTTACGACCACGGAATCTACGGCGCCCTTGAACGCGTGAGTGACCACCTGCCTACAGGCAGTCACGACAAACCACGACAGATTTTATGGCGTATCTATGCCAAACGCTCGCTGTTGTGCAGCGGAGCAACAGAGCGCTCCATCGCGTTTGGCAACAACGATCGACCCGGCATTATGCTAGCAGGTGCTGCGCGTGCTTATCTGAACCGGTTCGGCGTCTCTCCGGGCAAACAGATTGCGGTATTTACCAATAACGATGACGGTTGGCGCACAGCCGTGGATTTTCAAGCAGCTGGTGTGGAAGTAACCGCCGTTATTGATACACGCTCTATCGCGCCACCGGTTGACATCAACGTTCCCGTATTCATGGGCAATCGCGTATGCGATACCGCCGGTCGGCTTGCCCTGCATAGCGTGACACTCACTAGCGGCGAGACGATCTACTGCGATTGTCTGGCAGTGTCTGGGGGCTGGAGTCCAAACGTTCACCTTACCTGCCACCAACGTGCACGCCCGATATGGGATGACACACTAGCGGCCTTTGTTCCAGGTACTGACCTGCCTGCCGAGATGCAAGTAGCCGGTGCAGTAAACGGTGACATGGATCTGGCTTCTGCATTAAACGCAGGACATCAAAGTGCGCTGAGCATACTCAAAAACACTGGAAATAACGCCAAAATTCCTCCTGCGCCCCAGGCCAACGCTGAATCCTCGCGCATTACCGCTTTCTGGCAGGTACCTGATTGTCTTGGTCGTGCATGGATTGACTTACAAAATGATGTCACCACTAAAGACCTTCAACTATCGCACCGCGAAGGTTTTCGCTCTGTGGAGCACGCCAAACGATACACAACACTGGGTATGGCAACTGACCAAGGGAAAACATCCAATGTTCTGGGGCTTGCCGTTATGGCTGACATTGCCGGTCAGACTATTCCCCAAACCGGTACTACTATCTTTCGTCCGCCCTACACACCTATTCCTATTGGAGCACTTGCAGGGCGCTCGCGTGGCAAACATTTCAGACCTACCAGATTGCCACCGTCACACAACTGGGCAAGCACGCAAGGCGGCTCATTTGTAGAAGTGGGCGCCTGGTTAAGAGCGCAATGGTTTACCCAAGCGGGCGAGACGCATTGGCGTCAGAGCGTCGATCGAGAAGTGCTCCAAACGCGGAAGTCTGTCGGGTATTGTGATGTCACCACGCTGGGCAAAATAGATGTGCAAGGTAGAGATGCCGCGCAGTTTCTGGATAAGGTTTACGCCAATACCTTTTCTACCTTGAAGGTGGGTCGTGTGCGATATGGCCTGATGCTACGCGAAGACGGATTTGTCATGGACGATGGCACCACTGCACGCCTGGCAGAACATCATTTTCTGATGACCACCACTACGGCCAATGCGGTCAGTGTATTCCGGCATATGGAATTTTGTCGTCAGTGTCTTTGGCCGACTCTGGATGTCCATCTGGTATCAGCCACCGAACAATGGGCGCAGTACGCTATCGCCGGACCAAACTCGCGGCGCCTGCTCGAGGCTCTTGTGGACGAGCCTTTCGACATCAGTAACGAAGGGTTTCCGTTCATGGAGTGTGCAACGCTTACCGTTTGCAATGGCACACCAGCACGCCTGTTCCGCATATCATTCTCTGGTGAGCTGGCTTTTGAACTAGCAGTGCCTGCACGCTATGGTCATGCGCTTATGGACGCACTGGCAGAACATGGCAAAGCTTTTGATGCTGTCCCCTACGGACTCGAAGCACTCGGTGTCATGCGTATCGAGAAAGGTCATGCCGCTGGCAATGAGTTGAACGGCCAGACAACCGCTGCCAATCTTGGGCTTGGCCGCATGGTATCAGCTGCTAAAGATTGCATCGGCAAAACATTATCAACGCGTCCAGCGCTTAATACGAATGACGCTAACCAGCTTGTCGGCTTTATCCCTGTAGACAGCCAACAGAGCCTGCGTGCAGGTGCCCATTTTATCGATGAGGGTGCACCACTCACCTTAGCCAGTGATCAAGGATGGATGACATCAGTGGCCTATTCGCCCTCTTTGCAAACCTCCATAGGCTTAGGCTTTATTCGTCATGGCCAAGAGCGTATGGGTGACCAGGTGTTGGCCAGTAGCCCACTACACAACGAGCAGATAGCAGTCACCATTGTCTCGCCACACTTTGTTGACCCACAGGGAGAGCGTCTACGTGCTTAGTCAACCCTTGTATGCTACCGCGCCCCTGGCTGGTTATCGGCAAACCATCAACGGCACCCTGGCGCAAGAAATAGAACACTTCAGCCTTATTGCCATCAGCATCCCTGACGGTGGTCACGAGTCGCTAAACGCAGCACTGGAGTCGCATTGGCAACTATCGCTGCCTGAAACCGGCACCTGTATACGTAGCAGCGACCGTGCATTTGCGCAGAACTCGTCCTCACTTGTATTGTTTGGCATGCAAACAGATCAATGCTTGCTAGTGTCAACGGCAGCCTCAGCGTTTGAACAGGACCCGTTTGAGCATGTGCAGCAATTGCTGGGTGACGCTGCCTACCTTACCGACCAGTCTGACAGTTACGCAGCATTAGACATTCAAGGACCAACAGTGCTCAAAGCCATGGAACGAATTTGTACACTAGACCTTGAAACTTTTACAGCCTCAACAGTGGCACGAACAGCGATGGAGCATCTGTCCGTTATCGTTGAACGACCCGAAAACGACAGGCTCAGGCTTTACTCTCCACGCTCATCAGCGTCGAGCTTTTTACATGCAGTTACAACGTCGCTGGCATTGGCTTACTGACATGCAAAATCACTCATTAACGATCCCTTCAAAGAGGACTCAATAAGGTGGCAACAGCGCCCGACAAGGTCAAGCAAACACAAGGAGTCTGGAAGTCTGGACGTGGCAAGGGACGGCACCGTCCAAAGGGCCGCGAACTCAGCGATCTGGCGTTAGAACAAATCACCACGTTACTGGGCACACGCGAACGACGTGCAGACCTTCTCATAGAGCACTTGCACCTTGTTCAGGATACTTACGGGCATTTGTCGGCCAGCCATATTCGAGCATTGGCAGAACTGATGCGATTGAGTCAGGCTGAAGTGTATGAGGTGGCAACGTTCTACGCCCACTTCGATGTTATCGGTGACGATGAAGCTCCACCGCCAGCACTCACCATTCGTGTCTGTGACTCCCTCGCGTGTGAATTGGCAGGGGCACAACAACTCAAGGCGGCGCTTGAATCGGAACTTGATGCAAGCCAAGTACGTGTTTTACGCGCGCCGTGTATGGGGCGTTGTGATACGGCACCTACCCTGGAGCTGGGTCATAAACACATAGATTTCGCAACTGTTGAGAATGTAAAAAAGGCAGTGGCGTCTGGCGATACGCATGCACATATTCCTGATTATCAGACATTTGCCGCGTATCAGGCAGGCGGTGGCTATCAGGCCCTGCAAACTATACGGGCAGGCGAACGCACGATTGATCAGGTTCAAGATGTAATCGCTGAATCTGGATTGCGCGGTTTAGGCGGGGCAGGTTTTCCCAGTGGTCGTAAGTGGTCATTTGTACGCGCCGAAGAAGGCCCTCGCTATATAGCAGTCAACGGTGATGAGGGTGAGCCTGGAACCTTTAAAGACCGTTATTACCTGGAGCGAGAACCTCACCTTTTCCTAGAAGGTCTGTTAATAGCCGCGCATGCAGTCGATGCTGCCAAAGCCTATATTTACATGCGCGATGAGTATCCTGCTGTATTGCACATACTCGACAAGGAAATTACTGCGCTTCAAGATGCTGGCATTATTGAGGCCGGCTACATTGAGGTTCGACGTGGCGCTGGTGCCTACATCTGCGGTGAAGAATCTGCAATGATCGAATCCATCGAAGGCAAGCGTGGCATGCCCAGGCATCGCCCTCCCTACGTTGCGCAAAAAGGATTGTTTGATCGCCCTACTCTGGTTCATAACATCGAGACGTTGCACTGGATAGCACGCATTTGTCGCGAAGGGCCTGAGATCCTGAACAGTGTCGAGAAAAACGGCCGTAAGGGTCTGCGCAGTTATAGCGTCTCGGGCCGCGTACGCGAACCGGGAATAAAGCTACTATCCGCTGGCTCCACGATCATCGATATCATTGAGGCTGCAGGCGGTATGCTCGAAGGGCACACATTCAAAGCCTATCAACCGGGTGGCCCATCCTCAGGATTATTACCGGCAAGCATCGATTCAGTGCCACTGGATTTCGACACCTTGCAAGAGTACGGCACCTTCATTGGCTCAGCGGCTGTGGTGGTGTTGTCTGATAAAGATAAAGCCCGCGATGCCGCCCTCAACATGCTTCGCTTCTTTGAGGATGAGAGCTGCGGGCAATGCACCCCGTGTCGTGTTGGCTGTGAAAAGGCTGTAAAACTGATGGAAAAGGATCATTGGGACACCCAGTTGCTTGAGGAGCTTTCCACCGTGATGGTCGACGCATCGATCTGCGGACTTGGTCAGGCTGCACCCAACCCTATTCGACTTGTGATGAAGCACTTTCCGGAGGAAATCTAGATGGCTACCACTGCCGCTACCGTGTCAGCTGCTGCCCAGACACACGTTGAACCTATGGTCACATTTACGCTCGACGGTAAAGAGGTCACAGCACCTGCCAGTGAGTCGTTGTGGCAGATTGCCAAACGCGAAGGCAATACCCTGCCCCACTTGTGTCATGCCGACGAGCCAGGTTATCGCTCAGACGGTAATTGCCGCGCCTGCATGGTCGAGATTGAAGGCGAGCGTGTTCTGGCGGCCTCGTGCATACGCACAGCCAGTAACGGCATGGTGGTCAATACCCATAGTCTGCGTGCTACTGCATCGCGCAAAATGGTTATCGAATTGTTGTTGGCCGACCAGCCTGATCGGGCAGAGGCACGCGACCAGTCATCACATTTGTGGTCCATGGCAAGCCTGCAAGGTGTTGATCAAAGCCGCTTTCCCAAGATCAATATAGATAGCGTACCCACAACGGATGCATCACACGTGGCCATGCGAGTGAACCTTGATGCATGCATTCACTGCAACCTGTGTGTGCGAGCCTGCCGTGAGGTTCAGGTCAACGACGTCATTGGCATGTCAGGGCGCGGACGCAACGCACGCATCACCTTCGACCAGGCCGACCCTATGGGGGATAGCACGTGTGTGGCCTGTGGCGAGTGTGTACAAGCCTGCCCCACCGGTGCACTCATGCCTGCAACTGCAGTAAACGAGGTGCAGCTTGGTGACAGTAAAGCCTTCGATTCAGAGGTTGACTCCGTCTGCCCTTATTGTGGTGTTGGCTGTCAGGTAAGCTTCAAGGTACGCGATCAGAAAATCATGTGGGTTGATGGCGTCAATGGACCTTCAAACGAGCAACGACTATGCGTCAAAGGCCGCTTCGGATTTGACTACATCGCTCATCCTCACAGACTGAAAAAGCCGTTGATTCGCCGTGCCGATGCACCTGCTAAAGGCCTTAACGTTAATCCTGGCAACCTCATGGAATTTTTCCGTGAAGCCAGCTGGGACGAAGCGCTTGATCAAGCTGCCGGTGGCATGATAAAGCTACGGGAAAATCAGGGTGGCCAGACTGTAGCAGGCTTTGGCTCGGCAAAATGTTCCAACGAGGAGGCCTATCTGTTCCAAAAGCTTATACGTTTGGGTTTTGGACATAACAACGTGGATCATTGCACTCGTCTATGTCACGCCTCCTCGGTATCAGCCCTACTGGAAAACGTCGGTTCGGGTGCCGTTACTGCAACCTTCAACCAAATCGAGCATGCTGACTGCGCCATTGTTATTGGTGCTAATCCTATCGAAAATCATCCAGTGGCAGCCACCTACTTCAAGCAATTCACCAAACGCGGTGGCAAGCTGATTGTCATGGATCCACGCGGCATGGGACTTACCCGATATGCCACGCACAGCCTTAAATTCAAACCGGGCAGTGATGTCGCCATGATCAATGCGCTCATGCACACCATCGTTGATGAAAAGCTCTACGATCAGCAATACATCCAGGGCTTTACTGAAGGCTTTGATGCCATGCGCGAGCATGTCAAAGACTTTCCCCCTGAAAAAATGTCAGCTATCTGCGGTATTGATGCTGAAACACTAAAAACTGTCGCTCGCACATTTGCACGCTCCCCGGCAGGCATGATTTTCTGGGGTATGGGTGTGTCACAACATATCCATGGCACCGACAACGCACGTTGCCTTATCTCTCTTGCACTGATGTGTGGCCATATAGGACGGCCGGGGACAGGCTTGCATCCGTTACGTGGTCAAAATAACGTACAAGGTGCATCCGATGCGGGACTAATGCCCATGTTCCTACCGGACTATCAAAGCGTAGAAGATGATGGCGTTCGCACTGCCTTTAACGCTATCTGGGGCAATGACGACTATTCGCGTAAAAAGGGTCTCACCATTACCGAAATTATGGATGCCATTCATGATGACAACATAAAGAGCCTGTACATACTGGGCGAAAACCCCGCAATGTCCGACCCGGATGTGGAACATGCGCGCGATGCGCTGGCCAAGCTTGAACACTTGGTCGTCCAAGACATCTTTCTGACAGAGACCGCCAATTACGCTGATGTTATCCTGCCAGCCGCTGCATGGCCTGAAAAAACGGGTACGGTAACTAACACGAATCGTCAGGTTCAGATGGGCCGCCCTGCACTTTCACCGCCGGGGGACGCCAAAGAAGACTGGTGGATTACAACGCAACTTGCCAATCGCCTCGGGTTGAGCTGGACATACACTCATCCCAAAGAGATCTTTGCCGAGATGAAGCTATCCATGCACTCTCTGGACAACATCACGTGGGAGCGTCTGGAGAGCACCGCGGTAACCTACCCCAGCTTGAGTGAAACGGATCCGGGTCAGGCCATTGTGTTTGGTGATGGCTTTCCGCGAAAAGAAGGCCGTGCGAAATTCACTCCAGCATCCATTATTGCCCCTGCTGAAGCACCTGATGATCAATACCCCATGATCCTGATTACTGGGCGTCAACTGGAACATTGGCATACGGGCTCAATGACACGGCGCACCACCGTACTGGATGCACTTGAACCGGAAGCCAACTGTTCGATGCACCCTAAAACTCTTCGGGCTATGGGTGCCGAAGCAGGCGATCGCGTCAGTATAAAAACCCGACGCGGCTCTGTCACACTCATGGCTCGATCCGATCGGGCAGTCGCTGAAGGTCAGGTATTCATGCCGTTTGCATTTGTAGAAGCTGCAGCCAACACACTGACCAATCCCGTACTCGACCCTTACGGCAAGATTCCTGAGTTCAAATATTCTGCTGCTCATGTCAGCCTGGTTGAACCCGATGTAGAAGCCACGCAATAGCAAATAGACAACCAACGACAATCCAAACCACACACTAAAGCGGCCACTCAAGTGCCGCATCAACCCCGGAAAAGATCATACGATGGCACACCTGACTGATATCGAGATTGCTCGTGCAGCTAACAAAAAACCGATCCAGGAGATCGGTGAGAAGCTAGGCATCGCCAGTGAGCACCTATTGCCTTATGGTCACGACAAAGCCAAGGTCTCTGCAGAGTTCATTGCTGCCCAGAAAGACAAACCCAACGGCAAGCTGATTCTGGTAACCGCAATCAACCCTACACCTGCCGGTGAAGGAAAGACGACCACAACGGTTGGCTTGGGCGATGGCCTTAACGCCATTGGCAAGAAAACGGCTGTTTGCATTCGTGAAGCATCGCTAGGGCCTTGCTTTGGTATGAAAGGCGGTGCTGCGGGTGGTGGCTACGCGCAGGTTATCCCTATGGAGGAAATGAATCTGCATTTTACGGGCGACTTCCACGCAATTACCTCTGCACACAACCTGCTGTCAGCCATGATCGATAACCACATCTACTGGGGCAATGCTCTGGAGATCGACTCACGCCGAGTGGTGTGGCGTCGTGTACTGGACATGAATGATCGTGCCTTGCGTCAGGTTACCACTAGCCTAGGCGGCGCCACCAACGGCTTTCCACGAGAAGCAGGTTTTGACATTACGGTGGCCTCAGAAGTTATGGCCATTTTGTGTCTTGCTAACGACCTACAAGATCTTGAGAAGCGTCTGGGTGACATTATCGTTGCATACAAGCGCGATCTAACGCCTATTTATTGCCGTGATATTCAAGCTGATGGCGCGATGACAGTGCTGCTTAAAGATGCGATGCAACCCAACCTGGTGCAAACACTGGAAAACAACCCGGCCTTTGTACACGGTGGACCCTTCGCCAACATCGCCCATGGTTGTAACTCTGTAGTGGCCACCAAAACAGCCCTCAAGCTGGCTGACTACGTTGTCACAGAAGCCGGTTTTGGTGCTGATCTGGGTGCTGAAAAATTCATGAACATCAAATGCCGCAAAGCCGGTATTTCACCAGATGCGGTGGTCATTGTCGCCACAGTGCGTGCAATGAAGATGAACGGTGGCGTTGCCAAGGACGATCTGGGTACAGAAGATGTTGAAGCGGTTAACAACGGTTGTGCAAATCTGGGCAGACATATCGAGAACATCAAGTCCTTTGGCGTGCCAGCGGTAGTTGCCATTAACCATTTTGTCACCGACACTGATGCTGAAGTGGCTGCCGTAAAAGCCTATGTGGAATCTTTGGGGTCAGAGGCCATTTTGTGCAAGCATTGGGCAAAGGGTTCCAAGGGCACTGAAGAACTTGCCAAGCGCATTGTCGAAATTGCCGAAAGCGGTGATGCTCAATTCCAGACCTTGTACCCTGATGATATGCCGCTGTTTGACAAAATTCAGACGATTGCCAAGCAGATCTATCGTGCCGATGAAGTATTGGCAGACAAGAAAGTACGTGATCAATTACGCTTGTGGGAAGAAGCCGGCTACGGCCACTTGCCTATCTGTATGGCAAAAACACAGTACAGCTTCTCTACCGATCAAAACTTGCGTGGTGCCCCCACGGGCCATTCTGTTCCTATTCGTGAAGTGCGTTTGTCAGCGGGTGCCGGATTTGTAGTAGTGGTGTGCGGCGAGATCATGACTATGCCAGGCCTGCCACGTGAACCTGCGGCTAAGGTTATTCGCCTTAATTCTGAGGGTGAGGTTGAAGGGCTGTTCTAGCCTGAACTATTGTTCTTACAGGTATAATAGCGAAAGCCGTAATCGATTCCGTTTGTAAACAGGAGCAGCTTCGCTATCAACATGTCTGACAATTCTCGCGCGTATCCCGCCGACTTCACGTTCGGCGTGGCTACGGCCGCCTATCAGATTGAGGGCGCTGCCAGTGAAGATGGACGAGGTCCATCCATCTGGGATACCTTCTCACACAATACCAAGGGCGTGCTTAACGGTGACACCGGTGATGTCGCGTGCGATCACTACCATCGATGGGAAGACGATCTAGACCTGATTGCAAGCCTTGGGGTGGACGCCTATCGTTTTTCAATATCCTGGTCTCGCTTGTTACCAACGGGCGAAGGCGCGTTAAATCAGGCAGGCGTCAATTTTTATAACCAACTTATTGATGGCTGCAAGGCACGCAATCTTAAAGTATTTGTCACGCTGTACCATTGGGACCTACCTCAAGCTTTGGCTGATAATGGTGGCTGGGCTCATCGGAGCACGGCTGAGCATTTTGCTTATTACGCAAAAACCGTAGCTGAATTGTACGGTGACAGAATCGATACGCTGTGTACCTTTAACGAACCCTGGTGCTCATCCATACTCAGTCATCTATACGGTGTTCATGCTCCCGGTAACACAGATCTTGACCTGACACTCGCCGTCATTCACGGCCAACATCGGGCACACGGCCTTGCTGTTCAGGCAGTACGTACAGTAATGCCTGATTTGCCATTGGGCATTGTCCTCAACTGCCAGGCTATCAGGCCCGCTAGCGATTCGCAGCAAGCCAAAGACGCAGCGCAGCGACACGATCGCTTTCACAATGGACTCTTTCTGGATCCGCTGTTCAAAGGGCACTATCCTCCGGAAATTGTGCAGCACCTTGGGAATCGTTTACCTGATGGTTGGCAAGACGATATGGAAAGCATTCATCAGCCACTGGACTACTGGGGCTTGAACTACTACACACCTGAATACATCACCGATAGCGAAACCGGGGATGAGCCGTACCCCAATGCACAACGAGTGGAACGGCAGAACGTGCAGCGTACGGATATAGGTTGGGAAATCGATGCCAGTGCATTAACTGAACTGATGGTAAATCTGTATAACCGCTACCCGCTTCCGCCCTGCTACATCACCGAAAACGGTGCAGCCTATAATCATGGACTTGTCGACGGCGAAATCGATGACCAACCGCGTGTTGATTACCTTGAAGCCCACTTGCAAGCCGTACTGGATATCGTCGCCAAAGATATAGCACTACTGGGTTACTTTTCCTGGAGCCTGATGGACAACTTTGAATGGGCTGAAGGCTATTCCATGCGTTTTGGCTTAATACATGTGGATTATCAAACGCAAAAACGTACGTTTAAAAAGAGCGCTTACTGGTATCAGAACCTGATGAGTCACCGGGCCCTAACGTCACCAGGCTAGCATTGCACCAAAATAGTGCTTATCTGCCTTAAATACACAACCACGGTGTTAACTGGCAGCACAGATTGGCAAACAAAGTGTTAACACATCTAATGGTAGTAACGGAGAAAAGCTACTAAAGAGCAATGCGTTCAGCACTTGCTCCCTACTTTTATAGTGACAGGCGCAAGACTAATGACAACAATCATTTTGGCAGATGGCGACAAGGATTCGCTTGGCATTCTGGCTAAGCGATTGAAAACCATCCGGTCAACGTGGGACATTATCTGCCTTAACACCGGTGCTGAGGTGTTAGAGCGTGTAAGCGAGGGCAGCGTTGATTGTGTTGTCACAGAAATGACGCTTGCTGAAATGAGTGGATTCGATTTGTTGACTCGACTCAAAAATGAACATCCTGAGCTCATTCGTATAACGCTCTCTGCAGATCAAGACAATGAGGTGATGCTGGAGAGCACACGCGCTAACCACCGCTTTATTAATCGCGCTGTATCGGACGATGTCCTGATAGGCGCTATAGAATGTTCAGTGAAACTGCACAAGGTATTGCAGCAGGAGTCGTTACACAGCTACATGAGTGGTATCCACGGCCTGCCTTCATTACCTGAAGTCTATCAGGACATGATGACAGAGCTAACCTCTCCACAAAGCTCCTTGTTCAATGTTGCGCGAATCATTGAGACCGATGTGGGCCTCACAGCCACCGTCTTAAAGACAGTCAACTCCGCATTTTTCGGGCTTAACCAGCCGGTTGAATCGGTGTCTCAGGGTGTCGCTTTGCTGGGTGTGCATTTAATCAAGAACGTGACCCTGACAGCCAAGGTATTTGCACAGTTCGAAGGCACTGATCTGGATACTCAGCGCTTGCGACAACTTAATGATCAAGCCAATAAGACAGGCGCATTAACAAACCATTTTGGGCGGTTGGCCAGAGTGCCACGATCCGTAGTGGATCATGCTCAGATAGCTGGCATGCTAAGCAACATCGGCCAGTTGATTGTCATGAGCGGTAAAAACTCAGGCGTCTCGCAAGCAGAGACCACAGAGCGTATTGACCCTGAGCTTCTCGGCGCTTATCTGCTCAGGCTCTGGATGCTTCCCGACCCCGTTGTCGAGGCGGTGATGCTACAGAATGAAGTCTCTCCACAACCCATCCATACGCTAACACCGTTGCTGATCGTTAATGCGGTGCGCTATCTGGAAACGCATCTGACAAAAGTAACAGATGATGAGCAACGGCAAAGCTGCCAGGAATACCTGGAGACTATTGTGCCAAGCTCACTGGCCGAAAAATGGCTAGAATCGTTTACAGATCTGGAGCTCCTGACAAACGGACCGGCCCCTGATCAGGCACGGGTTGCCTGATCCACACGATCAATTACCCTTGACTGAAATGGCGCAATACCACCGCTGAGACGGTGGCGACCGATGCCGATAACACCGTACCCCACACCATATCAACCACGCTGACGATCGCAGGCCAATCACGTAACGTGGCCAGATTAGTCATATCGTAAGTGCCGTAGGCAAGGAACCCAACTACCGCACCATAGATTGCCACACTGGCCAGGCTCACATCGCTTTGTCCCGGACGCACGGCAAGAAACACCAGACCTGCGGTATACGCCAGATAAAACGCCGCAGCTGGCAAGGGTAGAAAATCCTTTCGCAATAAATCACCCAACTGATTAGCATAAAACGATTTGGCGACCACTCCCAGCCAGATTCCATCGATCACCAAAAAAGCGACTACAGCCGCGCCGTACGCAATAGCAAAAGATTTCATGATAAGTCCACGCTAAGATATGCGATTAAAAAGGTGCAGGGCAACGAATAGAAATGACATCGTTTGTTAAGGGATGCTCAAATTGCAGGTACTCCGCGTGCAACATGAGTCTCTGACCTGATACGGGACGATCACCCGATAAGTTCTGCCCTGACACCCCAAGACGCCCGTACAGCCTGTCCCCTTTAATCGGGTTGTCCAGCCCCATACTTGAGGCAGCATGGAGTCGAAGCTGATGGGTCCGCCCAGTCAGCGGATAAAACGTAATGGCAGCAGCATTTTGCTTATCACGTCGATGCCATAACGTTGTTGACGCTTTACCGTGTTCAAAACACACAATTTGCGAGGGCCTGTTGTCGATATCCACCCGAAGCGGCAGATGAATGCGCCCGCCTATCGCGCTCAATGGTTTTTCAAGGACAGCGCAATAGCGTTTTTTAATCAATCGACGTTCAAACTGCTGTTGCAGCGTACGGTGAATGTTCCGGGTTTTTGCAAGAATCAGCAGACCCGAGGTGTCCATGTCGAGCCGATGAACCAGCACGGAGCCGTGCAGCAAGCGATCACTGTCTAGCACACGCGTCAATACTGATCCATCTGTCGTTTTACCCGGCTGCGACAACATACCACTGGGTTTGTTGACAAGCAGCAACGCGTCGTCTTCGAATACGATCGGCAAACCTTCTATCGTAGAGTATGGTCCGTCCACTTAAAACACAGCCCGGCGGATAAGGTTAAGCCCCATGATGAAGAAAAACCACAACAGTAAACGCGTGAATCGCTGAGCACTGAGTCGTTTGCGAATGAGCTCGCCAATACTAAAACCCAATAACGAAGGTACGATCAGAAGCATTGAACTCAAAAACAAACCATAACTCAGCAACCCGTTTTGAACATAGCTGAGCAGTAAAACACACGTGCCAAGCAATAGAATAACCCCGGCAGTTGCTACAAAAAGATCCTTTGGAAGGCGTCGAGCTGATAAATAAATCAAGATAGGTGGCGCCCATACACTCACCATGCCGCCCATAATACCGGCAGCAACACCGGCACCCAACTGCGCCTGCGTATCCCATTTTTCAGGTAGTAGCATGGGTTTTCCAAACAAGCTATGCAGCGCATAGATCGCAACAATACTGCCCAGCACAGCTGCGAGCACATCCGCACGAACCATCGAAGACAGCTGCGCAAAAATTGCAATAAAGATCACCATGCTCAGCAATAACAACCACACTTGCCGAATGACCGAAATGAACCGTCGCCCCCTGATCACTTGCCACAGATTGGTAAACAGCATTGGCATTATGACGATAGTGATAGCCACGCGCGCATCGGTGAATTGGGCCAGCATGCTGACCGCAGCCGTAGGAAAGCCGATACCCAAGGTCCCTTTAATGATACCCGCCACAAAATAAGCCACAACGGCAATTAGCAGCAAAGTGGCAGGTTCTGGCGTTGCCAACCCTTCCAGCATGATTGCCAGCAAATCACAGATCATCGTTAGCACTGCCTTCCGCAGATCTTCTAGCGCTCACGCCAGATAGCGTCAAGCCCTTCAACGTATGTTGGATAACGATACTCCATGTCCAGCAGCTGTTTGCTCAATGCATTGCTCACGCGTTTATTTTCGCTGTAAAACGAGCGAGCCATGTCACTGATTTCGCTGGTGGCAAAATCAACAGCGACAGGCTCAGGGCTTCCAACAAGTTGATGGGCATAGCGGATAACTTCCTGAGGGGCTGCCGGCAAGTCGTCAGTGATATTGACAACGCCATTGAAACCAGCAATTGCCGCCTTGATCGTCGCTTCAGCCAGATCAGTGACATGAATACGATTAAACACCTGCCCTTCTTTGATGAGCATGCGTGCACGTCCGTTTACCGCATCCTCAACGGCATTCCTGCCTGGCCCATAAATACCTGAGAGCCTCAGAATCGCCAGAGGCACTTTCCACGCAGTAGCGCGTGCTTGCCAGCCAAGCTCGGCTTCACGTCGCATGAGGGAGCGCATTTGCGTAGATGTACACGCAGTGGCTTCATCCACCCAGTCGCCATCGTGGTTCCCGTAAACGCCGATGGTTGATAGGTAGCCCACCCACTCAAGATTGGGTAGCACGATGCCATCACTGCTGAAAAAACGCAGCACGGCATCATCCAATGGCGCATGTCGCTGTGGACCAGCACAAATCACAAGATGAGTAACAAGGCTGAATTGCTGCAGCGTGTTTTCATCAATGGCCTGTTGCTTACTATCGCCTTCAATATCGCCTTCAAGGCCTGCAAAAACAGCACCTTGAATGCCGGCCTCCTGCATTTGGGCTAGCGCCGACATACTTCGACGCGTACCACATACGTCGCCACACTGAGCGGCACGATTGGCTATATGAAAACCACTAAAACCTGCACCAATAACAAGGGTATACATACGGGACTCGATTACATGATAGCGCCGATCTGCCACGGCACAAATTCGTTGTCGCCCAAACCGTGCGACTCACTTAGGGTAACGCTACCTGAGGCAACTTCCAACAGGCGCTGGTAAATACGAGTGCCTACAGACTCAATAGATTCTCCATCACTGACAACCGTTCCGGCGTTGATGTCCATATCATCGCTGAGTTGGCTGTACATATCAGTATTGGTGGCAATCTTGAGGCAAGGCGCAGGCTTACTACCAAACGTTGAACCTCGTCCTGTCGTAAACGCTACAAGGTTACAGCCGGACGCTATTTGCCCTGTGACTGATGCAGGGTCGTATCCTGGCGAATCCATGAAAGCAAAACCTCTACGATCTACTTGCTGAGCGTAACGATAGACACCGGTCAAAGGTGTTGTGCCTCCCTTGGCCACGGCTCCTAACGATTTTTCAAGGATTGTGGTGAGACCGCCCAACTTGTTCCCAGGTGATGGATTGTTGTCGAGAGAACCATTATTGCGGGCCACATACGCTTGCCACCAGGCAATGCGCTGCATGAGAGCATCAGCCACTTCCTCGCTGACAGCTCGGCCCGTGAGCAAGTGCTCTGCCCCGTAAACTTCAGGGGTCTCTGCCAATACGACGCTGCCACCTTGTTTGACAATCAGATCAGCCGCATAGCCTAACGCAGGGTTAGCCGTAATCCCCGACCATGCATCAGAGCCACCGCACTGCAAGGCCAACGATAGCGACGATGCTGGACAGTCTGTACGTTCCAGCTTGTTAATCTGCTGCACCATCTCATCAACCAGCTGAACACCTCTGGCTATAGTTTTCACATGCCCACCAGTGGTCTGGATATTCATAGTGCGAAGCAAAGGTCCGTCAGCGAGTTTATGCGCCTTGAGCAGTTCACTTATCTGACTGGTTTCACACCCCAACCCGACAATAAGCACACCCCCGACATTGGGATGATTTGCATAACCTGCCAGCACACGCTGCAAATTGGCAAAGCCTTCACCCTCAGCATCCATCCCACATCCGGTGCCATGCGTAAACGCTGCCACGCCATCGACGTTGTCACAAGGGCTCAGTGTGCCTTCATCAAAGTGCGACGCGATCCTGTGAGCCACTGTTGCTGAGCAATTCACACTGCTGAGCACGGCAATAAAATTGCGTGTACCTACCCGCCCATCAGCGCGTTGGTAGCCTTTGAACGTGTCAGTGGCCTCAATACTAGTGGCCGCGATGTGGCTGGGCGCATGTGCGGTGGCATCGTTATTGGTGAACGACAGGTTATGGGTGTGCACATGCTCACCCGCCTTGATGTCAACGCTAGCCACGCCGATTAACTGAGCATATTTGATGACTCGCGAACCGGCAGGTAGATCGCACAGCGCTACCTTGTGACCTTTCGATATTCGCATCGACGTGCTGACACCGCTCAACAAGGCGTTGGCCTCACCGAGTGTTTCACCGGGCTTGAGTGTACGAAGTGCCACTGCAACATTGTCAGTGGCATCGAGCTGCAAAACAGCTTGAGCGGCAGACCGCGTGCCATCTAGCCAGACGACCCGACTCTCAGTGCCTGATTTATTATCGCTTGTGCCGCTCATCGCCCGATGCCCTTCCCTTTACTTGCGGATATGACGCATGACAGAGGGGACGTTGTCCTCGCCGTGACCCGCTTCCACGATCTGACTCATTCGTTTGTAGGCAGCCTCTGGCAATGTGGCATCGACACCCACCTCATCGGCCATCGCACTGAAATAGCCCATATCCTTGTGCCCGTTTTTGATAGCGAAGGCTAACTTGCTTTCGTCGCCATTTACCGCAGATTCCATGATCCAGTCAAAGAAGTCACTGCGATTAGGACCAGCCCCCATAACCTCATGAACCAGCTTCAAATCAACACCACCCTCACGAGCGACTGCCATGGCTTCGGCTGCCAACACAGCAACTGCCATGGAGTAACCATTATTGATCAGCTTGATTCGATGCCCAATACCCAGGCCACCCACATGGAACAGGTTTTCAGACATGGTATCTAGTAACGGCTTCGCTTGTGCAAAGTCAGCCTCACTACCGCCAGCCATCATGTTCAAGGTTCCAGACTCTGCAGCGGCCGCTGACTTACCTAACGGTACATCCATCATGGAACAGCCAGCATCGCTCAGGATCTTACCCAGCGCCAGCGTCGAATCAGGACGTGATGTGCCACAGTCAATCAGCATGAAAGGGTTATCACCTTGGGACAAAAGGCCTTGCTCGCCTTTTACGATTTCTTCTACTGCATCTGATGTGGTGACGCACAAAATAACGACATCACAGTGCTCACGCATTTCAGCAGGTGTCTTTACTTCGACAGCACCCATTCCCACCAGTCGTTCCACTGGCTCGCGTCGTGTATGGCCCATAACGGTTAGCGGATAACCGCCTTTAATGACGTTAGCAGCCATGCCAACACCCATAGCGCCCAAGCCAATAAATCCGACGCGTTCTTTTTTCTGCATGCTAACTCTCAAGTTGTTGGAAGGTGGAATTTTTAAACTTTAGCCGACCCGGGATGAACAGCGACTTTTTGTGATATTTCACCAAGCCCCTGTATACCCAGACTCATAACCTCACCGGCTTTCAGATAGCGTGGCGGCTTAAAGCCAAGCCCGACACCCGGAGGTGTACCCGTAGAAATAAGATCCCCGGGGCGCAGAGTCATGTAGCGGCTAAGGTAGCTAATAATGTGTGCAACGCTAAAAATCATCAGCGATGTATTGCCGGTCTGCATACGTTTTCCGTCGATATCCAGCCATAGGTCCAACGCCTGCGGATCGGCAACCTCATCTCGAGTTGTGAGTTCAGGTCCGACTGGGCAAAACGTATCGTGGCTCTTGCCTTTGGTCCATTGCCCAGTGCCTTCAATCTGAAACTCTCGTTCGGACACATCATTCACCACGCAGTAACCGGCCACGTAGTCCAATGCCTCAGATTCTTCAACATAGTGAGCCTGCTTGCCAATGATAATGCCCAACTCCACTTCCCAATCCAGTTTCCTGGACACCAGCGGCATCAACACGTCGTCGTTAGGTCCTGAAATGGAGGTATCGGCTTTCATGAAGACCACAGGCTCTTCAGGGATCGGCAGACCCGATTCCGCAGCGTGATCAGAGTAGTTCAGCCCAATACACACTACCTTGCGAATATCGTTGACAGGCGGTCCGCGTCTGATCGATGCTGGTACCGCAGGAAGGCTCTTGAGATCGATCGCGCGAAGTGTTGCCAATGTCGCATCATCAAGCTGTGCAGGTCCGATGTCATCAATGTGGGCAGACAGGTCACGAATACGCCCATCATCATCAATAGCACCCGGTTTTTCAGATCCAGGCTCGCCAAAACGTAGTAACTTCATAGAGACATACCGCAGTCAGTTTTCATTAAAGATCCTGTAGGACAAATGAGGGGACTTCTTCCGTGTCCGAAATAACCGTTGGGCATCCTGCGGAACGTTGAGTTCTCATTAAGGTCATAAGCCACATTCTGGCGATCATCGGTACACACCAGTACCGAGTTGTGACGCACCAAAGACTACCCCAAGCGGGCGTGGAATACCATGATTTCGAATGCCATGAAACAGATACCACCCAGCGTTCGCCTTCTGCTCAAGACGCTAACCATTGTTTTCTGCCTGTTCATCGCACCTGTGGGTTGCATGGTGGCGGCTCACTACACAACAGACAACGCTGCTGGAACAAGCTTCAATCGTTATGGAAGCACACATCAGGCGCCTTCCGCTGACAGCACAGAAGCGGTCATTCAAGTGTACGCTGCTCGCGCCGCTCGCTGGCGGGGAGCTTTTGGTGTGCACACCTGGATTGCAACCAAAAAGGCTGATGAGAACAGCTACACAAGGCTTGAGGTCATCGGCTACCGCGTGTACTGGGGTGGAGATGCGGTACGGATCCGCAGTGGCACGCCCGATGGCATGTGGTTTGGCAACCGTCCCACGCTACTGCGCGAAATTCGAGGCGACCATAGCGTTGACTCTATGATCGACACCTTGCATGAGGCAGCCAGATCCTACCCCTATAACGACCGCTACCACGTGTGGCCCGGCCCTAACAGCAATACATTCACTGCTCATCTTGCGCGTCAGGTGCCAGAGCTTCGACTAGAGCTGCCGTCCACCGCTATTGGTAAAGACTATTTGCCCAACGGCGGGATCATCAGCAAAACACCCAGCAATCTGGGCATACAAATCTCGGCAGGCGGTTATGCTGGATTGCTGGTAGGCATCGAAGAGGGGGTTGAGGTGAACTTTCTGGGACTGACGGCAGGCGTTGACCTGATGCCACCGGCAATAAAACTCCCTGGTATTGGACGACTGGGTTTTAGCGATGTGAGGCGAATCACGCATATGGCACCACAGCCAGCGCAAGTTAGCTTACAAACGAAACCCGACTTACCTGAATCCTGACGTCAATAATTGCCGTGGCCAGCCGCGTTATGTCCCGTTATTGACTTCACATTCAGCGACAGTTTTCTGCAAATTCAATAGATCAAAATGCACCTTCATCAACTGATCCCGAACATCGTCAAAGTAGCTCAACAACCATTGTTCAACGATCTTTTGTACCTGTTGTTTTTGTTCGGGGCTCAAGCCTTCCACAGCATCCAGATTCAGTTCCGGGTTTGATGGCAACGGTGGCCCCGGATAGCGGCCCATCGTCTCACTGGCCATAGCGGCCCAGATTCGAGAGACCTCAGGATCAGGGTGCTGCGAGATGACATCACTCACCAGCGTTTGGAGTTGTCGAACGTGAACGTCTGCTGCATTAGGAAGGTGATGGATAGTGCCCACGGTGACCTCATTAGAACAAAATGGCAAAAAATCGACCCGACATTGTAAATAACGTTAATTGGCATTATCTGACAAGCCGGTATGCGCACTATCAACTATCCTTTGCAATAGCGAAGGAACACGATCACAACTACAGCACATGTTTTACCCACGCTATGCTGCTTTGTTCATAATTTGTGCGTCGTATGACAAACAGTATTTGCCACTGATTTTTTAAACTTGTCCAACACCCTATGGCTATGAACGCATACCGATTACCGAGAGTTATAGTTCCAAGACCTGCTGTGCTTTCAGCAATAATCATGATCACAGTTGCCGCAGTCGGCTGCAGCTCGTCATCTGACACAACAGATCCCGGCACAATAGCGCAAAACATCGATATCGAGGACGGTTCAGACGAGCTGACTCCCGACCAGGAAGTGCCTTCCAACGATACCCAGCTGCCAGGTGGCAGCACGGATACTCTGATACCGGCCAACCTTGTCCTGTCGCCACTGCCCTCACCGCCACTGACGCCCGCACCCGCAGAAGACAGTGAGCCTGTACGAGCAGAACGCAACACCACAACGGCAGAAGCGTACTTTGCGGTACGTGATCCACAGATTATTCCGGCTGACATTCTTGACGATCTTACCGACGCAGACTTTGAAGCTGGCCCGCTACCAGCAGTGATAAGCACACCTGCAGATGTCGATCCAGCCACTAACACACCGCCTTTTTTCGTGGACCTGGACAACGTCGAAGTATTTGCCGGGCAACAGCTTTCAGTGCTGTTCGATCCAGAGGATGCCGACGGCGGCTTGCCTGGTATGTTCCCGGGCAACCTACCTATAGGAGCCTCGTTTGATGACAACAGAAACGGCACAAAGTCCTTAACCTGGCGCCCGTTAGAGCCGGATGTGGGTATTCACGAATTTACGGTGACAGCGGTTGATCCAGCGGTACCCCTGTATCGCTCGACACACACCATACGCATCAAGGTGTCCCTGCCAAGTGATCTGTCCACTATCGTAAACCTGCCACCCAGCGTCAACAACATCCGACCGCATACCGTCCAGGTAGACGACCCGGTGGTGGCCTATATCAAGGTGGGTGATCCCAACGGCACCATTCCTACCCTGAATATCCTCAATCCTCCGCCAGGCGCAACACTGACACCGCACCCACACGAAGAGGCGATCACCATCCTTCATTTCGTCCCCGATGCACCGCAAATCATCACACTCGATCTGCAAGCTGTCGATTCGGTTGATCCAAGCCTTACCGGCGAACAAAGCGTCACTATTGAAGTACTACCCTCAAGCGACTTTATTCGTCCAGGAGCACGTCTGCGTCAACTGGCTTCGGCGCGCGATCTACTCTTTGGGTATGCCGTTTTGCAAAGTTATTACGAGCGCCCTGACGGTGCCATCTATACACAGATTGCCGGTGAGGAATTTAATATAGTCAGTACCGAAAACTCACTGAAATTCGACTTTCTGAACCCTATGCCTGGCAAGTTTCGATGGGCAGCCACAGATAATCTTGTTCAGCTAGCCAAGGCACAACGTCAGACGGTACACGGGCACACGCTCGTATGGCATCGTCAGCTGCCACCTTGGGTCAAGCGCTCGGCTCTGGCTGACAGAGAGCTAATCATGCGTGAGTTTATTGATCGGGTTCTCGGACGCTATGCCGCTGACGTACCCTTATGGGATGTGGTAAACGAATCACTTGAAGAGGACGGCACCTTACGAAACTCAGTTTGGTTCGAGGGCATGGGCGCAAGCTACATCGACATCGCCTTTCGTCAGGCACGCGAGTCAGCACCAGATGCCACCCTGATCTACAACGACTACGACATCGCTTTTGCAGGTCCTAAGTCAGATGGCATGCTGGCGCTGATGCAACAGCTTAAAGATGCTGGTACACCGCTTGATGGCGTAGGTTTTCAACTACACCTGTTTGCAGATTTCGACGATGTCGACGAGGTTATCGCTACCTTCCAACGAATAGCAGACATGGATCTTGATATCTACATCACTGAGCTAGACATCTCCATTGCCGACGGCCAGACCGAAGCTCAGCAGGCTGATCTGTATGAACAGATACTGTCAGCTTGTTTGGATCAACCCAGGTGCAAAGCGTTTCAAGCCTGGGGCTATACCGACATGTACTCATGGCGTAGTAACTTCAATCCACTGTTTCTGGATGATCGCTATCAGGTTAAACCGGCTTATTTGTCTCTACAGAAGCGGCTTGGGGAAAACTAGGGTTGTAGGTCTTACGCCTTGGGAGCCTGTTCGAAGCTCCCGCGGCGTGAGTGAGCTAAGCTGGTGCGTTCCAGACGCCCTCGCGCCTTAAAAATAGCAATACAAGACCAACAACCAAAAAGCCGGTAAACCAGATTAACGACCACTCGCCCATGCTGAGTGACATAAAACGCCAGTGGACTTCTGCGCAATTACCATCGCCCTTGAACAACAGGGAAAACGTCTTCAGCCACGGCTCATTTTCAAGCCAATAATGCAAACCCGGACCGCATTCGGGCACCAGCTCTGGCGGCAAGTGCTGCAACCACACCTGCCTGCCTGCCGTTGCCATGCCGCCAAGGGCACCGAGTGTGAGTAGTGAGGCCGATATAATCTGCACTAAGCGATTGCGTATCGCGAAAAATCCCACCAAAGCAAAGATGCCGATACCAATATAAAACATGCGCTGAGTAATACAGAGCGGACAGGGATCCAGATACAGCACATTCTCTGCGTAGATCGCATAGCTCATCAAACCGATTACCGAGAACAGACAACCGAGCCACATCAGGCGTCGGGAATATACGGTGGATAAACTCATGGGGGTCTCAGATATAATCGCTAGAGGTTAATGAACAAGAACAAGCTTAGGCTACACTTAAAAACACTCAGCACAGGACACATCGTATGGAGCAGGTACAGCAATTTCTAGAGCATCCCAATGCGGACCTGATTATGTTCGTGCTCGGTGCCATTCTGGCATTCTTTTGCTTCATACAGATAGTACGCAAGGGAGCGGCTCTTATGCTGTACCTCGTATTATTTATCGTCGGCATGTTTCCAGTCATGTATGCGTTCAAGGGATCTGACGCTGATTTTCTGGCCAACGCCCGTGATCGGGTATCAGAGTATGGCGGTCTGGTGCCCGGCATTAAGGATGATGTTCTGGCAGCCTGGTGCACCAAACTTGATGAGGCTGGCCTATGACCAACTCTGCAGTTTAAAGACCTCGCACGAGCGATACTAGTGCAATACAAAGTGATCAACAAAGTATCTGCCACCTTTAACCGCAATGGTGGTCATGGCCACTACCTGGCCTTGAGTACTATCAAAGTGTTGATCCCAGATCAGGGTAAATGACTTTTCCTTTCGGAAAATAGCCACCAGTTCGCGAGCGCCAGGCAAGCCCCATTCGCTTTCACGCTGATTACAGGCCGTGAGAAATTCCTCCGGCCCGAGCATACTTTTCAATGTCACAGAGAAATGCGCGCTATGGCGCTTGTAATCTCTATGGGATACCCCTGCCATGATGTCGTCCATCATGGGTTCGGCAACTTTTAGGACGCTCTCGTCATCCAGTTCTAGACAGCTCATGGTGTAATGTTACACCACTCTCTACCTATTCAGACAACAGCCAGCGCCCTTATGGACGGGCCGTAAAGCTCGCTAAGAGCGAGCGTCAAGCTTCTTCGCGATTTTGTTTACCTTGTCGATACCCTAGGTACCATTCAGTTTCAAGATCTTCTTCAGCGAAATAGGAATAGTGGCAATTTTTAGGGTTCGTACCCCCAACACCAGCATCCATACCTGCCTTACGCGCCAGCGTCGGGTCTACGGCGTGCAATGGTTTGGATGCTTCAGAAATGACAGTATTCAAACCAACGAAATCAAACGTGCGCTTCATTGAGGCAACTCCAGACAATTTTTAACTACCCGGGGGGTCCCGGATTTCCAGCGACGTTATCACTACGATGCACTGGTCATCGTCAACCAAGTCTCAGAATCCTGCAATGGTCTCGTCAGGGCTGCAGAGATGCACGAAAGTCAGAGCATTGACGCATTGTCAGTGAGAACTGTCAGTCGCTTTTCAAGCAAAAGGATACCGCCGGCCTATCATCGTCTCTGTGCCCTAGTCGGCATTATAACGTTCTTTTTTCACGCTACGAGCCGCTCAGCCGATCTAGGTGTTAGTCAGAGGGTTAGCTATCAGACAATCTAGCGCTCAGATTGCATAACAACATAGACACATCAAAACCCTGTGTAGGCAACGCTCGTATGCAAGATGTACCTTTATCAACAACGCTGCCCGATACAGCGACAGATTCGCGCCTGCAGCTTCTGTCGTTGATCCAGGCACCGTTGTATCTGTTTGACGTTGAAGCGTTTGGCATCGTGTGGGCGAATGAATCAGCCATTGCTTACTGGGACGCAGCATCCGCAGAAGAACTTTATGCGCGTGATATCTCCACTTCGGCAAGCGCTTCGGTAAAACTGAGAGTGGTGCAATTTAAACAGACCTGTTTTGAGAAGCAGCAGGTTGTTCATGAGCACTGGACCGTGTACCCCAAGGGCAGCCCCAGAGGTGCCGACTTCGAGATTTATCCTTTCACTGATAATGAGGGTAAGAAGCTGTTGTTGATGCGAATCAAGGATATCAATCCGATCCTTGATGAAGATATGGCGTACCGAACCACCGCACTGACACACACGGCCACCATGATCAGTGCCTATTCGCAAGAACTTGAATTGGTATACACCAATACGGCAGCGGGAAAATCCATGCCTGTCGGGTTAAGCAACGGGCGTCAACGGTTAGTACTGCAGGCAGAACTACACGCTATTGTTAACGCGTTAGCCGTCGACGGCCAGCACGATGCTGAGGCTCAGGTGCATACAGCAAAAGGCATACGGTGGCACGCGTTACACGTGCAGCGTTGCACCAACCCGACAACGGGCAAACAGATGTATCTGGTGACCGAGACCGACATCACAGAGCAAGTGCATGCCAAGGAGGAAGCGTACCGCCTTGCTTTCACCGACTCTCTTACCAATCTACCCAACCGTGCTGCCTTATCCAGACAAATGGACGAGCTGGTGAAAACCAATCCTCCAGCCCACTTTGCCATCCTGTTTCTGGATCTGGACCGGTTTAAAGTCATCAACGATTCACTGGGCCACGCAGTTGGCGATCAGCTACTGATCGATGTTGCGCAGAGGTTGCGGCAGGCACTGGGCGAGCAAGGCACGGTCTATCGGCTGGGCGGTGATGAGTTTGTCATGTTAACGGCGCTCTCTGTCGAGTACAACGAGCTTAAAAGAATCGCTGAGCACGTACTGGCGGCCATGGCAGACCCTGTCATGGTGTCAGGGCATAAGCTGCGAGTTCTCCCCAGCATCGGCATCAGCAGCTCCCCCAGCGATGGCATGGAGGTGAGTTTGATCATGGAAAATGCAGATGCAGCCATGTACATCGCCAAGGCAAACCAGTGCGGTTATTGTTTTTACGACGCGAAAATGTCGTCTACTATCACCGAGAACGTCAAAGATCGGATGGGCCTGGAAACTGACATGGTCGCAGCGGTCAAAAATGATGAGTTCGAATTGTACTTCCAGCCAAAGATCTCAGGCAGAACCCTGGCAGTAGACAGTGTCGAGGCCTTAATCCGGTGGAATCATCCGAAGCGCGGCATGGTGCCACCTGACAAATTCATTGGTATCGCTGAGGAAACTGGCCAAATCATTGACCTAGGCAACTGGGTGTTGCGCGCCGCGATGAAGCAACAAAGGCTCTGGCAAGACCAAGGCTTGAGCGTACCCGTTTCAGTCAACATATCAGCCAGACAATTCAGCGCCAACGACTTGCTGGCGAATGTGTCGGATGCGCTAAAGCAGACCGGTTGTGATCCCCAGATGATCGAACTGGAAATTACAGAGTCCATGCTCATTGGCGAGCCCGATGGCGTGCACGCAACATTACAGCAGCTTAGCGCTATGGGCATGAGGTTGGCACTGGATGACTTTGGTACAGGCTATTCAAATTTGGCCTATCTGCAAAAATATCCATTGGACTGCATCAAGATCGACAAGATTTTTCTGGCCGATCGCAGCCGTTCGATGCTCATGGGAACGATACTTAGTATGGGAAAGGTACTGGGTTTGCAGGTGGTGGCTGAAGGAGTAGAAACCGCAACACAGGCAGACTGGCTTATTGCCCACGGCTGCGATTTGTTACAAGGATTTTATTTCAGCAAACCCAAACCTGTGGCAGAAGTCACCCAGTACCTCATCGACAACGGTATTCCGCTAAAAGACGATGGTCGTCGTGTCGCGTGAAGCCTAGGCTACGCTAGCTCCACCACTTTTGTGCAGCCTGATTGATCTCACTGGTATGAAAACGGGCTGCCTTGTTACTGGGCGGTAGCTGCTCGTTGTAGAAGAACTCAGGCAGTTCGTCGTCAACTTCAGTAAAGCCAGCAGCCTTATTAAATAGATTTTCGAAACGCAACGTCTCTTTGCCAAGCGCCGCAAAGAAGCTCGTTGGCAGCTCCACACCATGCGCATCGTTGATGGCCTGAACGATAAATTCTAATTGTTCGTTAGTGACAGAACGGCCAAACACGCAAAGCCCCAGTGAATCTGCGGCAGCACACAAAGCCTGAATATCCAAGCTCACAGCCACTAGCTCATCGACACTCTTGCCTGTACTGTCATAGGATGGCAGATTACCCGCCGTATGATCCGCACCTTGAGCGGTAAGCATCATGGTTAGCCCTGTAACCTCGATAACACGTGGATCATAAGCACTGATGGCCTGACGCTTGATCACTGGAATGCGGGTCACACCCAACGCCTTACCCACCTGGGCAGTGCCTTTCGCGTACAGGCGCCCTGCCTCGTTACCGGCGCGAATATCATCCAGCACACCGTGCATGAAGTCCACATCACCAAAATCGCCTTTGCCCGCATCCATCAGCACGCCTATGGTGCCGCCTAGTTCAATGGTATCGATGCCTAAATCGTTAGCCTGGTAATTCAGCTTAGCCAGATCGTCCGGGTCCTCAAGACCGCAGTTAGTACCAAGCAGGCCAATGGTTTCGTACTCAATGGGAGAAACCACTTCGTTGCCATCAGCATCTGCGTACACGTTACTGCACTGGATAATGCAGCCGGGCATGCATGCGTGGGTCTGCTCACCGCCACGCGCAAGGTTTTGCTCACGCAGAAAATCCCCACCCAACTTGAACTTGCCGGTTTCAGTATCGATAGCCTGCCCGCCGGTGAAGTTTCTGACAGGGATACCACCCACATGATTCGTGTAGTCAGCCACCATGGCCGTACCGGTTTTCTGAAATGCCTGAATGGCAGGTTCGGCGTCGAGCATCTTGCGATATTCTTTTACAGCGCTCATCACCTTCTTACGCTCATGCAATGGCGGCATACGATCCAGATCTACAATAATGGCCTTGACTTTTTTGGATCCCATCACCGCACCCACACCACCGCGTGCAGCCAGCCGTGACGGTCTTAAATCCACATCACTAAAGGCTATCCCTGAGAGCAGACCCTGATACTCACCCACTGGACCACACAGCGCCAGACTAACCTTCTTGCCAAAGCGCTCGTGCAGTTTGGCTGCGGTTTCAAAATTACCCATGCCCATGTAATCAGCAGCATCGAGAAATTCGATATCGCCAGCCTTGGTGAAATGAATCATCGTCCAGCTATCGCTGGCACCTTCGAGATTCAATCCGGCAATTTTTAATTGCCCAAGCGCGAACGCAAACGTCCCACCGCCATTGGCTTCTTTGATGCCTTGCGTAAGTGGGCTTTTGCAACCTACGCTTACGCGGTTGGCGTTGGAAAAATTAGTACCGGCAAAGGGCCCAGCTGAAAAAATAAGGAGATTCTCTGGAGATAGAGGATCTACACCGCCCAGGTTGCGCTCACTGAGAGTCTTGGCAATAAGATATCGCCCGGCACGAACGATATCCTCGCCTTCTAATTCTTCAGTGCGAATTTGCCGAGTGGATAAATCAATGTGATGGTAATGACGCATGGTGGACTGACTAAAGCCGTTAATCGAATGCCCATTATCATACCTGAGCTGTCATCACTCTATCCACTAACTCGATCCAATGAACCACCGTTTGTCCACTGCCGCCTTGAATCTGCAATTGGCAACCGATGTTGGCAGTGGCAATAATGTCGGGTTGCCCGGCCAGCAGGTTTCGAACCTTGTTCTCTTTTAGCTGCTGACTGATGGCGGGCTGGAAAATAGAGTAGGTCCCTGCCGATCCGCAGCATGTGTGGGCATCAGCCACCGGCGTCAGGTTAAACCCGAGTCGGGCTAGTAAGCGTTCAGTGACTTGCGGCAGTTTCTGGCCATGCTGTAGCGTGCAAGGGGGATGGAATGCAACCTTACCCACCGCTGCCGCCGTCTCCTTGAACCGCGAAAGATCCTCACTGGCCAACACATCGCCAACAACCTCCACAATGTCTTTGGCCAAGGCGCTTACACGGGCTGCTTTGTCGGCATAGGCAGCATCATCAGCCAACACATGCCCGTAGTCCTTTACCATCACTCCACAACCACTAGCGGTCACGATAATCGCCTCGCAGCCCGCCTCCACAGAGGGCCACCATGCATCAATGTTACGGCGGATGAAATTCTTGGCAGCCTCCTGCTCATTCAAGTGATAGTGCACAGCACCACAACAACCAGATTCTGCAGCCCCGTTCAACGAAATGCCCAAAGCATCAAGCACTCTGACAGCACTGGCATTGGTTGCCGGCGCCATTGATGGTTGAACACATCCATCAAGCACCAGCATATGTCGTTCGTGTTGAGTCGTGGGCAGCGCTGGAACAGTTTGGCTAGCAGGCACGGCTCGACCAAGTGCACCCGGTAACAGTGGCTTGACGACCTGGCCCAACTTCACTAACGGTGTGACACGTTTCGAATAAGGCAACACGCTTAAAATGCCTTTACGCAGCCACTTGTCAACCCCGCTACGCGGCACCTTATCCTCCACCAAGGACCTTCCCAGATCCACCAGATGCCCATATTCTACGCCTGACGGGCACGTGGTTTCGCAGTTGCGACACGTAAGACACCGATCAAGATGGGTACGCGTGGCGGCCGTTGGCTCGTGTCCTTCCACGACCTGTTTAATCAAATAAATTCGACCACGAGGACTGTCTAACTCGTCACCCAACAAGTTGTAGGTTGGACAGGTGGCCAGACAAAATCCGCAGTGAACGCATTTTTTAAGAACCTCGGTGGCGGCTATCGCGCGAGGATCGTTGGCAAGTTCAGGTGCTATCGTGGTTTGCATAACTCAGGCTCTCGCCGCCTCGACGTTTGAAGACACATCCAACTCCGGATGAAACCGGCCCCGGTTAAATAATCGCAGTGGATCAAAGCTGTCTCGAACCCGGGCTTGCAAGTTTTGCATAGCACCTTCGAGCGGCTGAAACGCAGGCTCGTCAGTGGCACCGACGCTATAGCGCATGGCGTGCCCGTGGGCCGCCGCTACCACGCGGTACACGTCGTTGGCTGGCATCTCAGTGAGTAACCAGCGTTGTCCACCTGCCCACTCATGCAACCACTCACCAGATAACTCCAGCGCCGGTGCAAAATCTGCCACACCAATGCGCCACAAGGTTTTGCCCTCGCCTTCCACAGATTGTTTGGCACCACGGAAAAACGCATGCGTGTGATCGCGAACGCTATTCCAGAGGCTGTTATCTTCAAGTACATCGCCCCCCAATTCGGCGGCCGCAGATCGTACCGCCGCCTCGCTGCCACTAAGTCTCAGGTAGCGAGTATCGTCGATCAGCATGGCACCTGAGAGCGGCAGAGGTTTTCTCACCAGTGGCACAAACGCCTGCAAATCGCCCTGATTCGCGTGCTGCACCAACGTAAGCTCAAGCTCAGGTGCTGGCAACACTTTCATGGACACATCCAGCAAGACGCCCAGAGTGCCCCAGGCGCCCACTTGAACACGCGAGACATCGTAGCCGGCTACGTTCTTCATGACTTCCCCACCAAACGCAAGATCCTGCGCCTGACCGTTAATGACGCGGGTACCCAGCACGTAATCACGCGCAGAGCCACTGAACGGTCGTCGTGGACCCGACAATCCACAAGCCAAAACGCCGCCGATAGTGGCACCGTTGAACACGGGGGGCTCGAACGGCAGCATTTGTCCAGCCGCCGCTAGCGCCTCGTTCAATTGCACCATGCGCGTACCAGCACGGACGGTAACCACAAGCTCGGTAGGCTCGTAGCTGATGATGCCTTGGTGAGCCAAGGTACTTAGCGTAGTGCTGCCATCTGAACCGTCAGAGCCTTGAGTTGCCCCTTGATTACCTAACGCGTTCTTACTACCGCCACCGCTTACAGTGACAGGGGTTTTACTGTCAACCGCTTGCTGCACCTGCTCAATCAACCCGGCGCTATCGTCGTTGTTGTCCATCGCTTGCGACGTCATCAGAAACGATCCAGCTCTGGAAATTTCAATTCACCATGGTGCACGTGCATGGCACCGAATTCAGCACAGCGTTGCAATGTGGGTACCGCCTTGCCCGGGTTCAGCAGTCCATCAGGGTCGAACGCCGCTTTCACAGAATGAAACTGGGTGAGCGTGTTGGCATCAAACTGCACACACATCTCATTGATCTTCTCCATACCAACCCCGTGCTCGCCGGTAACCGTGCCACCCACCTCCACGCAAAGCTGCAGGATACGACTGCCCAGTTCCTCAGTTCGGTGCAGCTCGCCGGGCTTGCCGGCATCAAACATGATTAGCGGATGAAGGTTGCCGTCCCCTGCATGAAACACATTGGCGATAGGCAATTTGTATTCGGCCGACCACTGCTCCATTTGCTGCAGTACGTGCGACAACTGCTTGCGTGGAATAGTACCGTCGATACAGTAGTAGTCAGGTGCCAGACGACCAACTGCAGGAAACGCAGACTTACGTCCTTTCCACAACAGCAAGCGCTCTTCTTCTGTCGCGGCAATATGCAGGCTTGAGGCGTTGGCTTGCTCAAACACTTTTGACACGCCTGCAACCTGAGCATTCACCTCTTCTTCGATACCATCGAGCTCACACAATAGCAGCGCCGCAACATCGGTAGGATAACCGCACTTGGCGAAAGCCTCTGCAGCCTGAATTGCAGGCTTGTCCATTAATTCCAGCCCCGCGGGGATAATGCCCTGGGCAATCACCTCACCTACCGCATCACCTGCAGCCTCAACAGTATCGAAGGCCGCCATAACCAGCTTTGCCACCGGCGGCACCGGCAGTAACTTCACCCGCACCTCTACAACCACCGCCAACATGCCCTCAGAGCCTGTCAGCAGGGCCATAAGATCGTAGCCAGCACTGTCATGGCCGGGGCTGCCCACATCCAGCAAGTCCCCCTCAATAGTCACGATGGTGACCGCCAGAACATTGTGGACCGTAAGGCCGTACTTGAGACAGTGCACGCCCCCTGAGTTCTCGGCCACATTGCCACCAATGGTGCAGGCAATTTGCGACGAAGGATCGGGCGCGTAATAAAGACCGTGAGGTCGAGCGGCATCCGAGATAGCCAGATTACGCACGCCGGGTTGAACCCGGGCAAAGCCCTGTTCGGGATTGAGCTCCAGAATCTGATTAAACTTGGCTAGGCCCAGCAAGATGCCATCTTCATGCGGCAATGCACCGCCAGACAGGCCGGTGCCCGCGCCACGCGCCACAACCGGAGTCTGCGTTGAATGTGCCCACCGCATGATCGCTTGCACTTGTTCTATGGTCTCAGGCAAAACCACCAACAACGGCGTTGCCTTCATCGCTGTCAGCCCGTCTGACTCATAGGGACGTAGCTGCTCGATCGACCACAGCACAGCCTGTGGGTCCACCAGCTGAGAAAGCTCGGCTGCAGCTTTTTCTCGTCTGGCAATGCGCTGATGCGCCTGTTGTTGACTTAAAATACTCGCATCCGAGGAAGCTTCGGTGACAAAGGCTGGGTCGGCAGACATGCATTACTCCGGCAAAATCAATATATTAAGAATACCGCAGAAGTGCCTAAAGTGGATTCATCTGTTGCAAGCTAAAATCGGGCGTCTGCATGAAACAACAAATGTAGTCTTACTACATATAAAACACACAGCCTTTCCCACATTGCACGATAATGTAGGCTTAGGTGCGTTAAACTTAGCAAACCAGTACTCTGCCGGTCGGTAGAGAAACTACAAACAACCGAACGCTTGAGACCCCACATGAGACGCAGACGCGACGCAAAGATTATCGCCACACTGGGCCCTTCCAGCAACAGCCGTGAAACTATTCTCGAGCTGTTTGACGCTGGCATTGATGTGTTTCGACTCAATTTCAGTCACGGTGCCCATGAGGATCACGCCAAAACCCACGCTATCATTCGTAGTATCGAGACGGAGCGCGATCGCCCAATCGGGATACTAATGGATCTGCAGGGACCCAAACTGCGCGTGGGAAGCTTCGCCAATGGCTCGGAGATGCTTGTGCCGGGGGAGAAATTCACACTTGATCAGGATCCAACGCCCGGGGATATCAATCGTGCACCACTGATGCACCCTGAGATTTTTGCCGCCTTGAGCGTAGGCGCAAGTCTTCTGGTCAATGATGGAAAAATCAGACTCAAGGTACTGGAATTTACCGCAACCACGGCCCTCACTGAGATTATGGTGGGTGGCGAAATCAGCGGCAATAAAGGCGTTAACGTGCCTGACCTTATCTTGCCTATATCGCCATTAACCGAGAAAGATCGACGCGACCTCACCTTCGGCCTATCGCTAGGTGTGGACTGGGTAGCCATGTCATTTGTCCAGCGTCCGGAAGATATGGTGGAGCTGCGTGAGCTGGTAGGCGACAAGGCCGCGATCATGGCAAAACTTGAAAAACCCAGCGCTATCGAACACCTCGAAGGCATTGTTCAGATGAGTGATGGCGTCATGGTTGCGCGTGGCGACTTAGGCGTTGAAATGCCGCAGGAAGTTGTGCCTGTCGTACAGAAAAGAATCCTGCGATGTGCTCGCCAGGAAGGCAAGCCGGTTGTAGTTGCCACCCAGATGCTTGAGTCCATGATCCACTCCCCAGTGCCCACACGTGCTGAAAGCTCGGATGTGGCCACTGCAATTTATGATGGCGCTGATGCCGTCATGCTCTCTGCCGAGACTGCTGCCGGCAGCTTCCCGATCGAGGCAGCTACGGCGATGAACCGAATCATTATTGAAGTTGAACGCGACCCCTATTATCGAAAGTCTATAGACGCCACTATCCCCACGC
>JALZVU010000005.1 GCA_023301795.1 Granulosicoccus sp.
TGGGGTGGCTGAGCCGAGTGATACTGATGTGCGGCTGACGAGGAAGTTGGTGGATGCATTGGCGTTGATTGATGTGCGGGTGCTGGATCATTTGATTATAGGGCAGGGGGTGCAGACGTCGTTGGCGGAGCGGGGGTTGATGTAGGGATGTAGGTGATGGAGTGTATGTCGAATGCTCTTCAATGCTTGCGTGTGTTGTCTGATTAATCTTGTTCTGATATTCACTTCATGGATCGATGTCTGGTGACTATTGACACTAGACAGACATGGTTATATCAATGATCAGAAGCTTTCGCCCTCGCTGGCTTAAACGACTCTATGAGCGGGGCGACAAAAGCAGAGTAAACGCACAGCAAGTAGATAAGATTGAAAGAATTCTGGCTAATCTGGATGCAGCCTCACACGTAACCGATATGGATTTGCCAGGGTACAAATTTTACATGCTTAAGGCTGAGTGGAAGGAGCACTACTCAGTTTGGGTGACGGGCAACTGGAGAGTTGTCTTTCGATTCTCAGATGAAGCCGAAGATGTTGCGCTAATTGACCACCATTGATGAGACAGAACGTATGCCTATGAAGAGACCCCCTCACCCGGGACGCACTGTCCGGGAAGATTGCATCAATGCTTCAGGATTGTTAGTAACTTATGCGGCTGAGCGCTTGGGCGTTATACGACAAACCTTAAGCAATTTATTCAATGAGAAATCAGGTATTTCTCCAGAGATGGCACTGCGTCTTGAAAAAATGGGTTGGTCAAAAGCTGACCATTGGTTGCGACTACAGATGAATTACGATTTTGCTCAGGTTAGAGAGCGAAGTGATCAGATACAAGTACGACCACCAGCGGCGTAGATACGCTCTACTCAAGCTTATTGACATCAATTTTCCTGTATGTTTCTTCGCAATGTAAGCATGACAATCACGGAATATTTGTGTTGGCCTACAATCCAATCAAGACTATCTAAACATTCCCCTCTGGTATAGATATACAGAAATTGTGCTTGCGATGTCACTAATCACTTTGTCGGAAAAGAGCATTCTGGCTAGATGCATGACCTGTGAAAATATTAGAGAGTTAGAACAGGTGCTAAATGATTATCCGCGGCGTTTTAAGTGGTCACTTTTGGCGGATTGCCAGAATCAGTGACCACGTTCCAGAATCACTGATCGGTTATTTCCAGAATCCTTCGCAACGCATTGTTTTTTAACCCCGATTGGTACGCTGTCTGGTTGATCTCAACCCACTGGAGTACGGCGTGTCACGAACGAGGTTGTCAATGCGCAAAATTCATGCTGTTCTTCGTCTCTATCATCAGGCCAATCTGAGCCAACGAGGGAGGAATACGCACTCTGATCGTTTGTGTGGTCAAGTTGACTGCCGAATGAACTGTGGGCTGGGAGGCTGAGCTTTCCAAGCTACAACGAATGTTTGCTGAGTTTGACCTAGCCATATAGAAGTAATTTAATAGGGTGTATTCGCCTCGCTATCGTTGTGGACATACCTATCAAAGTACCTAACATCTCAGTGGCGTGGCTGAGCCGAGTGATACCGATGTGTGGTTAACGAGGAAACTGGTGCTTCGAACGGCAGCGATGAGGACTGCCCTGCCTTGTAAGTGTTGTGAAATTCGGGAGATTGTCTTGTCGGCAATCAGCTTGAAGCCGCCGGTCGCTGTTTGCACTGCAACCATGCTTCAGCCAGAATCCGAAAGTCGCAGTTCGTCCAGGAGCGTCACTTGATGACGCGATCGTGATGGTCCGCTTTACGTTGGCAATGAGTAATCAAGCGGCCAAAAAGAGGGCCCTTAATCAGCGCTAATATATATCACACTTACTTTTGTCTAGTAGGGCAGGGGATGTTCCACAATACACTTGTGGGACATTTATAGATTCTTCTTATGTGCTGCTATTGCTCACTGAAAGTTCATTCTGTGTAAAAATCGAAAGTGCTACTCAGATGCAACCATTCGTAGATCAAATATTTTAAACAGTCTTAAGCTTGCTAAGGAGATACGAACAATGTCGTTATTGATGAGAATTACCCTGATTGCGAGTTTTCTTGGCACTATATATGGCTGTACAAGTTTGACCACTCCTTCGTCTCCACAGCCAGTTACTGGCCCCAAGGATAAACCCACTCCGGAGCCTGTCAATACTGCTCCTTTTGATCTTATGCTTTGTGACGGAGAAAGAGTCTCCAATGTGCAGACGAGCTTGGATTCCAGAGTAGAAAGAAATTCAGCTCTAGCATGTCTTCAAGATGTGAAATTCATGGTTGCTCCCGCTCCTGGCGCTTGTATAACTTCTGGCTTTGGGCCGCGCTTTGGTACAACTCACAAAGGTCTGGACTTTCAAGGTCCCGGACGGTCTGCTGTTATGGTCGTAGCTGCAGCTGCTGGAACAGTGGTGATTAATAAATGGCGCGATGATTTGGGACACTGGATTGTTCTGGATCACGGCAATGGAATCTATACGGGTTACGGCCACTTGCAAGATGCTCCGAAGCAGGCTGTCAATTCAACAGTGAACGCTGAAGAGCCACTTGCGATGATGGGTGCAACTGGTAAAGCAGCTCGTGGCAAATTGCACCTACATGTGGAATTTGCCAAGGGTATGTTAAAACAGGCGGAACATGGGGGGTACTTCAATCTTGATCGATTTGATCCGCTTGTTCTTCCTGAGGACTGTTAAGGATCGGCGTATAAAATCACCCTATGGGAAGCTAATCTCAAAAATGAATTTGGGTGATTTTTAACTCTTCCAAATGCATAACACGTAATGGAATTTGTACATTAACGAGTTAGCCAGAATCTCAATAGGAATTGCTTGAGCCTTTGTTGCCTGTTTATAACCGTGAGCCGGGTAAAGCGGGCCGCCCTCGAACAGAGATAGAAAACAAAAAGTCGGGCAAAGTGATCTCCTTTTTTGGTCAGTGAACCGGACCGTTGCCATTGTTGGGCGAACAGCTGGGATGGGCACACACCGGCGGAACGCTTTTAAAAATGTAAACAGCGATTATAAGCCTTGTCTACGTCGCCTATCAAGGTTCACCGGTCATAGGCGATGAACATCTCTTGGTCAGCATACGACACCTTTCTGACGGTCGTGAAGTGCCTAAACTGGCCGGTTGTGAATTCCCTCTGATGTGCATTTTAGTCAGAATCTGACCGTCGCAGCTCGGCCATCTCCAGCTGTTCGTTGAAACTCACGTTCTGATCGAATCAATAGAAGAAAATCTATCCAGCGTTTTTAGTATGCCGCAAAAAAACAGGAATATCCAAATACTCAGGTCTATTAGATTCTACTTTTGCTGTTGCACCGTTAGATACCTCATCCCTACCCGGAGTGCTCGTTGGCGCACCACGCAACTGCTGGGCTTGCCTCTGCAGGCTAATGCCTGTAGCGACAACCGTTACGCGCAGCTCTCCTTCGAGCGACTCGTCAATAGCGGTGCCGACCACAACTATTGCGTCATCTGCAATAAAAGAGTAAACCACGTTGCCCACTTCTTCGAACTCACCGATAGCCATATCGAGACCCGCAGTGATGTTGACAAGGATGCCGCGCGCGCCAGCCAGGTCGATGTCCTCCAGCAATGGGCTGGAAATAGCCATTTCAGCAGCTTCTGTCGCACGCTTATCGCCACGACCTACGCCAGAACCCATCATGGCCAGACCCATTTCACTCATCACAGCGCGCACGTCAGCAAAATCAACGTTGATCAGGCCACGGCTGGTAATTAGTTCAACAATACCTTGCACCGCGCTGCGCGTTACATCATTTGCAGCCTTGAAGGCATCCGGCAGGCTGATGTTCTTTCCCAATACAGACAACAGCTTCTCGTTTGGAATTGTGATCAGCGAGTCAACACGGCCTCGAAGCTCTTCGATACCCGCTTCTGCTATATGCATTCGCTTGTTGCCTTCAAAAGGAAACGGCTTAGTCACAACGGCAACTGTCAGCACGCCGATTTCACGCGCAATCTGTGCAACAACAGGAATAGCGCCAGTACCTGTACCGCCACCCATACCCGCTATGATAAACAGCATGTCAGTGCCTTGAATCAGATCCTGGATCCGATCGCGATCTTCCATCGCAGCCTGACGGCCAATTTCAGGGTTAGCGCCTGCGCTCAGCCCCTTGGCGATGCTCTGGCCGATATGCAGCACAGTTTGAGCGTCCATACCTTTGAGCGCCTGAGCATCTGTGTTAGCACAAATAAAATGGACGCCTTCGATACCCGATTGCAGCATGTGCTGCACAGCATTACTACCACCACCACCGACACCAATCAATTTTATAACCGGCGAATCGTTGAATGAGTCCACAAGTTCAAACATCTAGATAGTTCTCTAATTCAATCTGTCGATTTAACTGTGCTGAATTTTCATGATACATCGCAAAGGAACCATCTATACCAATTTTCCTGTTAGCTGTATTTTTGCAGCGTATTAAACAGTTTTCAAAAAAGCGGCCCAGATAGTTATTTGGACGATACCACGCCATCCTTTCCAATGACAACGATGGTTAACTTCTAGATCGAAACGGAAATTAGAATATTTCAAATATCTTGAATCAGCCTTAACAGCAGGTGAACTGATGTGGTGCGAATTGGCTGTCAATCAGACTCAGGCGTTTATTGTGGAATCAACCTTTAAAATTCCAATCGTCTATATTCCAATCATTGAACGCAAATTTTAAGTGAAAAATACAACCACCTATCGAAAAATAAATTTTTTAAAATATCAGACGTTTTGGTAGATACAGAGATTAACACTGTATCAAGCACCTATATTTGAGAACATGAGTGAGGAAAGATAAAGTAATTACGATTGAAAAAAGCGAGGCTATCGGCGTATTTGAGCTTGTACTTGGCCACCCAGAGGCACCGTTGATAATAAACATAATGGCAATTGCAATTCTAAGCTGGAAGGCTCTGGACATTTTCAGGCCTAAAAGATAGGCAAATTTACAAATGCAGTTGACACAAGCTTTGCAGCCGATTTGGGCTTCACCGGTCGTACGTTGCCACAGCAGTGAATACTGGTTTCAATCCTTGCCGACGCCCCTATGAGGACTCACCAGTCATCCCTGATGGGCATTACTGGCCGGCAGGCGACACCTTTCTAATGGCAATGATCAGCCTTGAGTTCAGTGATGGTGGTATCTGACAGCATGTCCAGGTTGGGCTCTCTGTTGTCACCAAATACGTCGTCACACAATCAGCTAAATCAGAATTCTCCTACCCTAGATTCAGACAGATAGAGCATCGAGCCGCCCACTAGACAAAACTCTATACTATTGCCAAAGTTGCTGTGCAACATAGTGGAGATTTTTTATGTGTGGCAGATTGAATGTCCACGATAATGAAGGCATACGGGTGCTGCTTGAATTGATGGGCATGAATACTTGGCCATCCCGCAACCGCCGGTTCAACGTTGCGCCAACTCAGTCGCTTGACGTGGTGAGATACGACGACGGCATAACACTCGATGTCATGAGTTGGGGCGTGTCTATGACTATCAAGGGGGCGAAAGGTCAGCCAATAACAAGGCGTGTTCCAAATGCCCGTGATGACAAAGTCTGGTCATCTTACCTGTGGCGCAACCTAATCCCCAAGCAGCGTGTGCTTATACCGGTTAATGGATTCTACGAGTGGAAGCGCGAGAACAAAAAACTGATACAAGCGTATTACATAACGCCGTCTGACGGTGCAGCCATGTTCTTCGCTGGCATCTTCAGCCTACCTAAGGACAGCAAGCCAGAGGTAACGATTGTCACAACAGCGGCTAATGACTCCATGAGCCAGGTACACAATAGGATGCCAGTCATACTGTCATCGCGGAACGAAGCAATGGCGTGGATACAGGAAGCTGACAAGGATTCACTATCACAGCTGATGCAGCCAGCAAGCAACGATACGCTGGTATTTACTCCAGTGAGTGACTACGTGAACAAATCCAGCAACGAAGGGCCAGGGTGCATACAAACGGTTGTACCGCCATCCAGCTGAATCACTAGGCCTGGTCAAGATCTGCCAGTGAAGGACTCAATTTATTGTTCTCTTGCATAACATTCAAAACGCGCTGTACACGATGACACCAGAACAGAAAACGTAGCTAGAAGGCGTCACAACCAAATCACCGGGCTCTTTGCCAAAATTTTCTGAGGGCAACATGCTGGCCTCGCTTGTATTCAGCCCCCCGCACGATCTCCCGCCTGCGTAAGGTGATACGGATAGCACGCGAGGGCCCCTATGGCTTGCGATAGTCTTGTTTGCATCAGTCGCCCCGCTTGCGATTGCATTTCAACATTCGACCTCATCCCGTCATTGTTCCCTAGAACATAAGCAGGGCCAATTTTCGTTCAGTGATCTTTGATTTGACTACGCTTGAAATACTATACCTGTTGCTTTGTTTAATGATCACCATTGACCGCTAGTTAGTGCCCATCCACAAACTCATAACTTATTGAGTTGGCAAGAAATAATCGGCGGCAGACGTAAAAAATCCTCTTGGTTTTGGTATGTTTGAGTTGCGACACCAAAACACACACCAAGAGGATTCCCGCATGCGAGAGACCCGCAATGCTCAGACGAGTATATTCCATTTTTATGCCCCACATGCGTTAGGCGACCAACTCAGTATGTTGTCTGATTTGCTCGATGATCACCCGCTGATCCTTGATTGTGTAGAACGTGATTTCCGGGTTCCCGATACCGCAGCCACCGGTGCAAGCGGGTTGAGTGTGGAGAGCGTATTTCGGTGTCTACTGCTCAAGCAAATACTCAAAGTCAGCTACGAAAAACTCTCATTCCACTTGTCCGACTCTCCCACGTATCGTACGTTTTCTCGGTTGAACGAAGATCAGTTTCCCAGTCGTTCTGGTCTCCAATCAACGATCCGTCACATCAGTCCGGAGACCCTTGAACAGGCGAACCAGATACTCATGTCGCGTCTGTTTAAAGACAACACGCTGAAGTTGCATTGGTTGCGTATTGATAGCACGGTAACCGACAGTAATATCGCCAAGCCGAGTGACAGTCAGCTGCTTAACGATGGTGTCCGTGTGCTCAGCCGGTTAATGAGTCAGAGCAAAGATAAGACCGGCGTGAAAATTCGTTTTACTGATCAACGCAAGAAATCCAAATCATTGTCATATCGCATATTTCACGCGAAAAAGGCTATAAAAGACGCGCTTTATCCAGAGATGTTGGGTTATGCCACGTTAGTGATGAAGCAATCACGTAGTGCTATTGACAAGGTCAGGCTCAACGCAAAGAATTCTGAAAACGCAGAACGATGGATCAACAAAGTTGAACACTTCATGGCGTTACTACCCAAGGTCATTGATCAGACCCAGCGACGAGTTTACAACGATGAGGA
>JALZVU010000006.1 GCA_023301795.1 Granulosicoccus sp.
TGGTTTGTGCCGGTATTAGCAAAGCATCCACACTGTGCAGCAGGTTCTCGAGTTGTCCTGAAAAAGCACGACGACGCAGCAACATGGCCTGATAGTCTGCAGCACTCAGACCCTCTGCCCGATCAAGAAAATCTCTAAGCGTCGATCCATAGGCCGCACGTTTAGCAGGGAAAGTACGTCGATGGGCGTAAGCGGCTTCGATGGCGCAAATAGGCCCCCAGTCTTCTATAGCACTTTGGTAGTCAGGAAAACTCACCGGGACAATTCGAGCACCTGCATCGATGAGCGCACGGGCCGAGTCACTGACACTGTTACGCATCAACATATCGACGTCGCAGCTATTGAAGCTTTCATCAACCCCAATGCGGATATCACGAAGGTGCGTGATGTCACCATCAAGATAGTTAGGCACAGGCGCTTGTGAACAGGCAGGATCATTAACATCAGCGCCCGCCATCTCTTGTAGCAAAATGGCACAGTCCGTGGCACTTTTGCCCATAGCACCCAAGTGGTCTAGCGAAGCAGCCAGCTCGAACGCTCCATGCACAGACACTCTACCCCACGTTGGCTTGATGCCAGTGGTACCTGTCGCCGCACACGGAAACCGGATGGAGCCACCCGTATCAGACCCTGTAGCACCAAAGCACATGCCAGCAGCCAGAGAGACACCCGACCCTGTGGACGATGCGCCCGACCATGTGTTCTCGTCCCACGGATTAACAGGCACCGCAATATCAGGATGGTGCTCGGTAAACGCACCTTCAGTGAGTTGCAATTTACCAAGTAACACAGCACCAGCATTTCGCAAGCGTAGCGTTGCCGTGCCATCAAAGTCAGGAACGAAATTTTGATGTAGCGGCATGCCGGCCGACGTTGGTATGCCCTGAGTAAAACACAAATCTTTCAAACCGATTGGTACACCATGCAGAGGCCCCAGATATTGGCGCTTTGCCAGACGAGCCTCAGCAAGTTTCGCTTGCTCTATCGCAAATTCATGGGTGACTGTAGCGAACGCATGTAACGATGAATCCAGCCGTTCAATTCGATCAAGCATATGCGTGGTCAGAGCCACAGGCGATAAACTACCGCGCTGTATAAGCTGCGCTACTTCACTGATATCAAGATTATGTAAGTCAGTCATCAAATCTGTTGCAACATTAAACGTGACACATCTATTGCTCGGCCTAGGGTTCGGATAGCTGTTGAATCATCTGCTCACGCATCGCAAATTTTTGTGGCTTACCCGTTACCGTCATAGGAAATTCACGCACAATGCGTACGTGCGTCGGCACCTTGAAGTGTGCAATCGATCCAGTACATAGTTCCTTTATTGCGTTCTCATCTATCAGTGTGCCCTCTTTGGGCACCACCCAGCAGCACACCACCTCACCGAGTGCTGCATCGGGCACACCGAACACTTGCACATCTTTTATAGTCGCATAGCCCATTAGAAACTCTTCAATTTCACGCGGGTAGATATTCTCACCACCACGGATCAGCATGTCTTTTATGCGCCCAACAATTCTGCAATATCCCGCAGCGTCGATAACCGCCAGATCACCTGTGTGCATCCAGCCTGCCCGATCAATCGCATCAGCCATTGTATCGGCTGATTCGCCCCAGTAACCCTGCATGACGAGATAGCCGCGCGTACATAGCTCTCCCTGCTCACCAACACCGACGATACGTCCGTTTTCATCAATGATTTTAACTTCAACATGAGGATGTACACGCCCCACTGTTGACACTCTAAGATCCACTCGGTCATCAGTATCTGACTGAAATGACACCGGGCTGGTTTCAGTCATGCCATAGGCGATGGTTACCTCTTTCATGTGCATTTGATCGATAACGCGTTGCATCGTCTGCGAGGGACACAGTGCACCCGCCATGATGCCGGTTCGCAAGCTCGACAAGTCGTATTGTTCAAAATCACTGTATTCCAGCATGTTGATAAACATGGTGGGCACACCGTGCAGCGCGGTACATCGATATCGGTGCAGTGCTTCCAGTGTAGAAACCGCCGAAAACGATTCACCCGGAAACACCATGCCGGACCCGACACTGGCACAAGCCAACACCCCGAGAACCATACCAAAACAATGATAGAGCGGTACCGGAATACAGAGTGTATCGGACGAGCTAAGCTGCATGGCAGCAGCGCAATACCGCGCATTATTGACAATACTAAAGTGCGACAACGCAGCGCCTTTGGGTGAGCCCGTAGTGCCACTGGTGAACTGAATATTTATAACATCATCAGGATCAAGCTGTGCAGTCAAGCCTGCAAGACGACGACGGTGCGCAGGCCCACCAGCGCTGAGTAATGCACGCCATGACATTATGCCTGCCGGGGTCTGTTCATCAGCATGATGCCTACTTGAACCGCTCCCACCGCTGTGTTTCTGGTCGGACAACAGAATAATATGCTTAAGAGAAGGTAGTCGAGGTGTATAGAATTCAGACTCAACCGTCGCAGCAGACTCACGATCAATCTCGGGTGCAATGCTGCGTAGAATTTCTACGTAGTCGCTCGATTTTAATGAACGCGCCATGATCAGCACTCGCGCTCGCACCTTGGCCAAGGCAAATTCAAGCTCCTTCGCCTGATAGGCTGGATTAATATTCACCAGAATGGCACCAATACGAGCTGTACCAAATTGCGCTATCAACCACTCAACACGATTAGGCGACCAGATGGCAACACGGTTACCTCGTCGAATACCGAGTGCTAATAACGCCGTTGCAAGCTCATCTGCTCGATCTCTTAACGAGTACCAACTCAGTGAGACGTCCTGCTCAGCGAATATGGCGGCCATACTAGCACCATGTTCAGCACAGACTTGATCAAGCAACCCTGGCACCGTTATAAATGCAAGGGGCTCGTCAGTGCGCCCAGCCACATAAGACTGACCATTATGCGGTTCACGCTGACCGGAATGGCGATCAGCATGCATGCTGGATGCGAATGGATTATGCATAGTGCGATACGCTACATATCGCGCCAGTCACCGAGTTGCTCAAACGCATGAGCAGCCCGGTAGATAGTTGACTCTTCATATGAGCCGCCAATCAACATCATCCCCACTGGTAATCCCTGGCTAAGCCCGCACGGCACACTCATCGCTGGATGACCACTAACGTTAAAAGATGCCGTGTTACCCAGCATCTCAAAGCCGCGTTGGCAATACAGCTCCAAAGGCGCATCCTGATCTGGAATGGGCGTGGCCTTCATGGGCAAGGTAGGCATCAGCAGCAGGTCATAGCCACTTAATGCATCGTCATACGTTTTGCGTAACAAGCGCGCAAGATTTTGCGCCTTGGCATAGAAATGCCCACGGTGCTGCTTGAGAAAGTACTCACCCGCCATCATTGATATCTTTAATGTACGCGACAACTCATCTGCGCGGGCCCGCCAATTGGCGTGGGCATCAATCAATCCAGTGGTGTACATACCTTCCCAGTTGAATCCCATGCCGTTGCCGTGCATCATTTGCGCTTGCAACCCTTCCAGTGCAATAGGTGTCCAGATTGCAAGGCCATCCAGATGCATTGGAATGGATATTTCATCAACTGTTGCACCCAGTTGGCGATACTTATCGGCCGCAGCGCGCACTTTGGCATCCACATCGGGCTCACTGTTAGCATGTGCAAACCCTTCAGTGACCACAGCGATACGCATGCCAGCAACGCCACGACCCAACGCCGATGTGTACTTGTCTACGCGCACATTATACTGACGAGGATCCAGCCCATCAGAGCCTGCCAACACCTCCAGCATCAAGGCATTGTCAGCTACATTACTGGTCATCGGGCCCGTATGATCAATAGTGGCTTCAATCGGCATCACACCGGTGTAAGGCACTAGGCCATGCGTTGCTTTCATACCGTAGCAACCACACCAGCCTGATGGCATTCTAATGGATCCCCCCTGGTCTCCACCAATAGCCATATCGACCTCGCCGCTACCAACCAGCGAGGCTGAACCCGATGATGATCCACCTGCCGCATAGCCATAACGATAAGGATTGTGAACCGGTCCCATGGCGGAGGTGTGACTGCCACCGGAGAGACAAAAATACTCACAGTGAGCTTTGCCCACAATGGTGGCACCCGCATCCAGGAGCCTGGTAACAATGGTGGCATCAACATCCGGCACATAGCCTTCCAGAGTTGAAGCGCCATTCATCATCGGAACACCCGCCAAACAGACGTTATCTTTTAAGACCACTTGCTTGCCACTGAGCGGACCATGCGATGCACCGCGTACTTCAGTTTTGACTGCCCACGCATTCAGAGGATTCTCATCCGCTCCCGGACGATAACCCGGTGTTCTGGGATAGCGTACCTCGGGTATATAGTCGGGCAATTGGGCAATGCGATCGTAGGCTTTGAACGTCCCCTCCATCACACCCAGATAGTCACCAACTTCGGCATCTGACATGTGCATGTGCAGTGACTCAACGATATCCTTCATTTGATTCAGGGTGGGTCGTTTTACAGAAGATGCCATGTTCTCTCCAGCATGCTGTGGGCGATGGGATGAAATGGAAGCTTGCCGATCTGGCCTTGCTTTGGCAGACGCCTGGCTATGAGAGGACGGTAGGTGCGCATGCTCTGTACGAGCATTAGCATTAAACGTCGGTATAGGCGGTGATGTGGCGGCGCGGGAGCTCGAGCCATCTGAGGAGCCCGGCTGTGTACTACGATGGCTGGATGAGGCCGCACCGGTTGAACGTTGTGCTAAAGAGTTGCTGGCACCATGATCGTCAACCCGCGTCATGCGGCCTGCCCCCATTCCCAGCAGATCGGCAATGGCACCTGCCTGCAACTCACCTGCTCCAAAAGATTGTTCTACCTGACCACGCTCAAATACCAATACCCGATCGGCAACATCAAGCACCAGATCAAGATTCTGTTCGACAATGATGAGCGACAACTGTTGTTCACGGTGTAAGCCTAAAAGTACCTGACCAATTTCTTCCACGATAGAGGGCTGGATGCCTTCTGAGGGCTCATCAAGTAATAGCAACCAGGGCGATGGCATCATGGCTCGGCCCAAGGCTAGTATCTGCTGCTCACCACCGGACAAGGTGCCGCCGGGGCGATCAAGCATAGCTTCAAGGCGCGGGAAACTCGCCAGCACCCTATCGAGCGATTGTTTTTCACTTTCACCCGTTGCTGCAGACCACCCAAGGCGCAGGTTTTCAAGTGCACTAAGCCCGGGAAGGATTCCACGCCCTTGAGGCACGTAGCCCACGCCGAGTCTTGCACGCTCATGGGCAGGCGTGCGCGTCATGTCGTGCCCATCAATTGCGACGCGTCCACCCTTGACAGGTAGCAGTCCAATGATGGTCTTTAGAAAGGTTGTTTTGCCAGATCCATTGTGGCCAACAATCCCTACCGCCTCACCTTCAAGAAGCGTCAGCGACGCCCCATGCAGCACGGGAATATCGCCATAACCTGCGCGGATATCAGTGACTTCAAGAACAACACTACGGTGTTGATCTTCATCGACAGATGATGATCGTGATCTGCTACCGTTGTTGTGTGAAATAGATTTGTTCATGCCGCACGATTACCTACATACACTTCGCGCACCTTCTGGTCAGACAGCACATCATCAGCGTGTCCTTCAATAAGAATTGAGCCTTGATGAAAGACAGTAATCTCAGCGCCCAACATGCGCACGAACTGCATGTCATGGTCCACCACAATCAGTGCAGCGTTTTCGTTTATCCGATGAATGAGCGTCACCAGCTTCTCTGACTCAGAACCTGTAATACCCGCCGCAGGCTCATCGAGCAAAACCAGTTGTGGTCGTTGTGCCAACACAATACCAAGCTCCACTATCTGGCGCTCACCGTGAGACATCTCCCCCACCAGTCGGCGGCTTAATGGTCCAAGATCAAGCTCATCGAGCACAGCGCGAGTCTCTTCATCTGAACCGCGTCGATCTCGAACACGCCTGGCAGAGAGCCAGATGTTTTCGTACACTGTCAGACCGTTCATCACCGATGGCACTTGAGTCTTGATTCCAACACCCAGTCGCACAATTTCGTAAGGACGCCAACCAGTAACGTCTACTCCACAGATATGTACTCGACCATTGTCTGCGTTAAGAATGTACTGTCCAGTCAGGCACTTGAAAAATGTACTTTTACCTGCCCCATTAGGGCCAATCAAGCACCGCAGCTCACCTTCGCGCAAAACAAAATCAACGTTATTGACCGCCGTAACGCCACCAAAACGCATGGTTAGTTCACGGGTATCGACGATAGGCTCTCTCATGATGACTCTTTACCGTTGCCAGAACCACCCAGTTTGCGACGACGCCGGCCCGAGGAGCCCGAGCGCTGTCTGAATAGTCGATCTATATAACGCTTGCGAAACTTAGCTAACTGCGGAGCGATGCCACTGGGAACTAAAAGAACCGCCAACACCAATATCAAACCCATCACCAGAGAGTTGTCGATTAGTGTTTGCTCACCTAATAACAATTTGAGAAAGCCCAGCAATATGGCACCTGCCATCGGTCCTACCAAGGTTCCCAGTCCACCAACGATCACATAGATAATGACTTCGGCAGACTGACCCAAGGCAAACAATCCAGGAGTAACAATTTCAGACCACATGGCAAAAAATGCCCCGGCAAGCCCTGCCATGGCTGCACTGATTGAGAAAATAGCGGTTTTGTGTAGAGGCACGTTGTACCCCAGCAACTCGGTTCTCAATTCATTCTCACGGATTCCTAGCAGCACTCTGCCAAACGTACTGTAGAGAATCCAGCGCGACAGCAGATAGCACAGCAGCAACGCCACAGCCACCACATAGTAGAACGGTGTCCCCCAGATCTCCATGGAAGGAAAGCCCGGCACGTTGAGAATCGGAAATCCGGGAATACCATTAAAGCCACCCAAACGTGCATCACCAATGCGATAGACATCACCTGCAGTGGCATTCATGAACTTAAACAAGATGAGACTGACAACCAGAGTAATCACCCCTAGATAGACATCACTGATGCGTCCAAAAAACATCATGGCGCCAATGGCTGCCGCCAGCATTGCAGGAACCAACATGGCTAGAAACAATGCCACCGTGCTCTCGCCAAAGTTGATGGAGGCAATGGCGTAGGCGTAGGCGCCCAAGCCAAAGTACGCGGCATGGCCAAAACTTAAAATGCCCGCATAGCCCCACATCAGCCCCAGAGACAAGGCGAGCAACGACCAGATGGTCAGTACCGTCAAGGTGTGCGTATCTTCCAATACCATAGGCAGCAATAGCATTACCGCAGCCCAGGCAATAAACCATCCCCAGCGGATTCGTCCCGCCGCACTCAGTTCTTCGTTCATGTGGAATTACGGAAAAAACGCCCGGTGATACCTTGTGGCATCAAGCGCAACAGAACGATTGCTAATACAAGCATGGCAATTTCACCCATAACAGGATTCGCTGCAAAGGAGACCACCTGATTGATAGCCCCGAAAAGAATACCGCTGGACAACACGCCTGTGATAATAGACGCCCCGCCAGTGATTACCGTGATGAACGCTTTGGCAATAAAGGCACCGCCCGAGGATGGCAACAAACCTGTCAAGGGTGCTAGTACCCCACCGGCAAGTCCTGACACCGCAGCACCTGCGGTAAACGTGAGCATATAGATTGTCTTAGGGTTGTATCCCAATGACGATGCCACTTCAGGATTCTGCATGGCTCCGCGAGCGACCAGCCCTACACGTGTATAGCGCAGCACTATCCACATAAGCGTTATTAACACAATGGTGATACCGATGATAAACAGGTTGTAGCCGCCCATCTGGTAACTACCCAACTGATAGCCAGATATGGGTGTGGGAATACCCACCGCTGAGCTGCCGAATATCAAGGTCACCAGTCCAACAAACAGTAGACTCAATCCCCAAGTGGCGAGCATGGTGTCAATCATGCGCCCGTACAGCCAGCGCACCACGAGCCTCTCAACGAGTAAACCGACAATGCCGACAGTAATAGGTGCAATAACCAACATGGCGAAGAAAATATTGATTCCGGCACTGTGGCAGGCAAGCGTTGTGTAGCCACCTAGCATGACAAACTCCCCATGCGCCAGGTTAATAACGCGCATCATGCCAAACACAATGGCAAGCCCTACGCTAGAGAGCACCAGAAAAGAGATCATATAAAGGATCTCTAGAAAAACTATCGCGGCATAATCCATAGTCGACTCAATACACCCTGATAGATGGGTAGTCGGCACAGCCACGCTCACTGTGCCGACCAACAACGGCGTAAATTAACACCTCAGATATCGACTTCATACTGAATGTTAGAATCCGGATCTTCCTGCAGGTTGCAGTAGCGCGCAGTATCGGACGGCGGTCTTTGCGATGCAGTGCTGATGATATTGAGCTTCTGGTCACGCACCTCCATAAGCTGAATATCCAACGCTGCATGTTGTGTTTGTGGGTCTAGTGAGACCTTGCCTGTGGGACCCTCGATAGAAACACCTGATCCCAGAGCCTCCAGCATGGCGTCTCTGTCCAAGGAACCCGCTGTTCTGACCACCTCAGCCCACAAATGCACCCCTTGATACTGACCGACACTGAGTTCGTGGATAACGCTGGTATCGCCATTGGCAGCTTCCCATCTTTCAAGAAACGCTTTGTTGGCAGGGGTATCAAGCTCCTGACTGTAATTGTGTGCCACTAGAATTCCGTCAGCTTCTCCAGCTGAGAGTGCGCCCTGCTCATTACCTGCACCAAACGTGGTGGACGCAAGAGGTATTTTTTCATTCATACCCGAAGCCGCCCATTGCCGATAAAACGACATGTGCGCGCCACCAACCAATGCGGATACCACCCAATCCGGGCTCTCCTGCTGAATTCTGGCAATAGTGGATCCGAAATCGGCAACGTCGAGGGGAAAAAAGCTGGTTTGTGCAATGGAGCCACCACGCTGCGACACATAGTAGTTAAGCCACTTCGCAGTAATTTGCCCGTAGTTATAATCCGCGGCAAGGATATAGACTTTCTTACCCCATCTTTCCATGGCAGCTTCTACCAGAGGCTCGTTAGCCTGTGCAGGCGTGCTACCGGTACACACAACGTTACGATCGCACACGCCGCCTTCGTACAGTGTGTTGTAGAAATACAGTGTATTGGCACGCTTGAACGTCTGTCGTACAGCTTCGCGTGAGGCGGAGGTAATGCCTCCTTGCACTACATCAGCCTTATCTCTACGAGCCAGCTGCTGAGCAAATTTGGTGTACAAGGCAATATCAGACTGCGTATCGTACTGGATGAGTTCAAGCTCTCGACCTAATAGTCCACCCGCTTCGTTGATCTCATCAACGGCGAGCTTGGTGGCCTGCACCATCGGCTTACCATATATGTCCAGATTTCCTGAATTGTCCAGAATACTGCCAACCTTGATGCTGTCAGCTGCGTAAGCATTATGCTGTGGCAATGCAGAACTGAGTAAGCCAGCTCCGGCTCCAAGTAGAACGTTGCGTCTGGTAATACCCATATCATTCTCCGTGTGATGTGTTGTCCCAGCCATTACAACTGTAGCGAGGAAGAAAGAAATCTAGCCCAGACTAGTTGTGCAATCGGGGCTGGCTGTTGTGCGAGCGCTAACGTTGAGGTGTACCGCTGCTTGATGGATCAGTAAGTGGGATGTGCTGGTGAGCTTATGTGGGGTCTTGTGAAGATTCTGATGGAGACTGGGATGAATCACCAGCCTTGTTGCTCGCAATACGTTTATTCGCTGGCTGAATGCTATCCAACGCACCCGATACATCAAAACCAATGGTCTCACCGATATTTTTCAACGCGGGTAGCTGAACTGCCATTCCCAGAATGCCGTCCATCAGTTGATTTACCGGGGTACTGCCATCACCACCCTGAGAGCCATCATTACCGCCACTACCTGGCACTGAGGCACCAAAACCTGTGATCTGATTTATCCTGATGCTATCGATTTTCTCAACCGGTTTCATCAGCTGACTGACAACTTCAGGCAATTTATCTAGTCGAAACTTCTCGACATTCAGCGCCATCAAAGCTTCACTTTGAGAATTACGCGCTTCGATCTCAGCCTTATAGCCTTCAGATTCTGCCAGTAAACGCTGCTTCTCGGCATCAGCACGGGTTCTCACAGACTCCGCCTCAGCCTTTGCCCGCTGCAACAACACATTGGTTTCAGTTGCGGCGCTGGCTTCAGCCACTTGGCCAGCCTCCTCAACAGCTTTCATGGCCATTTCGCGTGAGCGCATTGCCACAGCACGCTCTCGCTCAGTTTGTACTGATTCTTTTGCCAGAACAACATGCGTTCTTGCCAACTCAGCCTTAGCCAAGGCTTCAGCCTCTTGAGCCTGCTTATCGGCTAGCGTTATGGCACTGTCTACCTTGCGCACTTCGGTGTGGAGTTTCGTTTCTATTTCTTTCTCACGCAGCACTTGTTGCTTGGCGTACTCAGCTAGCTGTGTGTCTTTCTCACGTGCGATACGCGCAGCTTCGCTACTGACCATGGCTTCCTCACGCGCTTGAGCTCCCTGCGCATCAGAGCTTGCCTTGAAGCGCTGTATTTCAAGACCCTGCGCCATTTGCGCCTCCTCCTGCTCGCGGCTTAGGTCGAGGCGCTGCTTGGTTGCTGTTAGCTCGGTCTGACGAACTGAAACGTCCGCATCCGCCTCGATTTCTGCGCGCTTTTTCTTGTTGACGGCGATGATCTCCGCCAAGCGACGCATGCCTACAGCGTTGAACGCATTGTTTTCATCAAGCGAGGCAAATGGTGATTGGTCCATGCGGGTCAGAGATACGGAGTCAAGCAACAACCCGTTTTCTGCCAGATTATCACGCAACAATACAGCCACCTTTTCAACAAAACCTGCACGATGCTCATGCAAAGTGTCCATGGTCTGTGTTGCAGCAACAGACTGAATGGCATCCACAAACCGGCCTTGTAATAAATTGCGCACACCATCTACTGTAAGAGCCTTTGAACCCAATGCCTGGGCTGCGGTAGCAACGCCCTCTACTGTCGGCTGCACTCGCACATAGAACTCAAGCTCCATATCAATACGCATGCGATCTTCGGTGATGGACGACTGATTACCCGTACGACTCACATCAATTCGAAGTATGCGCATATTGACTTCGTCGAGCTTATGCAGGAACGGCAACGCAAGACAACCACCGGTAAGAAATATGGCTTGCCCACCGTAGCCATTACGAATTAGCGCGGTATCTCGCGAGCTTTTACGGTAGAACCGATTCAGAAAGAAGACGGCCACCGCAATGACGACAACGGCAATAATCAAGATGAACAAAATCGTTAAAAACGCCATCTATCGCTCCGGTAGAGTTTCGGCTAGTGAGGAACACTCACGCATAGCTTGTCCGAATGGACGCTATTGCCTGACATGAATAACCATATCATTAATTCGACAACTTACTAAACACTGCTTTAACGGGACCCAGAATTTTGGAGCTGATAAATTAGTGGTTGAAAATCGTGACAACGAAAAAACCTCATGCCTGCACTATTTTAATGCTGCAAACAGATAGCTGCACCAAATTGGAAACTTCCAATTTGCAACGTTAGCCCAGTAAATGCTATTAATAACGCTCATGAACCAAACCAACAGCAATCAAGTTAATGAAACTAATAACTCTGCTCACCACAGCAATTCTGTTTGTCGCCCCTCAGCTACAAGCTGACGAATTCCCGGAACGCGAAGTACTCGGCGTGGTTATGTGGGGAGCTGGCGGTGCCACCGACACCGTCGCTCGCGCGATCAATCCTGCAGCTGAAGAAGCATTGGGCAAACCTATTGTCGTCTTGAACAAAGCTGGCGGTGCGGGAGCAATATCCACTTCATTTGTAAACACAGCCCCCGCTGATGGCTATACGTTTCTCTATGGCGCTGAGAACCCTCAGCTTCACCCGGTGATGGGAGTTGCAGAGCTTGATTACTCGCAGTTCTATCCTATCCGCATTCTAGGGCGCGGTGTCGCTGTAGTGGTGGTTCGTGAAGACTCAAAATACCAAAGCATGGACGATCTTCTCCAAGACGTAAAAAACAATCCTGGCAACGTGCTCATGGGTTCAACCGGCCCTGGCGGTCTGCCCAGCACCGTGGCAGCCCTGATTGGCAATTCTGCAGACTTCGAGGTCACACCGATACCCTTCGATGGCGAAGGCCCTGGACTTACAGCCCTATTAAGTGGAGAGGTTGATTTCATGCCAGCGGGTATCTCTGCTGCTGCAGAACAAATAAAAGCAGGCACCATGCGCGCGCTTTCGGTGGTAAACGACACACCCGTTGATTCACTCGACGATGTCCCGGCGATAACCGATAGTGTGCCAACAATGGCGCAATACCTGCCATGGGGCCCTTTTTATGGTGTATTTGTACGCAACGAAGTGCCTGATGATGTTAAAGCAACACTTGCAAGCGCATTTGAAACAGCATCACAAAGCGAAGAGTACAACACCCTTATGCAAAACAAGGGCAACATCCTGATGGATCTGAGTGGTGAAGAAGCATCAGCATTTCTGAAAAAATGGCAAGCCGTTACTTCCTGGATTTTACAGGACACGGGAGCTGCCAAAGTGAACCCCGAAGAGCTGGGCATCATGCGCCCGTAGCTCACTCCAAAGACTACGTGACTGACTGACGCGCGACCATGAAACAGCGTGGTGAAACGCTATTTGTTGCGGCACTATTAGCATTCAGTGCCGCAGCCCTTTGGGAATCTTACGGCATAGCCGGATTCAGCAAATGGTCCTCCCCTGGAGTGTTTCCCATGCTGGCGTCGGCTGTAATGCTGGTATGTAGTCTATTCATCTACCGTGACGCTCGCAAGCGTGGTGCTGGCTCTCTGATCAAAAATGAAAGCGAACATACCTTTGAACTGAGCGCATCATCAGATGATCCGGCCGCTACTCAACAATCTCCTCCAGTCATAGACGCCACAAGGGTATTCCCTAGGCGAGTAGTGACTATCACTGCACTGCTTGCAGTGTATGTCGTTGCCATGCCAACGCTCGGCTTTCTATTGTGCTCCGGCTTGTTTCTTTTTATCAGCATAAGCTATCTGTGGAACAAACCACTCTGGCTTTCATTGGGCGTAAGCATGGCATCACTTGTTGTCATCCACTTCCTCTTCCGTCGGGTTTTTCAGGTTGTACTTCCTGAAGGCGCCATCATAAGCCTGTTTTTATAATGCTCGACGCACTGTCATTCTTCGCGATTGCCTGGCTCGACCCGTGGCTAATTTTCCTGACAGCTGCGGGAACCTTGTCAGGAATCTATGTCGGTGCAATTCCTGGTCTATCGGTCACAATGGCCACATCGATTCTTATTTCATTTACGTTCAAGTGGGATGTAAATGAAGCCCTTGCCTTGATTAGCGGCGTGTTTATCGGTGGCGTTTATGGTGGATCACGCACAGCCATCCTGCTTAATATTCCCGGAGCACCGAGTGCAATTGCCAGCGCTCTGGACGGTTATCCGATGGCAAAAAAAGGTGCGGCAGGTGAAGCAATAGGCCTGACCACCATCATGAGCGTGTTTGGCGGATTCGTCGGCATCATTGCATTAGCACTATTTGCACCTGTTATTTCAAGCATCGCGTTAATGTTCAATTCACGCGACTATCTATTACTAGGGTTAATTGGTATCACACTGGTAGGAACATTGTCAGGCGAAAGTTTCGCCAAGGGCGCTTTCGCCGGAGCGCTGGGCGTGTTAATCAGCATGGTGGGGCTTGATCCAATGACAGCCGAAGGACGTTTCACATTTGACTCTGTCACCCTTCTGGGTGGCATACCCTATATCGCCGCCATGATCGGGTTCTTCGGTGTGGCAGAAGCTCTCGTTCAGCTTCGTCAAATTGATCTACCTGTTGTTAAGCAAAAAATAGGGCGCGTTATACCTCGCTTATCCAGTATCAAACAACATTTCGGCTTAGCGTTGCGCAGCTCCGGCATCGGCACCGTTATCGGGGCTCTGCCAGGCACAGGTGGAGACATAGCAGCATTACTCGCCTACGATCATGCCAAACGCTCTACACGAAACCCTGAAGTTAAATTCGGAGAAGGTGCTACCGAAGGTCTGGTTGCACCCGAAGCTGCCAACAACGCAGCAGTTGGAGGCGCACACATCCCGATGCTCACTCTAGGCATACCCGGTGATGCTGTTACCGCCGTGATCATAGGAGCACTTTTTATCCATGGCTTAAAACCCGGTCCACTGTTGCTTGTTGAAACGCCACATCTATTCTGGTTTATTGTTGGGTCGCTAACTCTGGCCAACTGCTTCCTGCTTGTGTTCGGGCTTAGCGGTGTTCGCATTTTTACCAAAATTGTGGAATGCCCAAAAGCTGTGCTGATCCCCTTGATCATTATTCTTTCTGCTGTAGGCACGTACGCCATTCAAAACAATCCAGCACACATCTACTGGATGTTGCTATTCGGGGTGATCGGATATTTCATGAAAATCTATGGGTTCCAGGTAGGACCCATTATTTTGGGCGTCATCCTGGGCCCCATGATGGACTCTAACTTCCGACGAGCCATACTGGGAGCACGTGGTGATATGGGAACGTTCTTCTGGAATTTTGTATCACATCCCATAAGCTTCATACTGAGCCTGGCGTTGATGATAATCCTGATGTCCCAGCTTCCCCTCTGGAGCTGGCTCCGCAAGCGCAGCACGTAATCCCTGGAAAGTACGCTTGCCCTGAAAATATTGTAGTGTTCACCCTATACGCACAGTACGCATAGTGCGCCACATCTGACATCTATCAAATTTCAAGATCAGCAGCGCTGATCAGCACGCGTATACACCCAGCTGTTTAGACGGAGAACATCAATGACCAGCACCACCGATAACGCCACGTCACGAACAACCCAAGGCCGTGGACAATGCTACGACAGCATTCTGGATACCATTGGGAATACTCCTTGCGTCAGAATCAACCGCCTGGCGCCTGAAGGCATCAACCTCTACGTAAAAGCTGAATATTTCAACCCCGCCTCGTCTGTCAAAGATCGCCTAGCCATTAGTATCATCGAAGAGGCAGAACGCAGCGGTGCCTTGAAACCCGGCCAGACTGTCATAGAGGCCACAAGTGGGAACACGGGCATAGGGTTAGCCATGGTCTGTGCCGCCAAAGGCTATCCCTTGGTTATCACCATGGCCGAAAGCTTTTCCATAGAACGACGAAAGCTCATGCGATTTCTTGGCGCAAAAGTAATTCTGACGCCAAAGGCCGAAAAAGGGCTTGGGATGGTAAAAAAAGCGGTTGAACTTGCCGAGGCCAATGGATGGTTTATGGCCCGACAGTTCGAAACTGAAAACAATGCGAAAATTCATGAGAACACAACTGCGCGAGAAATCATGGCTGATTTCGCGGGCCAGCCACTGGATTACTGGGTAACAGGTTATGGCACTGGAGGCACGGTTACAGGCGTTGCTCGTGTACTAAGACGCGAACGACCCGACACAAAAATCATTCTGAGCGAGCCGGCTGACGCTCAAATTATTGCTAGCGGCCACGCGCAAGAGCGCAATGATACTGGCGCACCAGCAACCAGTCATCCAGCGTTCAAGCCCCACCCCATTCAAGGATGGACGCCTGACTTTATCCCGTTGGTCTTGCAAGAAGCCATAGACAATGCTTTTTACGACGATTTGCTGCCCGTTACCGGGCCTGCCGGAATCGAATGGTCACAAAAGCTTGCACAAAATGAAGGCATATTTACGGGTATATCAGGCGGCTCTACATTTGCCATTGCTATGCAGATAGCTGAAAAGGCCAGCTCTGGAACAACCATTCTATGCATGCTTCCAGATACCGGTGAACGCTATTTATCCTCGCCGCTGTTTGAATCTATCGAAGAAGGCATGTCGAGTGATGAAATTGCACTCTCCTTGTCCACGCCTGGCTATCACATGCCAACATAGAGGATAGAACTGACATGTTTAAGGAATGTAGTGCATTTGAACTTGATGTCGGTGGCCATGAAATCGTCGGCATTACAGGTGGCACAGGGCCGGCGCTGTTACTGCTGCACGGTTACCCCCAAACGCATGTCATGTGGCATAAGGTTGCACCTGTGCTGATGCAACACTTCACGATTGTTGCAGCAGATCTCACAGGCTACGGCCATTCGGGCAAACCTGTAACTGACAGCCAGCACACGCCATACAGCAAGAGAGCGATGGCGGCTGACATGCTTGAGGTAATGAGACAACTCGGGCATGCGCAATTTCATCTCGCCGGACATGACCGAGGCGGTAGAGTCGCACATCGCTTAGCTGTTGATCA
>JALZVU010000007.1 GCA_023301795.1 Granulosicoccus sp.
CGTTGAATCAATGCATCAAGGGCTTCACGCATGAGTGAGGCGGTGTCAGTTATGCCCGTTCGCTCTTTGGCGTTGGCCAATTTTGCGTCGTCCAGCGTCACTGTGGCGCGCATCACGAATTCCTACAATGATCTTTATATAAAATTATCATAAAATTAGTAATCTGAAGTGACATTTTTGATTACCTCGTCTAATAACTACTTCCGTGTTGATCGCATTTTCAAGCAATATTGCAAACATATCAGCAGCTTTTGACACTGATTTTCTGACAATAGAATTAAAAAATCTACTAGTAACAAGAACTTAGAATAAATACTGTACACAAACGCTCTCCGGTGTACGTCAAAACGGTTAGGGATACCTGAGGCTCTCTTTTGTCAATTTTAATCCTCGCCTGATGCATAAGCTCAAGCACTGGATAAATAGGTAGGGAAAATCAGCTGAATCTTCAATGCTCAGCTACCTGATTATTTTACAAACCGACGGTCCCGTGGCTGGCGATGAATAATGTGTATTTAACCTTCCGACGTCAAAGACTGCAGTTGAGGTAATAGCGCCGGTACCTCCTCAGACGCTGCGACCCAAAGAATATCCACATCAATATCAAAATAGGCGTGAACCAGACGATTACGCATCCCAACAATCGGTTGCCATGGAATATTCAAGTGCGCATTTCGCGTATCAGCGGATACCCTGCTTGCCGCCTCGCCAAAAATTTCAATGGCTCGTACCAAAGCGAAACGCAGCATTTCATCCGCTTCAATATCGCGTTTCAGGCGATCCTCTATAAAACGTGCTACCGAACCCGCTGCATCTATCATGTGCTCGATGCGAATTCGGTCTTCAGGCGGCATACTGCACCTGCGCCATTTGCAAGACCTCATCCCGGAAATAACGAGAAAGATCAGCAGCAGTGCGTAAATCCACTTTCCGACCGAGCAACTCCGACAATTCAATTTCCATTCCAGCTATGCCCATTAAACCGGGAATGTGTGCAATATCAAATTCTACTAAAAGGTCGATGTCGCTCTCGGGGACCGCGGTACCTTTTAGCTGAGAGCCGAACAGCGCTAGTCGCCGTATGTGATGCTTTTCACAATATTTTGCAAGCGTCGCTTCGTCAATGTTAAGGCATTTATGCATAGGCTTAGTCTAGCGTGTATTCGTCAGAGTCACAGCTGACTCAATCCAAACGCTCTAAGGAGTTCTTTCTAAACATTTTAAAACAGGTGTACATCAGAACGGAATATCATCATCAAAGTCAGCCGCCGCCGCTGACGCTGCTGCAGCAACGGGGGCAGGTGCAGAACTACTCTGTGAAGTGCTGGCTCCACCACCCTGCGAACCGCCACCCTCACCTGCCCGAGTAATTTTCCAGGCCTGTAGATTAGTAAAGTACTTTTCGTTCCACTCACGACCTCGCAGGTCGAAGTCCACTTCAATTTCCTCGCCTTCGTTATAGCCGTCCACTAGCCCGCACTTGTCTTGCACAAGCTGGAACTTGACCATTTGAGGATACTGCCCGTCGGCTACCTCAATAACAAATTCGCGTGCAGTAAAACTGGCACTCTTGCTTTCTGCATCAAAGATCTTGACGATTTTGCCTTCGGCTTTGTAGCTCATGATTCTGTCTCTTGTGTTTGTTTAGTCGCTGTCGACGCCAGGATGAATAAGGGGTGTGGTGCAGTTAACATCGCTGTTCTGAGCACGATGACGAAGCGCGTGATCAATCAACACTAATGCAAGCATGGCTTCAGCTATCGGGGTAGCTCGGATACCAACGCACGGGTCATGGCGTCCCGTGGTGATAACTTCAATATCGCGACCCTCTATATCTGTGCTTTTACCGGGAAGACGCACGCTGGATGTCGGCTTCAACGCAAGGGCCGCTTTGATACTCTGGCCCGAAGAAATTCCGCCTAAAACACCACCAGAATTATTGGATAAAAACCCGTTGCTGGTTATTTCATCTCGATGCTCGGTGCCGCGCTGCTCGATGCAGTCAAAACCTGCACCCACCTCAACACCTTTAACAGCGTTGATGCTCATCAGGGCATGGGCAATATCCGCATCCAGACGATCGAACACTGGTTCGCCCCAACCCACAGGTACGTTGTCTGCCTGCACATTCACCTTGGCACCAATGGAGTCACCATCCTTGCTGAGCTTCTTCATGTACTCTTCAAGCTCTGGCACCTGTGCAGCATTGGGCCAGAAAAACGGATTATTTTCTATCTCGTTCCAATCGAATCCCGAGCGATCCAGCTTTATCGGCCCAAGCTGGGAAAGATAGCCGCGAATAACCACTCCACCCAAAGAAGGCTGGGCCAAGGCTACCTTGGCAACCGAACCGGCCGCCACGCGCATGGCTGTCTCACGCGCCGAAGAGCGTCCACCGCCACGGTAATCACGAATGCCGTACTTCTGCAAGTAGGTGTAATCCGCGTGCGCAGGTCGAAACTGCTGCTTGATCTTGTCGTAGTCGCGCGAGCGCTGATCGGTGTTGCGAATGAGCAGCCCAATGGGGGTGCCAGTAGTCTGTCCTTCAAAGACCCCGGAGAGGATTTCCACCTCGTCATTTTCGCGGCGCTGCGTGGTGTAGCGGCTCTGCCCTGGCTTTCGCCGGTCCAGATCGCGCTGCAAATCGCTGCTGCTTAACGGTAACCCGGGAGGGCATCCGTCCACGATACAACCTAATGCTGGGCCATGACTCTCACCAAAGGTTGTGACGGAGAAGAGCTTGCCAAATGTATTACCTGCCATCTCCCAAGTATACCTGCGAGAAGGGCGCTTCGGAAAACACAAAGCACAAACGGGCGGGCTTCAACACGCAAAAAATCACTCTGGCCTCACCTATTCCGCCCTTTCATGATACTCGCTCCACATCCTGTACATTTCTGAGCTGCCGGATCTTGTCCATGGCCAGCGACAGCTCCCCCGTATTGGAGATATGCAGCCCGATGCGCATGTCGGCTGTCTGCATCTGCTTGTCGCTCTGGGTGCTCATCGACACCACGTCGATGTCCATGGTCGACAACATCGTGGATACGTCTCTGAGCAAGCCATGCCGGTCAATAGCTTTCACAAAGATCTCTACATGGTAGCGCCCGGCAGTATCGTCGCCCCAGTCCACGTCAATCAAACGCTCTCGCTCGGCTTCTCGAAGATTCAGGATGTTGCTGCAATCTGCACGATGTATGGTCACACCCTTGCCACGGGTGATGAACCCAACAATGCTGTCCGGCGGTACAGGCGTGCAACACGGTGCAATCTGCGTTAGCAGATTCCCCACGCCGCGAACATGGATACCGTCTGAACGAGCACTCGGCTTGACCGGTCGGCCAGGTGCAGGCGCAATCTTGATCGCAGGCTCTGTCAGATGGTCAATGGCACCGGCAATTTGCGCAACCGTTACCTCATTGCGACCAATAGCAATATAAAGATCAGCTGGCTTATCAAACTTCAGCCGTTTAACCAACATATCGTTGGCCATGTTATGAACCTTGAAACGTTTGATCTCTCGCTCAAGAATAGCCTTGCCATCCAGCAGATGCTGCTCCTGATCCTGCAAATTAAACCAAGCGCGCACTTTGCCCCGCGCACGACTACTGTTGACATACCCCAGCGACTTGTTCAACCAGTCACGGCTTGGACCAGCCTCACGGGTTGTCAACACCTCCACCTGGTCACCATTGTTTAGCGCATACGTTAGCTGCACAATGCGCCCGTTCACTTTAGCGCCGCGGCAACGATGCCCTATCTCAGAATGGATGTGATAAGCAAAATCCAGCGGTGTCGCACCATTGGCCAGATCTATCACTTCTCCTTTGGGCGTAAAAACATACACCCGCTGAGAATCCAGTTGCTGAGAGAACCCCTCTATCAGCTGCTCATCATCATCGTTCTCTTCCAGAAGATGGCGCAGCGCGTTAATGCTGCGCTGAAGGCTGGCGTCCACAGCACGCCCTTCTTTATAGGCCCAATGAGCGGCCACGCCATTCTCAGCATGATCATCCATCGCCCGCGTGCGTATCTGAATCTCCACAGGCTTACCCTGAGGACCTATTACCGCAGTATGTAAAGACCGATAGCCGTTGTCTTTGGGATTAGCGATGTAGTCATCGAATTCACGACTGATGGGTTGCCAGATGCTATGCGCAACGCCTAGCACACTGTAGCACTGCTGCAGATCATCCACGAGTACGCGTACAGCACGTACATCAAACAGGTCAGAAAATTCGATGTGCTTGGCGCTCATCTTTCTCCAGATACTGTAAATATGTTTAGGCCGACCGAACACCTGCGCATTGATAATACCGTGCGTCTGAATACGAATATTGAGGTCAGTTACAAAATCGTTGATATAAGCCTCACGAATTGAGCGATTCTCTTCCAACGATTTCGCAACACGCTTATAGGCCTCCGGCTCCACAATACGAAATGCGACATCTTCTAGCTCCCATTTGAGCTGTCCAAGGCCCAGGCGATTAGCCAACGGCGCGTAGATAGCAAGGGTTTCGCTAGCGATATACTGAGCCGACGCTGAGTCCTTTCTTTTAGCCAGTGTGTAGAGACGCTGTGTCCGATAAGCAAGCTTTACCAGCACCACACGCACATCTTCTACCATTGACAGAACCATTCGCCGTAGTGTTTCAGCTTTGGCACCATCGCTAAAGGTATCACTCAGGTTAAGTTCATTTAACCAACGAACTCCTGAGGTCAGACACGCCACCTCGTTACCGAACTGTTCGTGCACGTACTCAATGGTATAGGCCTTGGATGCAACATCCGTCCCCAGAAGTGCCGACACGATAATCGGAGCATCAGCTCGCATGGACTTAAGCTGTGCGGCCACAAACATGGCCTCTGGATAAACTGTTCGATCACAACGGATATTCCAGGCATGCTCTACAGCACGCCGGATCATCAACCCTTGATTGCGTGTAAAACTGTCAGCTAGGAAATCCTGGGATGAACTTAGGGTTTCAAAAACCGATAGATCCGCGCTGAAGGTATGCTTCATAGAACACCGCCCGCATCAATCCATGACGCGACACGAAGTGCATGTGAGTTACGCGCTAGTTGGAATGGCGCAAAGCGACAATAGGCGGCGTGTGCAGCACGCTGCGTGTGGCCAGATAGCCCGCTGTGGCAATTCCCAGTGCCCCTCCAATAATTCCGATTGCCCATAACCATGCATTAAAGTTGAACGGAAGTTCAAACACAAACTGACTTAGAGACCATGCAATGATGGTGGCGAAGACCGCTGCCAATAATCCTGCTATCGCGCCCAGTATTGCAAACTCTGCAATAACAGCTTCGCGAAGCTGTTTGTGCGACGCACCAAGAGCCCGCAACAACGCTGACTCTTTAATCCGTTCGCCCTGACTACTCTGAACAGCTGCAAGCAAGACACAAAATCCCGCAAGCAATGTGAATAAGAACACATATTCTACCGCTAATGAGGCCCTATCCATCAACGACTTTATTCTCGTAAGAATTGCACCAATGTCGAGCGTCGCAATCCCCGGAAACTGGCGCACCCAACCCGTGGTTGCTGTTACAAAATCTTCCTTGATATGAAAACTGGTAACGTAAGTAGCTGGTAATCCAGCGAGCATCGACGGTGACGATACAGCAAAGAAGTTAACCTGAAATGACTCCCAATCAACTTCCCGCCAATTGGCGATGGTGGCTTCCGTCTCCACGCCTGCACTTTTAAACGTTAACGTGTCACCTATTTGAAAGTTGTTCTCTTGAGCCCATTCCTGTTCTACAGACAACAGTGGCGGTGCACTTCCATCTTCGGCCCACCATTCACCTGCCACAATGTCGTTGTTCAGTGGCAACGTGTTCGAGAACGACAGGTTGTATTCACGGCGCGCACGTCTTCGCTCACGTTCACTAGCCGCTCCATCGAGCACACTCACGCCATTGTGGGCGACCAATCTGGCACGCACCATGGGGTAGATGCCAGTAGTCTCAATGCCCTGCTCCTCCAGTTGAGCGGCCAGACCATCAACCTGGTCTGGCTGAATATTAACAACAAAAACGTTCGGGGCATTTTCAGGTAAATCTTGCTCCCAGGCTGCCAGAAGATCCACTCGCACAATACTAATTAACAACAACGCCATAATACCCATGGCAAATGCAGCCAGCTGCATGATGCTGCTGGCTGAGCGTCGCTGCAGTCCTGCGGTACTCATCCGGAAACGGGGGCCGGCTAATTTTCTGACCAGCACA
>JALZVU010000008.1 GCA_023301795.1 Granulosicoccus sp.
TTTCAGTTTCAATGCACCCTCCATCGCAATTGGGTACTGATCACCTCGACCTAGAAACAGACTGTGATTTTTATCAGCAAACCCTTCAGCCAGAGCGCTTATGGCCTCATCCATACCGAGAACTTGCTCGATCTTGGCCGGCAGAGTCTGCAATGCTGACACAATACTGCTCTCTTTTTCTGCACTCATTCCCTTGTGATGACCCACTGCTGCTGAGAGCATCAGCAGAGCTGATAGCTGCACGGTAAAAGCCTTCGTGGATGCCACACCAATTTCTGCCCCAGCCTTCATCAGGTAGGTCATGTCTGACTCACGCGTAAGCGATGAGCCAGCCACATTGCATATCGTCAAACTGGCCATGAAACCCTGCTGCTTGGCAAGGCGCAACGCAGCCAGCGTATCGGCCGTCTCTCCTGACTGAGACAAAGTGATCAACAAACTGTTTGGCCGCACGAACGATTGGCGATAACGATATTCTGAGGCAATCTCGACATTACATGACACACCGGCAAACTCTTCAAACCAGTAGCGGGCTGTCATGCCTGCATGGTAGCTGGTTCCGCAGGCGATGATCTGAACATGCTCCACATCACGTAAAAGTTCGGCTTTTTCACCAAATGCTGAATCCAGAACTTGCCCATTGGACAAGCGACCCTCGAGAGTGCGCTGTATAGCGATGGGTTGCTCGTAGATTTCTTTGAGCATGTAGTGCCTGTAATTGCCTTTACTACTGACATCAGTAGACAAGGTGGACTCCTCTACGGGTCGCTCTACCGCCTCTCCTTGTGCATCTACTATGCTCACACTGGTGCGAGTGATCATGGCAACGTCACCTTCTTCAAGGTAAGCAAAACGACGAGTGACAGGCAACAAGGCTAGCTGATCGGAAGCAATAAAATGCTCCCCAATACCGTAGCCGATAACCAGAGGACTACCCGACCGAGCAACAATAAGCTGCTCGGGCTGAGTTCTATCCATTATCACCGTGCCATAGGCGCCATCAAGCTGAGGAACAGCCAGACGCACAGCTTCAAAGAGACTGGCCGCTGACTTAAGCTCATGATCGACAAGATGGGCGATGACTTCTGTATCTGTATCTGACTGGAAAACATAGCCAAGAGCTTGCAAGGTTTCCCGAAGCTGAGCATGATTTTCGATAATGCCATTGTGAACAACGGCAATTCGGTCTGACGATACATGCGGATGAGCGTTTTCCTCATTAGGCTCTCCATGCGTCGCCCAGCGTGTATGGGCAATACCGGTGCCACCAGGCATACCAGACTCAGCTACCGCATCGTGCAGTTGTTTAACTTTACCAACACGTCGCAACCGGTTCAGTGCGCCGTCTGCCCCCACTGTTGCGATACCGGCAGAATCATATCCACGATATTCCAGGCTTTGCAAACCTGCCAACAGTATTTCCGCGATGTCACGTTGTGCTACTGCGCCAACTATTCCACACATAGGGTTTCGTTCCGAGAGTTAACAGTTTCTATTAATACCGGACTTGCACTAGGGTGTTTGTCAGTATTCATAGTTAAAAGTGAGCGTTACTTTTTAACGGGCCGCACCCAGTTGTCAGTACTGGTTTGTCGTGCGCGACTCAAAGACAAATGGCTCGCAGGCACGTCACGGGAGATAGTAGACCCCGCCCCGACCGTAGCGCCCGCACTGATTCTCACAGGCGCTACAAGCGCTGAGTTTGAACCGATAAAAACATCATCTTCGATGGTTGTCTGATGTTTGTTTGCGCCATCGTAGTTACAGGTTATGGTGCCTGCTCCGACATTCACGTTTTTGCCAACAATGGAATCACCGACATAACTGAGATGATTCACTTTACTGGCAACGCCAATCTGTGCATTTTTGGTTTCTACGAAATTACCAATACGCACGCCGGTTGCCAGAACAGTTCCTGGGCGCAGGCGAGCAAAAGGGCCTATGGTCGCTTTTTCACCCACAACAGCATCTTCAAGAACACAGTTTGCCAACAACACTGAATTATCAGCGATATGGCTTCGAGCTATATGACAGTGAGGACCGATGGTCACATTATCACCCACAACGCAGTCACCTTCGAAGATGCAATTGATATCAATTGTCACATCGGTACCAACCTGCAGGGTTCCACGAATATCAATTCTTGAAGGATCCGCAAGTGTGACACCCGAATCCATGAGTTGCCCGGCAAGATGGTGTTGATGCAATCGTTCCAGACGCGCTAACTGCGAACGACTATTCACCCCATCGGTCTCCCACGGATCCTTCGGATGAACCGCCTGAATGTTCAGCCCGTCTTTTACTGCCAAGGCGTGAATATCAGTCAGATAGTACTCGCCTTGCGCATTGTCGTTATTCAGGCGTTCCAACAAAGAATGCAAACTGGCACCTTTGATAGAGACCACCCCAGCGTTAACTTCGGATATTTCCAGTTGATCCTGACTTGCATCCTTTTGCTCAACGACACCAACAACGGCTCCACCTTCCCGGATTATCCTGCCGTAGCCAGTGGGGTCATCCATTATCAATGTCAACAGACCTATGGTTTGTGTATCGCAAACATCCAGCAGTGCCTGATAGGTTGATCCGCGAGTGAGAGGAACATCACCGTACGTAATGAGTACTGTGTCGTCTGCTTCAATGCCTTCCAGGGCCTGCTGGACAGCATGCCCTGTTCCCAGCTGCTGCTCCTGTATCGCCCAGGTAAGCTTGTGCGATGATTGATCGGAAATGACTTGTTTTACCTGATCAGCACCGTGGCCAATAACAACATTGATACTGGCTGGATCCAATTGACCGACGGTGTCCAGCACATGAGCTAGCAATGGCTTGCCCGCCAGACAATGAAGAACTTTTGGCATTGCAGATTTCATACGAGTGCCTTTGCCGGCAGCAAGGACAATCAAACGGGTAGCCATATCACTTCCTTAGTGTTAATTACGCATTATCCCACGAGAGCCACTGTGTTGCGTACTGGTTGTTTATGCAATGAGATTTGTATTCATCAGGCAAACAATTGTTTGAGACACACTCTGATGTTTCAAAGGCGATACATATTCAAAAGCGGTTATGGCACTGCGTCAGTTCATTGACTCACACCCCATGCCGTTGTCGATATAAAGCGGCCGTGATCAGGGTAATCTAAAACCATGCCAGGGCGTTAAGTGCGTAAACATCGCGTAAACGAGCTTGCGTAGTCAGTAAGGCTTGGACTGTTATTTTAGATGCAGGCTCTGTATGAGGCCTTTCAGCGAGCCACTCAGTCGCGAGTGTTTGCCTGCTGTAATGGGTTCCGGAGAATTACACAACTCAGTGTGAGGTTCACTCGAACTTTTACTAAGTTCAGATGCGCGATCCCACAAAAAAAGCCTCCAACATAATTGGAGGCTTTGATACTCAGTACGGTTACTTACCGGACTTAAGGCGCCTTGAACCTGCGCAAAAGCAGGTTAAAACGTAACGCCAAAATGTCAAAGCAGCTACTTGCGCAGCTTTTTGATGAACTCAATTTGTGCGGCGGCTTCAGCGAGTTGCATTTGCACAGCAGCAAAATCTATATCGCCCACTTTTCCACCAGCCAATGCTGCTTCGGCTTCTTCTTTAGCTTTCACGGCAGCCGCCTCATCGATATCGTCTGCGCGAAGCACCGTATCAGCCAGAATAGTGACAACGTCAGGCTGCACTTCAAGTAGTCCACCGGATACGTATATGTCCAGTGGCTCACCTTCGCCAGCAGGGCGCACATGCACCTCACCGGGTTTAATACGAGTGATAAATGGCGTATGCCCGGGGGCTATACCCACTTCTCCCATTTGCGCAGAGGCGATGACCAGTGTGGCTTCACCGCTGTAGATATTATTCTCAGCGCTAACGATCTCAACTTTGAGAGACGCAGCCATGATCAGGCAGCCTTACTCATTTTTTTAGCATTCTCGAGGACTTCTTCGATGGTGCCCTGCATGTAGAACGCCTGCTCTGGCAAGTGATCATATTCGCCAGCAACAATGCCGTTGAATGCTGTGATTGTGTCTTTCAAAGACACGTACTTGCCTGGCGACCCAGTGAAAACCTCTGCGACAAAGAAAGGCTGTGACAAATATCGTTGGACTTTTCTGGCCCGTGATACAACCAGCTTATCTTCTTCAGAAAGCTCGTCCATACCCAGGATAGCGATGATGTCACGCAGTTCTTTATATCGCTGTAGCGAGTTCTGCACGCCACGAGCACAGTCGTAATGCTCAGCACCAACCACTAGTGGGTCGAGCTGCCGACTGGTGGAATCCAGTGGATCCACCGCGGGGTAGATACCCAGCTCAGCGATGTTTCGAGACAGTACAACCGTTGCATCCAAATGGGCAAACGTTGTAGCAGGAGACGGATCAGTCAAGTCATCAGCCGGAACATAAACCGCCTGAATGGATGTGATAGATCCTGTCTTTGTAGAAGTGATGCGCTCTTGCAGAGCACCCATCTCTTGGGCCAGTGTTGGCTGATAGCCTACCGCTGAAGGCATACGTCCAAGCAAAGCGGATACTTCAGTTCCAGCAAGCGTGTAGCGATAGATGTTGTCAACAAACAGCAGAACATCACGCCCTTCATCACGAAAGAACTCCGCCATGGTGAGACCTGTAAGAGCAACACGCAGTCTGTTTCCAGGAGGCTCGTTCATCTGACCGTAAACCAGCGATACCTTGTCGATAACGTTTGAATCTGTCATTTCGTGGTAGAAATCGTTTCCTTCACGAGTACGTTCGCCCACACCTGCAAACACAGAAAATCCGGAGTGCTCTGCCGCAATGTTACGGATGAGTTCCATCATGTTAACGGTCTTGCCAACACCAGCTCCACCAAACAAACCAACCTTACCGCCCTTTGCGAACGGACAAAGTAGATCGATAACCTTGATACCAGTCTCTAACAATTCTGTTGAACCTGACTGTTCTGCGTAGGTAGGTGGCTCGCGGTGAATAGGCATGCGCTGGTCAGTCGCGATTGGGCCTGCCTCATCGATAGGGTGACCAAGCACGTTCATGATGCGTCCGAGTGTGGCCTCACCAACCGGTACTGAGATTGGAGCACCTGTGTTGGAGCAATCAATGCCACGCTTTAATCCATCAGCCACACCCATGGCGATGGTTCGAACGATACCGTCGCCCAACTGTCCCTGTACTTCGAGGACAGTTTCACTGCCTTCAACAGTCAGTGCGTCGTACGTTTTTGGTACTGCGTTGCGTGGAAATTCCACGTCAATAACTGCGCCGATTATCTCGACGATTTTTCCTGTGCTCATGATGCGTATCCGGGTCGAATAATGTTCAGTGTCTAAACGGCAGCAGCGCCGCCCACGATCTCAGAGATCTCTTGGGTAATGGCGGCCTGACGGGCCTTGTTGTATACAAGTTGCAGATCATCGATAAGTTCACCCGCATTATCAGATGCACTTTTCATTGCGATCATTCTGGCTGCCATCTCGCAAGCAATGTTTTCTACTACAGCCTGGTAAACCAGTGACTCCATGTAGCGTTCCATTACGTGGTCCAGGACATCCTGCGCGTCTGGCTCGTAGATGTAGTCCCAACCAAAAGCGGCGTTGCCTTCAATATTGGCCACCGCCGGTAGTAGCTGCGTAACAGTGGGGCTCTGAGTCATTGTATTAACAAATTCGTTCTCAACAATGTAGAGACGATCAATTTCACCAGCTTCGTACTTGTCAAGCATGATGCGAATTGAACCCAACAGAACAGAGAGCTCAGGCTTGTCACCGATATCAATAGTGCTGCCAACGATGTCGGCTCCTATCCGTTTGAAGAATGCTTGCGCTTTCTTACCTATGGTGCAGATCTCAATGCCCACGTCTTGATCGTTCCATTGTTTCATGGAATTCACTGCAGCCTTGAACGTGTTGGTGTTCAGGCCGCCACACAAACCACGGTCTGTGGATACGACGATATAACCGACCTTCGCAGGCGAAGGGCGATCAATCAGGTAAGGATGCTTGTATTCGACGTTCGCCGAAGCCACATGCCCTACCACTTCCTTTAGCTTTAGCGAATAAGGCCGGTTCGCAGCCATGCGATCCTGAGCCTTGCGCATTTTTGACGCAGCAACCATCTCCATGGCTTTTGTGATCTTCTGAGTGTTTTGAATACTCTTGATCTGCGTGCGGATTTCCTTACCGGAGGCCATGGTCGCTTACCAGCTTCCGTTAGCTTTGAATGCTTCGAGGCCTTTGGTAAATGCCGCCGAAATATTATCGTTCCAGTCGCCGGTCGAATCTACCTGATCGAGGATATCCTGATGGTTTGAATGGAAGTAGTCATGCATGGCAGCTTCGAAATCAACCACTTTATTGACAGCCACATCATCTAGGAAACCTTCGTTGGCTGCGTACAGCGACACACCCATCTCGCCGATAGACAATGGCGCGTATTGCTTCTGCTTCATCAACTCGGTAACGCGTTGTCCGCGCTCAAGCTGCTTTCGCGTTGTCTCATCCAAGTCGGATGCAAACTGTGCAAATGCCGCAAGCTCGCGATATTGGGCCAGTGCCAGTCGAACACCACCACCAAGTTTCTTGATGATTTTGGTCTGGGCTGCACCACCTACACGAGATACCGAGAGTCCAGCGTTGATAGCTGGGCGAATACCTGCGTTGAACAGATCGGTTTCCAGGAAGATCTGACCATCTGTAATAGAGATAACGTTGGTAGGTACGAAGGCTGATACGTCACCTGCCTGAGTTTCGATAATAGGCAGCGCTGTCAGTGAACCTGTCTTGCCTTTCACTTCGCCGTTAGTGAATTTCTCAACATAAGCTGCATTAACTCTGGACGCCCGCTCAAGCAAACGAGAGTGCAGGTAGAAAACGTCTCCTGGATAAGCTTCACGGCCTGGCGGACGACGCAGCAGCAGTGATACCTGTCGGTAAGCCCAAGCCTGCTTGGTAAGATCGTCATATACGATGAGTGCATCTTCGCCTCGGTCGCGAAAGTATTCGCCCATGGAACAACCTGCGTAGGGCGCTACGAACTGCATCGCTGCAGAATCAGCCGCACCAGCTGCCACAATGATTGTGTTTTCAAGAGCGCCGTGCTCTTCGAGTTTAGATACAACATTGGCAATCGTTGATTGCTTCTGCCCGATTGCGACATAAACACACTTAATGCCGGTGCCTTTCTGATTAATGATTGCATCAATCGCAACAGCTGTTTTACCTGTCTGGCGATCGCCGATGATTAGCTCTCGTTGTCCGCGACCAACAGGAACCATCGCATCGATCGCCTTCAGACCAGTCTGAACAGGCTCATCAACTGACTGACGCTCGATAACGCCTGGAGCGACTTTTTCGATAGGCGATGTTGAAGTTGCGTTGATAGGGCCCTTACCGTCGATAGGCTCGCCAAGTGCGTTTACGACACGACCTAGTAATTCTGGCCCAACAGGCACTTCTAGAACCTTACCTGTGCAGCGGACTTTATCGCCTTCAGAAAGACTTTCGTAACTTCCCAGAACAACCGCACCGACTGAATCTCTCTCCAAGTTGAGAGCAAGTCCAAACAGACCGTCTTCAAACGCGATCATCTCGCCAGACAGTGCATCGTTCAGTCCGTGGATACGAACAATACCGTCATTCAGGCTGACGATGGTGCCTTCAGTTCGAACGTTCGCAGAGGTATCGGTGTTGCCGATTTTCTCTCGGATCAGGTCACTGATCTCGGATGGATTCAGTTGTTGCATGGGGCTATATAGTCTCTTGTAATCTGTAAGTTCGGGTCAGAGAGCGGCTTAGACCACCGAAATGGTCACCAACGCGTCAGTCTGCGACGGATTGTTCCAGTCCTGCAAGACGGCCGCGAATAGAACCATCGATGACCAAATCACCAGCGCGGATAATCGCACCACCAATGAGCTCCGGATCTACTTCGCTGGTTATCTTGACCTTTCGTGATAATCGTTTGCCAAGTGCATCGACGATATTTGCACTCTGTTCATCGCTTAAGGCATACGCGCTGACAACATGTGCCTCTACTTCGCCTTGAGCATCTCGTCGCAGTTGTTCAAACTGCGAATACATGTCTGGTATTGCTGCCAATCTGTCATTTTCAGCCAACAGCTTGAGAAAGCTTACGCTGTCATCATCCAAGCCGTCAGACACCTGAGCGATAAGGTTCGCCTTGGCATCTGCCGTAACACCGGGTTCGGCCAATCGGGTACGCATCCCGTCGTCCTGTACCACAGCGGCCCAGTAGGCTAGCCGCCCTGACCACTGATCGTAACCCCCACGCTCGGACGCAAGTTCGAAGATGGCGCGTGCATAAGGTCTTGCTGTTGTCGATTCCGTTGCCATTGTCCGTACCTGATATTCGTTGCCAGTGTTAGATGCTGGTGTGTATGCAACCCGGTACCTTTCGGTACCGGGTTGCGCTTATGGTCTACCTGCGCTTTCCAGGATGTAAATTAAAGTTGCTTGACGAGATCATCAATGACCGCGTTATGCTTGCTTTGATCCACTTCACTTCCAAGTATGCGTCGGGCGCCTTCGACAGCTAGCGAGCCGACCTGCTTTCGCAGACCTTCTCGAGCACCGATCACTTCTTGATCGATTTCTGCCTGAGCACTTAGCTTCAGCCTGTCACCCTCGGTACGCGCTGCGTCCTTGGATGTTTCAACAATCTCGTTACCGCGTTTCTGAGCCTTCGCAACAATATCTGCAGCCTGCACCTTGGCATCCTGCAACAACGTAGCGATTTCGGCTTCAGCTTCCTCACGTTTCTGGGAGCTCTTCTCTGCATCAGCCAAACCGCCCGCTATCAGTGCCTGCCTTTCGCGCAGTCCATTGATGATGGGTGGCCAGACATACTTCATGCAGAAGTAGACAAACATGGCAAACGAGATAGCTTGGCCGAGCAATGTCAAGTTAAGGTTCATTTGCTTTGCCTCTCGTTAGTCGTTGTCAGATTAACCTGCGATCTGGCCGACGAACGGGTTAGCAAATACGAAGAACAATGCGATACCGACACCGATCATAGGAATCGCATCGAGCAGACCCGCAACGATAAACATTTTCACCTGCAGCATAGGAACCATTTCAGGTTGACGCGCTGCGCCTTCCAGAAAACGACCGCCAAGCAGGGCGAAGCCGATAGCAGTACCCAGAGCAGCAAGGCCGATCATGATCGCAACAGCGAGGGCGGTGAAGGCAACTACAGTTTCCATGAGAACTCCGAGAGATTAAAAAGTTAAAGGGTTAGGAAAAACTACACGTAAAAATCAGTTAACAGCTTTTAATGGTGTTCGTGCGCCATTGCCATGTAGACGATTGTCAACATCATAAAGATGAACGCCTGCAGGGTAATAACCAAAATGTGGAATATTGCCCAAGGTACTGACAACGCCCACTGCGCCCAAAACGGCAACAGCGCAATAAGGATAAAAATCAGCTCGCCAGCATACATGTTACCGAACAGCCGTAATGCAAGAGAGATCGGCTTTGAGATCAGACTGACGCCCTCAAGCAGTAGGTTTACAGGAATGAAAATGGCCTGGACAACCGGGTTACTGCTACCAAACGGCATTAACGTGAGCTCTTTTACGAAGCCCATTCCGCCTTTGACCTTGATGCTGTAATAAATCATCAAAACAAAAACCGACAGTGAAAGACCCATCGTCACATTGACGTCCGTGCTTGGCACGATTTTCATGTACGGGATACCGATGGCCTCACCTAATCTAGGCACGAAGTCTACCGGCACCAAATCCATCAAATTCATCAGGAAAATCCAGACGAAGATAGTAAGCGCCATAGGGGCTATGACCGGGTTGTTAGCGTGGAATGTGTCACGGACGTTCGTGTCAACAAATTCGACGATGACTTCCACACACCCTTGCAGGTGGCCCGGCACACCAGTGTTGAAGTTATCTGCGGCTTTCTTAAACAGCCAGATAAAGAACGCGCCCAGAACTAACGAGAAAAACATCGAATCGAGGTTGATCGACCAGAACCCCATTTGCGCTGCTTCCGCTCCGCTGTGAGCGATGCCCAGGCCGTTTTCAGGGTGGTATCCAAACACCAGATTCTGCAGGTGATGCTGGATATATTCTGTCGATGTAGGTGCTTGACTACTTGCCATGATCTCAACAATTTGTTAGTGCATTAACGTGTCAGCCGCCGGTAACGGCAGCTGATGTCCCTAGGTACAGTTCTGAATAAACCACGAACTGCATTTTCAATAGCAACCGTGACCTACCCACCAATTTTATCCTTGCTTGTCTGCTAATTCTGCCTGCCTAGCCGTGGCGGGCACCCTGCCTTACTCCTCTGGACGTACCTTTTGGCGCGCCGCTAGCAATGGAACAATCCAATTGAGCGTCTGCACTCCGATGAAACCTATAAACACTGCTGCAGCATTCAGAGGTCTCAAACTGACGAACACCGCAGCAAATAGGCTGGCGGTCAATATAATCTTGCCGGTAACACCTGCATAAAACGATCGAACTATAAGCCTTGCTGCTCTGGCTCCTTTGTACCGAAATGCTCGATACGCGAAGTAACAGTTAGGCAACCAGACAATAACACCGCCTGCAAACGAACCTAATGCCGCGCTATAACCCCAGAACAACCCTAACAAACCGGCCATCAAAGCACCTAACAATTGCCAGATGAGCAAGAGTTTGATGACTTTTAAGCGTTGCTCATCCTGTCGCATGAAAACGCCTTGATTAGTCGGTAGTAACTGTTATTTGAATATTCTAGTGTGATTCTTCGATCGGGCGCAGTATACCAGCGTTCTTTCGCTATACGTGTGCAATCAGATCAATATTTGGTCAGTACATAATCACAAGGGTTTTGCCCCGAGTAAAGGCTGTGTTCATTTAACACGCATGAAATCTACACGTTTAATGCTCTGATTCGTCGGGTAATGTTCATACCTGACAAGCTCTAACTACTTGATGTGCGCAAGAATTCCTTGAAGTTCACTGACTGATGAATAAGCGATTTGAAGCTTACCAGCGCCGTTACCTTTGTGAGTTATCTGGACTTTTGCACCTAACTTATCGCCAAGTTTTTGACTCAAACGCTCGATGTCAGGGTCGGTTATCGTATCTTTTGATGCAGTCGGTATTTCATTTCCTTCGGCATCCAATGAGCGCACGTACTGTTCCACTGCTCGGACAGTCATGGCTTGTTTCACAACACGCCTGGCAATCTCAGACTGACGTGCTCTGGGCGCACCTAACAGTGCACGAGCGTGCCCCATCTCCAGCTCGCCCTTATCTACCATGACTTTGACCTCGTCATGTAATTCCAATAAGCGCATCAAGTTTGTGACGGATGCTCTTGATCTCCCAACGGCCTCAGCTACAGCCTTGTGGGTCATTCCAAACTCATCACACAACCTTTCAAAAGCGGCCGCTTCTTCAAGCGGGTTAAGGTCTTTGCGCTGTATGTTTTCAATGACCGAGACTGCCGCAACCGACCGATCCTCCATGGTGCGCACAATCGCTGGGATACGATCAATGCCCGCCAACTGTGCTGCACGCCAGCGACGCTCACCAGCAACCAACTCGAATCCATCAGCAAACGGACGCACGATAATTGGCTGAATCATGCCCTGTGCTTTGATCGAATCTGCAAGCTCTTGCAACAGTTCCGGATCAAACAGACGTCTTGGCTGATAGGTGCCACGTCGTATTTTTTCAACACCAAGCATGATGAGGCGCTCGCCAGACTCATTTGCGTCTGGCGTTGCGGACTTGTCAACCGTGCTAGCCGACTCACCTGCCTTCAGCGCAGTAGTTTGGTCCTCAGTCAGTTCGGATGAACCGGCTATGGTTGTGTTGATGTTGTCGGATTGGGTGACCGGCGCCGCGGGTTCCATAACGGGTATTTCGGGCGCCCTTGCTCCTTGTTCAACAGCGCTGAGAGTACCTTTTCTCTCTCTGGCAGCACCACCCAGCAGCGCATTCAGATTCCGCCCCATGCGAGGTTGTTTAGCCATTGGCAGACTCGGTATTGTTCACGGGCAGTGGAGCAGACTGGTCATCGTTCTGTGAAGCCGCTTGCGGCTCTGAATCTGAATCATCAGTCGAATCCGTCGAATCCGTCGAAGCGTTCTCGTCGATCTGATCAGTTGTCGATGCTTGAGAAGATTCTTGTTCTGAAACACTGCCTGCATCACCGTCTTCGGACTCTTCGCCCGAGACTGCATCGGTTGACGCGGCTACAGGGGGCTGTGATGAGACTCTGGCCTGCTGACGTACGATTTCACCGGCAAGTGCCAGATAAGCGAGCGCACCTCGTGAGGTACGGTCATAGCCCATGATAGAAATCCCATGGCTTGGAGCTTCTGCCAGACGCACATTTCTGGGCACTACCGTTCGGAAAACCTGGTCGCCGAAGTGCTCGATGAGCTGCGCAGAGACTTCTACCCCCAGCTTGTTCCGGCCGTCGTACATCGTTCGCAACAGCCCTTCAATCGCGATATCGGGGTTCACACTTTCACGAACACCCTCAATGGTTTCGAGCAACGCTGACAAACCCTCTAGCGCGTAGTACTCACATTGGACCGGGACAAGAACACTGTCAGCGGCGACAAACGCATTTAACGTCAGAATGTTGAGCGATGGCGGGCAGTCAATTAACACAAAATCGTAACTTTCCCTGACGGCACTTAGCGCTTGATGCAGCTTTTGTTCACGCTCGTCCATGCCCATCAGCTCTACCTCGGCAGCAGTCAGGTCACTGTTGGCCGGCAGAACGTCTAGACCATTCTCAGGCGATTGATGGCAGGCTTCAGCCACACCAATGCCGTCGACAAGGACGTCAAAAATACCTTTTTCGACCTCGTGCTTGTCAATCCCACACCCGGTGGTCGCGTTACCCTGGGGATCAAGATCAATGAGCAGCACGCGCTTGCGCATGCTGGCCAGGGCGGCGGCCAGGTTGACGGTTGTGGTGGTTTTACCCACACCACCCTTTTGATTAGCTACTGCAATGATACGACTCATGGCGCCAAGTGTAATCTATAACGCATTGGCATAACTACGGGTAGTGACGACACAATGCGACATGGCGGGGACCTGAACTCCCCGGGATGTCGACTGGAACCAGTTCCTCGAGCCTGAAAGTGCTCGGCATGGGTTCCGGCAGAGTGTCGGTGTGAGCGAGCATTACTGCAACTTTTGCCTGTTCTGCGCATAGGGGGCGGCAAATACGCAAAAAATCTTCCGGCGCTGTGAAGGCGCGTGATGTGAGGAAGCTGGCTTTTATTGAAACATCCTCAACACGCTTGTTCAGCAGTTGCACGTTCTCAAGCCTCAGATCCATCATGACGTGCTGTTGAAATCGGGTTTTCTTACCGTTGGATTCAATCGATACAAAATGCAAGTCAGGACGAACAATCGCAAGTGGCAGCACCGGCAAGCCTGCACCACTACCAATATCCACAATAGACTCTGTCTGCCCGTATGACTGGGCAACACGCTCAGGCATCCAGCGTAACAGCACCAGACTATCCAATAGATGTCTGTTCACCATCGCATACTGATCACGTACAGCCGTTAAGTTGTACACCCGATTCCATTTCGCCAACAGCTCAACGTAGCGCAATAGTCGTTCACAGGCTTCCTCAGGGACGCAGACGTTATGGTGTTCAGACAGATGCGCCACTCCTACTTGCAACGTCTGTTCGAGAGTAGCGTTTGTCAAAGCAGTTCAAGCAATCTGGCGGGCGGGCTGTTTTTTCAAATGCACCAGCAACAGCGATATGGCCGCAGGCGTAACACCCGATATTCGCGAGGCTTGTCCTATCGTGTCAGGCCTGTGTTCGCTGAACTTCTGCCGTACCTCGTTTGACAAGCCTTTTACCTCTGCGTAGTCCACCCAATCGGGCAAGGCAATCTGTTGCTGGGTTCGCGTTTTATCGATATCTGCTTGTTGACGATCCAGATAGCCTGCGTACTTGCCTTGTATTTCCACTTGCTCTACCACCGCGGGTGACGGCTGGTTAGCATCTGGTTCAACAATCTCCAACAGCTGGCCAAGCTTGATTTCAGGCATTTTCAACAAATCAGGAAGCCGCTTTTCGCGCTCGAACTTCATCCCAGTTTGCTCGCACAGTAGCTTGGCTTGTGCTGTATCGGGCCTAATCCATAGGTCTTTTATATGTGTTTTCAGCTGCTCAATGGCCTCGCGTTTCTGGCTGAAAGCCTGCCAGCGCACATCGTCGACAATACCCATCTGGCGTCCGATTTCAGTAAGCCGCAAGTCAGCATTGTCTTCACGCAGCAGCAAACGATACTCGGCACGACTGGTGAACATGCGGTAAGGCTCTCGTGTACCACGGGTAATGAGATCGTCGATGAGCACGCCAATGTAGGCTTCGTCACGACGTGGCGTCCATGGCTCTAGGGCCTGAACCTTCCGGGCAGCGTTCAATCCAGCCATCAGCCCTTGGGCTGCCGCTTCCTCATAACCTGTGGTGCCGTTAATCTGACCGGCGAAAAACAACCCTGCTACCGACTTGGTTTCCAGTGATGCACGTAAACCGCGAGGGTCGAAAAAATCATATTCGATGGCATAGCCGGGGCGCGTGATGTGCGCTTTTTCAAAACCCTTAATCGACTGCACATACTGAATCTGGATATCAAACGGCAAACTAGTGGAGATGCCATTGGGGTACACCTCGTGTGTAGTCAGACCTTCAGGCTCGATAAAGATTTGGTGTGAGTTCTTGTCACTGAAACGCACCACCTTATCTTCAATAGAGGGACAGTAGCGCGGCCCCACACCTTCTATATCCCCGGAAAACAAAGGAGATCGGTGCAACGCATTTCTGATCAGATCGTGCGTTTGCTCGTTGGTTTGCGTGATGTGGCAATGCACTTGCCTAGGGTGATCCTCTACGCTTCCCAGATACGAAAACACAGGCCGCGGCTCATCACCCGGCTGCGCTTGCAGAGTATCGTAGTTAATAGTGCGCCCATCGATACGAGGCGGTGTCCCTGTCTTTAGACGGCCCGTCTCGAACGGCATCTCACGCAGTCTTGCGGCCAGTGTCATAGACGGTGGATCGCCCGCCCTACCGGCCGACTGGTTGGCCTCTCCCACGTGAATTTTGCCAGCCAGAAAGGTGCCCACAGTTAGCACTACCGTGTGGGCTTTGAAGTGCACCCCCATCTGGGTAATGACACCTGAGACGCGCGACTGCTGGGAACCCGGCGAGGACTCTTCTGACAGAATCAGGTCATCCACCGCTTGTTGGAAAATCGTCAACCCGGGCTGGTTTTCCAGAATTTGCCGTATGGCTGAACGATAGATAACCCGGTCAGCTTGGGCTCTTGTGGCTCGTACTGCTGGGCCTTTGCGAGAATTGAGTGTGCGAAAGTGAATACCGGCCTTGTCTGCGGCAATCCCCATTGCGCCGCCCAAAGCATCAATTTCCTTCACCAGATGCCCTTTGCCGATGCCACCAATGGCAGGGTTACAACTCATCTGCCCCAGAGTATCAATATTGTGCGTTAACAAAAGCGTGGCGGCACCTGCGCGCGCAGAGGCAAGCGCAGCTTCGGTACCGGCGTGGCCGCCGCCAATAACAATTACGTCAAAATGGATGGGGTACTGCATGGCAAAGCCCGGTTATTCACTGAATGTGGTGATTATACGGGCTATTGAGCCATGCAATCAAAAGGCTAATCGAGAGCAGCTCCACAAGTTCTCACACAAGCTTGTCAGATTGCGTTTGTAGGTCAACATCAAAACAATTCTGGTACGGTATGAAATTGCGGGTAGATAATCCAAATCATGAGCAGACAACTCTCAGATAGAGATGCTTTTTACGAAAAAATGTACTTTCATGAGTTGGCAGAGCGTGATCGCCTGGATGACCGATTTCGTACGTTACTTACCATTGTGGTTATTGTGTTTGCCATGATCAGTTATCTGTTTAATGCCGTTGTTATCGACGATGTCTCAAACGTGCCTTTGCTATTCTGGCTGGTTTACGCCATTGCAGTTGCTTCGTTTATTGCTGCCATCACCTGTTACATCAAAGCGTGGCATAGCCAACACTACAACGCGTTTCCAATGTTGCACGACATTGAACAGTATATTGATCAGATTCAAACATATTATAGAGAGCAGACCGATGAACGTACGGCCATGCAATGGACAGAACAGGCGTTTAGCGATTACATGCGCCAGTCTTTTATTGACCATGCAAGTTTTAACGTTCGCGCAAACGATAACAAACGCTTCTGGCTGTACTACGGCAACAGCTTTATCATTAGCGCTTTCTTGTTTACCGTAATGGCGTTTTTTCCTGTGTCACACACTTTTTTCGATCTTTAAAATAAAGGCCTCAATCTTTTCACTATAAGGATTGGGTGATTTCATAAATCGGCCCTGGTTGGCATGTATTCTCGACAAGTGTAAGCCCGGCTAACGAGATATTCGTTATGACAAAAAGACCTGCACCACCTCCTCCACCTCCCCCACGGATTATTCAAATGCCGCCCAAGGCACCTGCGCCCGCAACTACACCCGACAAAGCAAAAGAGCCCCGTTGAACCAATCTACCCAAAAGCTTGCCTCATCCGAACAATCAGCCCTATCCACGTTATGGCAGCTAAAACCGTTTTTGTCTGCCTACCGTGCCAGAGTGTTTGTCGCAGCATTAGCCCTGTTAGTCGCTGCAGCTGCAACTCTTGCCATTCCATTGGCTTTTCGCTTTCTTATTGATCGGGGTTTCAGCGTCCCAGATGCGGTTAATGGTATTGAACCGGGCGACGTTAACCGTGTTTTCCTGACGCTGTTTGCGGTAGCACTGGTGCTTGCCATGGCCACTGCTATTCGCTTTTATTGCGTGTCCTGGCTGGGAGACAGAATTACCGCGGACATTCGCAAGCAGGTGTTCGCTCAGGTGCTAAAACAAGATCCCGTTTTTTTTGAAACCCTACGCACAGGGGAAGTACAGTCTCGATTATCCAGTGACACTACGCTTATCCAGTCATTGATAGGCACCAGTATTTCTTTGGGACTGCGCAACGCATTGTTATTCATTGGTGCACTCATGCTGATGATCTGGTCGAGCCCTGCACTTGCCAGCATTATCGTTGGGTTACTGGTACTGGTTGTGGTGCCAATCCTTGTCGTTGGCAGGCGTGTGCGTAAATTATCACGCGATTCACAGGATAAATTGGCCGATACCGGTGCCTTGGCTAACGAGACGCTTAACGCCATGCAGACGGTGCAAAGCTATGTGCGCGAAGACATGGAATCACAGCGCTATGCAGATGCTGCTGATCAGGCATTTGCCACTGCTTTGCGGCGAAACCGTCATCGATCGTTTCTAACAGCTCTGGCTATTACGCTTGTATTTGGATCCATCGTGTTCGTTTTGTGGTTAGGTGCCAATGCCGTCATGGATGATCGAATGACACCGGGGCTGCTAACACAATTCATGCTCTACGCTGCCATTGTTGCCGGCTCCACAGGTGCTCTGGCTGAAGTTATCGGCGATGTACAACGTGCTGCAGGCGCAACAGAGCGACTGCTTGAGTTGATGAACGCAAAAGCTGGCATTACATCAGGGCATGGTGTTGTGCCACAAAGCGGAACAGCCGGAGCAACGGTATCACTGAACAACATCCATTTTAAATATCCAAGTCGCCCAGACACCCCTGCCCTGCAAGATGTCAGCTTTGAATTGTTACCAGGAACTACGGTTGCTCTGGTAGGACCCTCTGGTGCGGGTAAAACAACGGTTTTGCAACTGCTGCTAAGATTCTATGACCCGCAGTCGGGCACCATTGAACTGAACGGCATTCGCAGCAGCGATCTGGCGCTCGATGAGTTACGACAGGCAGTAGGACTGGTCTCGCAAGAGAGTATGGTGTTTTCTGAAAACGTGTCGAACAACATACGTTATGGAAAACTGGATGCTAGCGACGAGGAGGTATATCAAGCCGCCGCTGATGCACAGGCACTGGAATTCATCGAGCGCCTGCCCGATGGTTTTGATACCTATCTTGGCGAACGGGGTGTGCGGCTATCAGGTGGCCAACGTCAGCGACTATCCATCGCCAGAGCGCTACTGAAAAACCCACCCTTGTTATTACTCGATGAAGCTACCAGCGCTCTGGATGCCGAAAGTGAATCTAAAGTACAGAAGGCGCTGGATAGGGCAATGAGTGGCCGTACCACCCTTGTAATTGCACACCGGCTGGCGACTATTGTTAATGCTGATCAGATTATCGTGATGGATCAAGGGCGAGTTGTGGACTACGGTACACATTCCCAGCTACTAACGCGTGGCGGCTTGTATGCAAAGCTGGCCTCGATGCAATTTGGCCAAGCCACAAATAAATATGCTGCTATCGAATGATAGAGAAGGTGTTTTGTATATCGTCTTGAATCACTGAGTAGTGTCGTTGATCAAGCGCTAAATCACCTGTTTTCCAGCAAGTCATAAAGCCAGCGAGGATCAGGCAGTAGCGCCTAGCACTGCGCTAACAACACGTGCCGGGTAGCCTGAAATCTTCTTCAAGAATGAATCTTCGCAGCAACGTCGCAGCGCGCATGTTGACCTTTGGCGGGGATAGGCTTTCACCCGCGATTTTTTCGAAATAGACTTTGGGCTGGCGAAGTAAAGTGACTCAGCAGGATCCATTGCCACGAACGTTTGCAGCAGCGAAAACGGACCAGCAGATACGCCTTCGCGGAAATACATCTAAAAAGGTGCTCATGACATTCCCGTGTTTTTGCCTTCCGCCAATCGGGCTTTGATTTCTATCAAGGCCGAGTGAAGCGTCTCCTCCAGCACTTCTTTAGGCGGCAATTCTGTCCAGTATTCTGCCATCATGATGTTGTCTTTTTGCAGATTCATCAGTTCGACTTGTTCGGTACCCGCCTCCGCACAGAGAATCAGGCCAATGGGTGACGCTTCATTCGGCTGACGTTCGTACTTATAATGCGCTGTTGACCGAAGCGACCGCCTGAGACTTTCCGCGCGAAATAAAGCCCCGCAAATCTGTCAATAGATCCGGCGAATTCTGAGCAGCATTATCGAATGGGGTGAGATCGTCGTTCATGGTGTGGTTGTGCAGTGACTCGTAAATGTAACTGGGTTGGACGATTATTTTCTCGAGGCAGGCAGATTTGATGTTTTTCAGTTGGGTGGTGTGTTTGGAGATTAGCTTATTTTCCAACACAAAAATTTGAAAATATCTCACCCAGCAAATCTTCGCTGTCGAAGCGACCAGTAATCTGTTCTAACGCTTGCTGTGCAATGCGTAGCTCCTCAGCTGCAAGTTCTGGCATCTGGTTTTCTTCCAGACGCAGCAGCGCATCACTGGCAGCCTGTCGTGCAGATTCGATAGCATCAACATGACGCCTGCGTGCAATGTAGACGCCTTCCATCTGGTCGTCATGACCCGATAGCGCCAATAGATGCTGACGTAGCACATCGATACCTTGTCCGGTCTTGGCGGATACACTCAAGGTTGCATCGTATTCACTAATCAATCCTTGAAGCTCTTCACTGTTCATAAGATCAGCTTTGTTCAGCACTATACTCAATCGGCTCTTTGCAACAAAAGGAAGAACTGGCATCACAGGTGCAGAGGCATCAAGAATTATCAGTACATGATCCGCCTCATCGACTGCCTTGCGAGCACGTTCGATACCTAGTTTTTCAACAGGATCATTGGTCTCACGTACACCTGCAGTATCAATAACATGCAGCGGCACACCGTCTATCGTTATGTCAGCTTTGAGCACATCACGTGTGGTACCGGCAATGTCTGTCACTATCGCCGCTTCATCGCCTGCCAGATGGTTGAGTAAACTAGATTTACCCGCGTTTGTGGTACCGGCGATGACCACGTTCAAACCGTCGCGGAGTCGTTGCCCTTGCGACGCCCGTGACAGGAGAAGATCAAATTGTTCCACAAGTGATTGGGCACGTGTCTGCAGATGGGGATCATCGAGAAAGTCAATTTCCTCTTCACTGAAATCCAGCGCTGCCTCCAGCCAGACACGTAACGCAATCAACTCTTCGTTGATCACCTGTACCTGTTGCGACAATTCACCACGCATCGCGCGTACTGCCGCACGCGCAGCCGCTGCACTACTACTTTCTATGAGATCGCTGATCGCTTCAGCTTGTGCAAGATCCAGCTTGTCGTTGTGGAATGCTCGCTCCGAGAATTCACCGGGGCGTGCCGCTCTGGCACCCAGTTCGATCACGCGAGTCAACAGTAGATCGAGGATAACTGCACCACCGTGCCCTTGTAACTCAAGCACGTCTTCACCCGTAAATGAGTGTGGAGCACAAAACAATATTGCCAGGCCCTCATCGATAACGGCTTGTTGCTTATCGAGGAAAGGCAAATAGTGGGCGTGGCGGTTGTTCAGCTGGACGCCAGTAATGTATTGCGCAATAGCGCGTACGTCAGGGCCACTGATACGCACAATACCGATTCCGGCCTTACCTGCGCCAGTGGCTATCGCTGCAATGGTATCAGTAGACCCGGTGTGGTCGTTCACGTGCTGAGATAGATTGGTGCAGAGCAAAAAACCTGTTTGTTCGGCAGATTCAAACGGGAACTCCCGGAAGATAACAAACAGGCGAATGACTGGATCGTGATGCAATCCGCATCACGATCCAGTCTGATAGCACAACACTCACGTCTTTTTCTTATTGCTCTCACCAAGAACGTGGCGTGTGATGTAGTACTGCTGCGCGATGGACAATGTATTGTTGACCACCCAGTACAGCACCAGCCCTGCAGGGAAAAAGGCGAAGAATACGCCAAAGATCAATGGCAGGAATTGAAACACTTTCGCCTGAATAGGATCTACAGGGGCCGGGTTAAGCTTTTGCTGGAAGTACATTGTGGCTGCCATAATAATAGGCAGTATAAAAAACGGATCTTTAATAGAGAGATCCTGAATCCACAACATGAACGGTGCCTGGCGTAGTTCCACACTTTCTAGCAACGTCCAGTAGAGCGCAATAAACACCGGTATCTGGATAATCATAGGCAGACAGCCACCTAACGGATTAACCTTTTCCTTCTTATACAGCTCCATGGTGGCCTGCCCCATCTTGGCGCGATCATCACCATGACGCTCTTTCAGCGAAGCAAGCTTGGGCTGTAGTAACTTCATCCGGGCCATAGAGCGGTAACTGGCCTCAGATAGTTTGTAGAACACCGCCTTGATGATGAATGTCGTGAAGATAATGGCCCATCCCCAGTTTCCAATAAAACCGTGAATGGTCTTCAAAACCCAAAACAAAGGTTGAGCGATGATGGTCAACCATCCAAAATCAACCGTAAGTTCCAGATGTTCAGCTACAGCGTGAAGCTTGTCCTGTATTTTAGGGCCTATGAACGCTGTGGAACTGAAAGTACCCTGTCCGCCTGCAGGCACCACCTGACTTGCTGACACCATACCAATGAGATAACGGTTTTCATTTGCAAGGTGTCTGGAATAGGCTGTGTTGACTTCACCATCAGCAGGAACCCAGGCAGCTGCAAAGTAATGTTGAATCATGGCTACCCAACCATCAGTGGCCGAAACATTCAGATTCTCGTCTTCCATATCGCCGAAACTTACCTTCGAATAACGATCTTCCTCGTTGCTGACGACCGCGCCGATGTACGTATTAACGAATTGCTGTTTTTCGTCACTTGTCCCAGGCTTTCGCTTGAGTTGGCGATACTGATTAACCGTCCAATCTGAAGCGGATCCGTTTTCCACCAGATAATCGACGTTTACTTCGTAGCTACCTCGAGTAAACGTTAGTGTTTTGGTGACCTTTATGCCTGAATCGGATTGCCAGACAAAAGGGATAGCCAATGTGGTTTGACCATCTGCCAGTTCAAACGCATCGCCGTCTACCTGCATTAACTCTTTATGAGTCGGGGCAGCCTCACCGGTACGGGCTTGCAATCCTGACTCCGCTACCAGGTAATGAGTTGGATCATCACTCATCAATAGGAACCTTGAGTCTGGTTGCTCTATGGAGATTGGATAATCTTTTAGCTCGATCTTAGTGATCGTAGCACCCAGTGTACTGATTGCACCCTCTATAACATCTGTGCTGACAGTGACAGTTCTGGCTTCAGGATTCTGCGTAAGCACCTCAACCGGGGCAGACGGCCCGGCGACTGCATTCGGAAGATCCGCCGCATTGGGCATCGCTTCATCACCTGAATCAGTCTGGGCAGTGGCGCCTGGTACAGCAGTTTCGGTTCTTACTACCTGAGCAGGCGCATGGTAATCCTGCATCCAAGTCTGATAAATAATAAGACTTAAAAAGCCAAAGGCCAAATACAAAAGCAGTCGTTGCGTTTCCATTACTGATTCAGTGTTTTTTGTCGTTGATGAGATGCTTGATTCTGATCGTCTGATGTTAGCTCGTTGCCGATTGGCAAACCAACACCTGGCACAGGATCATAGCCCCCTGGATGAAAAGGATGACATTTGCAAATACGTCGCAACGCCATAATGCTTCCTGTTTTTGTGCCGTGGCATTCTATGGCTTCAGCAGCATAGGCCGAACAGGAGGGAAGAAATCTGCACCTTGGAGGTAGCACTGGACTAATCCAGCGTCGGTAGAAACCTATCAGACGTAGCATCCGATCATTATCGCCTGTTTTTGTCGTTAGCGGCACGATTTAGACCACGAACAATTAGCATGTTGACGATCGATGGTCGGCAATCGAAGCGGTATGATCTTTCAAACGAAACGTGAAACGCATCTAGTACCGCGATCAGGTGCGACTCAGCAGCGCCTCAAGAGAGCCGCGCAATACGCTGCTATCCGTTTTGACGGTCTCATCCCTGTTCATTACCACGAGCTGCTTGCCGCACAACATGCTGGAACGCGCTCTGAAAGTTTCGCGCACGAGCCTCTTGAGTCGGTTTCTATCGACCGCCCGTTTAGCCCGCTTTTTCGCAATCGCTAGTCCAAGCCTCGGTGTCGAACAATCGCTGCTGTGCACCAATATAGTCCAATACCGGTCTGACACTCGTTTACTTTTTTTGAAAACCACAGAATAATCCGCAGCCGTCAAGAGCCTATGCTTTCTAGGAAAGCCGTGTATTGACTCAGAGCTGCCCATGATATTCCTGCCGTCTTGCACTGCTGAATTGCTTGCGCTTTTCAGTTGGCCCGACATTCGGTAGTGTGAGCCTATAGAATAGGCTCAGCACGATCAGACTGAATTAAGCGCTAAGTCTGGCGCGACCCTTACGACGACGTGAAGCCAATACTGCTCGTCCGCCACGAGTTGCCTTGCGGGCACGAAACCCATGGGTGCGGGCGCGTTTGATTTTACTAGGCTGATATGTTCTTTTCATTATTACAATGCTCTTCGGTAACGCGCAGCGCCACAGGTTCTTGTATCGAACCCGCGATAGTAGAGTGTATTTTGTAGTACGTCAACACTCACTGTATAGAAAACCGAGAATAGAAAAAATTTCTGTTGTAACTGATTACTAACCGTAAGAAAAAAGTTCTAGAATTTCTGTATGCGCAGACGTTATTCGCGTAAGGTTCAGGCCCCCTTTTGCTGTCGCTGCGCCAGTGTCTCAACACTTGGAGTCAGGACGATGGCCACATACTTCGGAGACGCCCTTGCCGAGCCCAACATTATGGGATCGCTGTCTGGTTCAATTAGAAACCGAGCTATCTGATCAGCAGCTCAACACCTGGATACGCCCCCTACAGGCGCATCACCAAAACGGAACTCTAAGCATTCTTGCGCCTAATCGGTTCGTGCTCGATATGGTTCAAAGCAGTTTCCACTCGCGTATCCAGGAGATAGCGACCAGTCTGGTAGAACCTAACGCGGTCATTGTGGCTTTCGTCATTGGTTCTGACGATCCTGCGGATCCGCTTAGACAGACAAGAGAGCAATCAGCATCGACACCGAATGAGGCTCTCGAGCAGAATAGTCGCTCTACCCACCAGGCCCCCGCTCATTCACAAATCGCTGCCACCTCTCAACCAGCGTTGCACAACTCTAATTTAAAACCGCAATTTAGTTTCAAAACTCTGGTGGAAGGAAAGAGCAATCAGCTGGGACGTGCTGCAGCGCTTCAGATAGGGAGTAGTCCCGGGACTGCGTACAACCCCTATTTAATATACGGAGCATCGGGTTTAGGCAAAACTCATATGATGCAAGCTATTGGTAACGAAATACTTGCCAATAAGCCTGATGCCCGCGTTATCTACATCAACTCTGAACGATATGTTCAGGAGATGGTTGCAGCTCTTCAACACAACAAGATGAATGAGTTCAAGGCCTTCTACCGTGGGTTAGACGCTCTGCTGGTGGACGACATTCAGTTTTTCGCTAACAAAGAACAGACGCAGGAAGAATTCTTTCACAATTTCAATGCGTTGTTTGAAGGAGAGCAACAAATTGTTCTTACCTGCGATAAATATCCCAAAGAAATAAATGGATTGGAAGAGCGCCTCCAAACTCGATTTGGTTGGGGACTGTCTGTTGCAATTGAACCTCCGGAACTCGAAATGCGAGTGGCTATTCTGAACAGCAAAGCTGAAACCTTAGGGATTCAACTACCCTCAGAGGTCAGCTTTTTCATTGCTAACCGTATTCGCAGCAATGTTCGTGAGCTGGAGGGCTCGTTACGGCGGGTTCTGGCCTTTTGCCAATTGAACGGCGATCCTGTAACCATGGAGACGACGCGCATCGCCCTTGCTGATCTGCTGGCTGTTCAAGGCCGCGCTGTGTCCATTGAGAACATTCAGAAGACAGTGGCAGAATATTACAATATCCGACTTGCCGATCTCTCAGGAAAAAGCCGAGCCAGATCAGTTGCAAGACCTCGTCAGATCGCAATGGCCTTGGCAAAAGACCTGACAAGCAAAAGCCTTCCTGAAATCGGACGTTCTTTTGGTGGTCGTGATCACACAACAGTCTTGCACGCCTGCCGAAGAATAGTTGAGTTACGCGAATCAGACGAAAGCGTAAAGGAAGACTTCCATAATCTTCATCGAACACTCTCCAGCTAACTTTACCGTAGAAGTCGAGCCCTATCATCCTGTGGATAACTCACGTATAAAGATGGCACTATTATTAAAGCGTTTGTTACCCACAATTCATACACAGGTTGATCAATCTATCCAAGCACAGTTATACAAGGATCAATCTGAACGTAACCTCCTGAAATCTAACAAACAAATAGAGTTATCAACAGACTTGTTATTCAGTAGTAGTAACAATAATAACTTTATCTAAAAAAACCTCTCTTTATACGCCATGAAATTCAGTGCACAACGTGAGTCATTGTTATCTCCACTACAGCATGTTGTGGGAGCAGTTGAGCGTAAACAAACATCGCCTATTTTAGGCAATGTGCTCATCGAGCTTGCCGATGGCTATATGACAATTACTGCAAGTGACTCCGAAATTGAGATGCAAGCAAGAGTCGAGTTGCACATAGATGAACCTGGAGCAACAACTGTACCAGCCAGAAAATTACTAGAGATATGTAAACATCTACCTGATTCTGCTCGAATCGAATTTATCTTGAGTGGCGACAAAGTTTTATTTAAATCAGGTCGCAGTCGCTTCACGCTTGCGACTCTCCAGGCCAATGAATTTCCTAAGGTCAAAGAACTCAGCTCCCCACAGGAAGTCCATATCACTGCGTCAGACCTTCATCAGTGTATAAAGAACACCGCCTTTTCAATGGCACAACAAGACGTGCGGTTCTACCTCAATGGCATGCTTCTGGAAATAGGGGCGGACCGGCTATCTTGTGTAGCAACGGATGGGCACCGACTGGCGTTCTCACAATGTAATACAGATGCTGATCCAGAAACCCCGGTAAGAGCCATCATTCCAAGAAAAAGTGTGAGTGAATTACTCAGATTGTTAGGTACTGCTGATGCAGAGGAAAAAGTAATCATGTTGGTTACATCCCAACAGTTACAAGTACAAATTGGTGGCGTACGCATTAGTACCAAATTAATCGACGGTCGATTTCCTGATTACAACAGGGTTATTCCGATAGACGGAAATAAGGAAATAGTCATTGATTGCCAGACACTTAAGCAATCTCTCGCAAGAGCGTCAGTTTTATCCAACGAAAAATATAGAGGGGTGCGTATCGCCTTGGAAAATGGACTACTCACCATTTCCAGCAATAATCCAGACCAGGAAGAAGCGATCGACGAACTGGAAATCGAATACCAGGGTGAAAAAACTGAAATTGGGTTCAACGTCACTTATCTACTTGATGTGCTTAATTCCCTTGAAACAGAAAATGCCAGACTTAAAGTCAAAGATGGCAACAGCAGCGCTTTAATCACTCCTGAAACATCAGACAACAACGACAGCAAATATGTCGTTATGCCTATGCGTTTATGATTCTGTCCGAACTCGAGATAGAAAATTTTCGAATTCTCAAAAAAGTATCCGTTGAATTCCACCCTGCCCTCAACCTGATCACAGGGGACAATGGATCAGGCAAAAGCTCGATCCTCGAAGCTATATACTGCCTCGCCTCCGGACACTCATTCCGCACCCGAAAACCACGTGAACTAGTAGATCATGCATCGGAGTACTACCAGATAACGTCGGTTTTCTATAACAAGATCACCGAAAAAGAACATCGGTGCGGCCTGTTACGGGAGAAAAGTGGCGCTGTACAGCTCCGTTTAGATTACGAAGATATAAAAAGGCAATCTGACATTGCTTTTTTATTACCCGTAAAAGCACTGACACCCGACAGTCACAAACTTGTACAAGATGGTCCTGATGAAAGGCGTCAGTTTCTAGATTGGGGATTGTTCCACGTGGAACCTAGTTTTCTTGGTGTCTGGAAAGACTACAAACGAGCACTTTCTCAACGAAACCAGTTGTTGCGCACTCAGGGATCCGACAGCGACATTGCTTTATGGACAATTCCCCTAGCTAAAGCAGCCACAGCACTGACTGAAATGCGTGTCAAATACACCGACTTGTTGGCAGTAGCCTTTCAACATCGCATATCAACGATGAATGTTGCGTTTGAAGCAGATCTGAAATACAAACAAGGTTTTGTTGACACGGACTCCATTGAATCTATCCTTCAACACAATCTTGACCACCATCGGAGGATGAAAACCACAACAGATGGTCCTCACCGAGCTGATCTTCAGGTTTCCACAGATAGAGTGTTGTCCAAGCAGTTGCTGTCACGGGGACAACAAAAAATGTTGGTCTACCTACTCCATTTAGCTCAACTTGATGTTCTTCGTGAACAAACAAACGCTCGGGCTATCGTTTTATGTGACGATTTATCATCTGAACTCGATGCCAATCACACAACAAACCTGTTAAATCAACTGGAACAACTCGAAAGCCAGGTTTTCGTGTCAGGAGTGGATCTGTCTGTTCTAACAACCCAATCGAATACAAGGTTCCACATGGAACACGGTTCTTTGAGAAAGGGACTATAATTAAGCGCTTACGTAAAGCAGATTGACCGTATGAGTGATAATAACAGCTACGATTCAACCAACATTAAAGTCCTGAAGGGGCTTGATGCGGTTCGAAAACGGCCAGGCATGTACATAGGTGATACCGATGATGGCACCGGCTTACACCATATGGTCTTTGAGGTCGTCGACAATTCAATCGACGAAGCCCTAGCGGGCCACTGCAGCGGCGTTAATGTCACAATCCATACCGACGAATCTGTAAGTGTTTCGGATGATGGACGTGGGATACCGGTTGATATACACAAGGAAGAAGGCCGATCTGCTGCTGAAGTTATTATGACCGTGCTACATGCTGGCGGAAAATTCGACGACAACTCGTACAAGGTATCTGGAGGGCTTCACGGTGTAGGAATCTCCGTGGTCAACGCTCTCAGTGAATGGTTGAAACTTACCATTCACCGTGATGGATTTATCCATACGCAAGAATACAAAGACAGTAAACCTATAAGCGATTTGAAGGCAGGCGAAGCTACCGACCGGACGGGCTCTGAAATACACTTCAAACCCAGTGGAGATACATTTTCAAATATTCGTTTTGAATACGAAATACTGTCTAAACGCCTACGTGAGCTCTCTTTTTTGAATAGCGGTGTACGTATAGTTCTTACCGATAAACGTACAGACCAGACAGATACCTTTGAATACGAAGGTGGCATCAGTGCGTTTGTCGAGCACTTGAACCGTAAGCGCACATCCGTTAACAAGACCGTTATCCATACATTGGGTAGCAAAGATGATGTCGCTGTTGAAGTCGCACTACAGTGGACCGATACCTATCAGGAAAATATATTCTGCTACACAAACAATATTCCTCAGCGCGATGGAGGCACTCATCTGGCGGGTTTCCGCTCAGCTCTAACGCGTACGCTTAATCAGTACATGGAAACCAGTGGTTATTCAACAAAAGCAAAGGTCTCGGCCAACGGAGACGATGCTCGAGAAGGTCTGACGGCAGTACTTTCAGTGAAAGTACCTGATCCCAAGTTTTCATCGCAGACCAAGGACAAGCTGGTTTCTTCAGAAGTTAAGGGAATTGTTGAATCAGTACTCGGCGAGTTCATGAGCGATTTTTTGCAGGAAAACCCATCCGAAGCAAGAGATATCACAGCCAAAATCATAGATGCAGCCAGAGCTCGTGAGGCAGCACGAAAAGCACGCGAAATGACTCGAAGAAAGGGCGCTCTGGATATCGCCGGATTGCCTGGGAAATTGGCTGACTGTCAGGAAAAAGATCCGGCGAAGTCTGAAATTTATCTGGTCGAGGGAGATTCAGCGGGAGGATCGGCCAAACAAGGCCGTGATCGGCGAAGACAAGCCATATTGCCATTGAAAGGCAAGATCCTGAATGTGGAAAAAGCAAGGTTCGACAAGATGCTACAGAGTGCTGAAGTAGGCACCCTGATCACAGCTCTAGGTTGTGGTATCGGGCGAGACGAATTTGATGTGGAAAAACTGCGTTATCACTACATTGTGATAATGACCGATGCTGATGTAGATGGATCTCATATACGCACTTTATTGCTTACTTTTTTCTATCGTCAGATGCCAGAGCTTATTCGAAGAGGGCATATCTACATCGCTCAGCCGCCACTATACAAAGTGAAGAAGGGCAAGCAAGAACGATATGTAAAGGATGACGCAGAATTGACTGCCTATCTGCTACAACTAGCCCTGGAAGGCGCGCGTTTGCACGTAACCAGCGACGCTCCTACCATCAGTGACACAGCATTTGAATCACTTGCTAACGAGTACATGCGAGTAGGGCTGTTGATGGATCGCATGCAGCGACGATTCAACCGAGACGTTCTGGAAGCCATCATTAATCAGACGCCACTCAATGAAGAGCAACTCGCTGAAGCAGATATCGTGGCTGATTACGGAACTCGTCTAACCAGTACTTTGAATGAGGAGTTAGCCAAAACAACTCAGTACACGGCAAATGCAACAGAGATAGATGGTCTCTATGGCATCAGGTTGATCAGACGCGTTCATGGGAATGACAAGGAAATATTCCTGGATCCAGGTTTCTTCAAGTCTCCCGATTATCGTCAATTGGCAAAACTGGCAGACAAGCTGGTAGGCATGCTAGGCGAGGGTGGTTACGTTGCTCGTGGCGAACGTGAACTGCCTGTACAAACGTTTAAACAGGCAATGGATTGGCTTATCGCCGAATCGAAGCGTGGCTTGACGATACAACGTTATAAAGGTCTTGGTGAGATGAACCCAGAACAGCTATGGGAAACCACGATGGACCCAGAAGCTCGGCGAATGCTGCAGGTGAGCATCGAAGATGCCATAGCAGCAGATGATGTGTTCGATACATTGATGGGAGACCAGGTGGAACCCCGCAGGGAATTCATTGAACGCAATGCCTTGTCCGTGGCGAACCTAGATGTATAGCCATTGTGGTTTCCTGCGAAGCTGACATGACAAAAACCTCGTAACAAAAAACACACTGATAGCAGGTAATCCATTTCATGACTGACGCTACACTGGTCAACAGACCGGCTTTCTCCAAAATCGACCCAGCTGGCATTGAAACCGAGTTAGACAGGTTGCTCGATCAATGCCGGACAGTGATTAGCAGTCTGGAGTCTGTTGACACACCATCCTGGGAGTTGTTGATACAACCGCTAGATGAAGCGCACAATGCGCTGAGTCTGTTTTGGTCACCCGTCAGCCATCTGAATTCAGTCATGAACAATGATGAGCTACGTGACGCCTATAAGGCCTGTCTCCCCAAACTACGGGCGTACTACACCGAGTTGGGACAAAACGACATTCTGTACAACGCAACTCTGGCCCTGAGAGCAAGTTCATCATTCTCGACGATGAGTGCAGAGCGTCAACAACAGATTGATCACAGCATTCGCGATTTCATTCTGGGAGGTGTGTCACTAAACGACACAGAGAAGACGCGCTACGCTGATATTGCTCAGAAACTATCAGCCTTGACAACAGAGTTCTCAGATAACGTTCTGGATGCTACCAATGCGTGGAGCATGACCCTGAACGATGCCTCGGATCTGGATGGCCTGCCTGAGTCAGCTATTGCAGCAGCACAGCAGAGGGCCTCAAGCAAAGGTGATTCTGGGTACAGAGTTAATCTGGAATTTCCCAGTTACATGGCCGTCATGATGTATGCAACCGATAGGAAGCTGCGTGAGCAGATGTATACCGCTTTCTGTACCCGAGCCTCAGATCAAGGTCCCCATGCCGGTCAGTTCGATAACAGTGGCCATATAGAGCAGTTACTGAAGCTACGCTCTGAAAAGGCTGCACTGTTAGGCTTCAATTCGTATGCCGATCTGTCTGTTGAACCTAAGATGGTGGATTCACCGCAACAGGTCCTGGCGTTCCTGAATGATCTGGTGGACAAAGCCCAACCTCAGGCTCACCGTGAGTTTGCCGAACTGGAGGACTACGCGCGTCAATCGCTGGGATTGGATTCAGTAGCTGCCTGGGATGTAGCTTTCGTCAGTGACCGTCTCAAAAAAGAGCAACACGATCTTTCAGATGAGGAACTCAAACCCTACTTTCCTGCCTCCAAAGCAATACCGGGCATGTTTGCGGTAGTGGGTAAATTATTTAATTTGACGATAACAGCCGTCAATGATGTAGACGTCTACCACCCGGATGTTCAGCTGTATTGCATTACCGATTCTGCCGGACGGATCCGAGGTGAATTTTTTCTGGATAACTACGCACGAGAGAATAAACGCGGAGGCGCCTGGATGGATGTGTGTGCTACGCGTCAACGCATAGGCGATGTTATCCAGAGACCTATTGCATACCTGACGTGTAATCTCACACCGCCAGTAGGCTCAGACCCCGCGCTATTGACCCATATGGAAGTGACAACGTTATTCCATGAATTTGGACATGGTTTACATCACATGTTGACGCAGGTGGAGGCTTCAGGCGTATCAGGCATCAATGGCGTGGAGTGGGATGCCGTAGAGCTGCCTAGTCAGTTCCTTGAAAACTGGTGTTGGCAACGAGAATCAATCGACATGATCAGTGGCCATTATCAAACGGGAGAACCATTGCCTGATGAGTTGCTCGAAAAAATGCGGGGTGCAAGGAATTTTCAATCAGCCATGCAGTTGATGCGACAAATGGAGTTTTCCCTGTTCGACCTGCAAATCCACCTTGATTCCACAGCACAGAATGCGGCACCCATACAACAGACCCTAGACAGTATTCGTCAAAGGGTTGCCGTGGTTCCAGTACCGTCGTTCAATCGCTTCCAACATGGGTTTTCACATATATTTGCCGGCGGTTACAGCGCTGGCTATTTCAGCTATAAATGGGCTGAAGTCCTCTCCGCTGATGCGTTTTCACGCTTTGAAGAGGAAGGTATTTTCAATGAACAAACGGGTCGTTTGTTTTTGGAAAACGTGCTGGAAGTTGGGGGATCGCGAAGTGCAATGGACTCGTTCAAGGCGTTTCGTGGTCGCGAACCCGATGTTAAGCCATTGTTGAGACATACCGGTCTGGCGGCGTAACATGAAATACAGCGACCTGCGCGATTTCATCGCGGGATTGGAATCGCGCGGCGAGTTGATTCGCATCAGTACGCCGGTAGATCCGAATCTTGAAATTACTGAAATATGCGATAGGACTTTGCGCGCAAAAGGTCCTGCCTTGTTGTTCGAAAATCCGATTGGATCAGATATACCACTGTTGGGAAACCTGTTCGGCACGCCTGAACGCGTCGCCTACGGCATGGGTGAGGAGTCTGTTAAAGCTCTACGCGAGGTGGGAAAACTGCTGGCATTTTTGAAAGAGCCTGATCCTCCCAAAGGTATAAAAGATGCCTGGAACACACTGCCCATATTCAAGAAGGTATTGGATATGGCGCCAAAGACTACTCGCAACCCTGCCTGTCAGCAAGAGACGTGGGAACACGTTGATCTCGGTAAGTTGCCGGTACAAACCTGCTGGCCAGGCGATGCTGGTCCACTGATTACCTGGGGACTGGTGATAACAAAGGGGCCACATAAAAAACGGCAAAACATGGGCATCTATAGACAGCAAGTGATAGGCCCTGACAAAGTCATCATGCGCTGGCTAAGCCATCGTGGCGGGGCGTTGGATTTTCGTGAATGGCAACAGACCAACCCGGGTGAGCCCTTTCCCATAGCGGTAGCACTTGGGGCTGATCCTGCCACGATACTAGGCGCTGTTACACCGGTGCCCGATTCGTTGTCAGAACATGCGTTTGCTGGACTATTACGCGGTGAGCGAACCTTGTTGGCCAATGCACAGTTGTCTGACCTTCAAGTCCCGGCTTCTGCTGAATTTGTGCTGGAGGGTTTTCTCTACCCCGGTGAGACTGCACCAGAAGGGCCTTTCGGTGACCATACCGGTTACTACAATGAGGTCGATGAATTTCCAGTGTTCACGGTGGAGCGCGTGACCCATCGCAAAAACCCGATTTATCATTCGACATACACCGGTCGACCGCCAGATGAACCTGCCATTCTGGGTGTTGCTCTGAACGAAGTGTTTGTACCGATACTGCAAAAACAATTTCCAGAAATAACGGACTTTTATCTGCCACCTGAAGGATGTTCATACCGTATGGCCGTGGTGAGCATGAAAAAGCAATATCCAGGGCATGCAAAGCGAGTGATGATGGGAGTCTGGAGTTTTCTGCGACAGTTCATGTATACAAAGTTTGTGATTGTGGTGGACGACGACATTAATGCACGTTCCTGGGAAGATGTTATTTGGGCGATTACCACCCGCATGGATCCTGCTAGAGACACCACGTTGATTGAGAACACACCCATCGATTACTTGGATTTTGCCTCACCGGTATCGGGACTTGGGTCGAAAATGGGAATGGATGCCACCAACAAGTTGCCAGGGGAAACCGACAGGGAATGGGGTGAGCCGATTGTCATGAGTGATGCGGTGAAAACCCGAGTGGATGAGATATGGTCATCGTTAGGGCTCGAGTAACCTATTGTAAGATGGTGTAAAGCTTCACCAGGGAGCTATGCGTTTTGTTCTTACAGGGGTTTGTTGGGGTTAGTTCCGGTGTTAAACACTATGCCAGCCGATCAACAATGGCTAACAGTCAAGTATGATGAAGGGGTGGTGTGGCAATAACATGTGACGCTTCGACACACACAACCCTGCTGGTAGAACCAATAGCGCATCTTGATACAACGACACTCACCGATTAGTTTTGACGTATTAAGTTCGATGATCACAGAACTCGTCGAGCATTACGATCGCCACTGTGATGTCGGCTGTGACGAACTGGATTGGTCATCATCATCCCGTTTTACCCGGGTCGTTCGTTATGGGAACAGTACCGATCTCTATCCCATCTTGAATCAGGTCCCTGATGCAGTCACTGCGGAGTACCGGCTAGAGTACAAATCTCATACCGTGTTTACCTGGAAGGACTACCGATGGCCGCACTTGGTGGATGCCAACACAGTGAAACAAAACCAGCGTGACATCGTTGTGCCTGACGATTGTTTTGGCGAACTACTTAATTATCATCAAGACGCGGACACTGGTTGGTTAGACAGGTACCGGGCTACCTTGGTTCGCGACAACGCCGCTTAGAGAGCCTAATCCGCTGCGCTCGCAATCTCTCGGTGCTGCTGCCGAAGCTTGAGGCAGCCCCATAGCATCATGCTAGCTCCAATATATCGACCGAGCAGGCCCCTAGATCCAGAAAGTTGGCATAATAATCGAGCTTCACGGTATCGATGTGCTGCAGTTTGGCCGCCATAGCTCTGGCTGGTAGTGGCTCTGAAAAAAAGAAGCCTTGATAGCCCTCACAACCCTCGTTAACCAGCAAGGGCAGAACTCGGCCTGATTCAACACCTTCGGCAATCACTCTGATACCCAGCGTATTAGCTAGTGCGATGATGCTCTTTACGACAGTAAATGCATGAGGAAAAACTTCTATATCAGCGATGAATGAACGATCTATTTTGAGGTGGTCCAGTGGTAGCTGGCTTAGGTACGCAAGCGATGAATAGCCAGTTCCAAAATCATCCAGAGATATCTGCACTCCCAGTGACTTGATTTCGTTAATAATATTGGTTTCGATAGTCTGCACAAGCGCAGACTCTGTGATTTCCAGAATCAGACTATCGGGCCGCATGGAGTGACGTTGTAAAATAACATCGATGCGTTGAGCGAAGTGAGGCGTGCTCAACTGGCGAGCGGAGACGTTAACCGACATCGTCGTAGCAGGCGTGATCAATCCTCGGCGTAGCCATATCCTGTGCTGGGCACAGGCTTGTGAGATAGCCCACTCGCCCAGCTCACCAATTAACCCTGTTTCTTCAAGTACGTCAATAAAAGCGCCCGGACTGATAGGTTGACCACTAGCTTGCGGCCAACGTAGCAGTGCCTCGAACCCGAGAAGCTTATTGTCCTTAATCAGCAACTGCGGCTGATAGAACAACTCGAAATCCTGCCGATCAACAGCCCGTCGCAAGCTTGTGATCAACACCGAGCGATCTCGCTGCGCCTGGTCCAGCTCTGGAGTGAAGAAGACATGTCTAGAGCGCCCAGACAACTTGGCTCGGTATAATGCAATATCGGCTTGTTTGATAAGGCTGTTGGCATCTGATGCCAGTTCGGTATTTAGCCCGGAAGCCATGGCGATACCGATACTGGCCGATACATAAACTTCCTCTTGCTGAAGCAAAAATGGTTGTTTGATGGCATGCACGATGGCGTCAGCGATATCACTCGCCTCACTAATGTCGTCGAATCGCGTAAGGGTTACTGTAAATTCATCACCGCCCAGACGCGCTACGGTATCTTCATCAAGTACAGTCTGGCGTAGCCGTAGTGCCACCTGTTGTAATAATTCGTCGCCAGCATCGTGACCCAACGTATCGTTTACAGCTTTAAAACCATCAAGATCCACAAACAACAAGCAGACGATACCGTAGGGGCTGCGTTGGTCGAGCGATCGATGCAGATGCTCGAGAAATCGGGTTCGATTTGGCAGGCCAGTAAGCGCATCATGATGAGCAATTTGTTTGAAACGCTGTTCAGCTTCATATTGCTCAGTGATATCCATGATCACCACAAGACACCCTGTTAATTTGCCGAGATTGTTCATCAGTGCTGTAGCGTTAATGCTGGCCCATACACTCTTACCACTCGTGCTGTTAAGTCTCACCACATCGCGAAAGGTATCGCCTCTGACCAGAGCACGGCGCATGTCCACAAGAATTTGTGTGTGATCTTCACTGCGGATACCTTCGATCCAACCGCCACTCAGGTTATCTTCAAGGGAGCGAGAGCTGAGTCGACACCACATATCGTTAGCGTATTGGCAGAGCCACTGTTCATCAAGTTTTATGATGCCTACAGGTGCTAGCTGTGTCAGTGTTCTGTACTGCGTCAGAGCTCCCTGTAATTCTTCAGCTGTCTGTAGTTTCCCGCTGATGTCGTTCAACACTAACGTGGTGTAGACCTGCTTGTTCACATGCGAGTGAAAGAGGGTGAGTTCGGCGGGAACTACCTGGGTGTTTGCTCTTATCGCTTTGACGTTTGGGATATGGTAAGGCTTGTGATCACTAGATCGCAGCGAATACCAATAGTCGCTCGCGTTAACTTGTATTGACTCAAGAACCGAACCTGGCAAAAACAGACTTAACGGGGCACCCAGTGCACTCACGGTATCCAAGCCGAATAATTTTTCACAAGCAGGATTAAAAGCGGTAACCGTAAGGTTTTCGTTGACCGTTAATACCGCGTTGAAAGATGCATCCAGTAGCCGCATCAGTTGCCGGTTGGTATCACTGACTCCGGCAATTACATTGTTAATGCCTCGGTTGATAATGTTATTGATGTGTACACGAATAAAAGCATCCAGCATTGATTGGAGTCGCTTGACCGATAGCAGGTCAAACTGTTGTCGGGCGTTGGCTACGAACAAAAGTGCTTTGAGAGATTTGTGATCGTACAATGGACAAACGCAGAATGTATTGATCTGTGGATGACCAAGCGGCAGGTTCGACAGGGTGACATCACTTGGGTTATTGGAGAAAACAGGTTTCAGAACGTCAATGACATCCTGCATAACCTCATCGGGAATCGATTTGGATAAGGCCTCCCGTTGACGAACCATACTGCCATCGGCATGCAATGATACGGCTGCGTCGACTACCAGTTTATTGTCTTCGTCTACACGTAACAGGCAACCGTAAGCTGCATCAGACAATCTGAGAGATTCAACAACGAGTTCTTCGCTTAAATCACGTAGCGATAGTCCACGGGCGACTCTATCTCCGACACGTTCTAGAAAGCGATTCTGTATATTGTCAACGGCCTGACGAACTTCATGGTCGGCTCTTCTATCAGATCGCTTTGTGTCTTGGAGTGTCATATCTAGTGATGTCTGACTAGAAAACGACATAAAGGTTGTTGAACATACGACACGTGCCTGCGATAAACGCCGCATGTGCAACGTTATCTTTATTGTCGATAGACCGAAAAAGCGTCACATCAGTCATCGTGTTATTTAGGATGGGTGAGTATTAAGGTATGTGCAATAAAATACCCGTTCAGTCCTTGAAAATAACGTGTCCTTAGATCAAATAAAAGATTGCAAAAAATGTACATACGATATCAGTATATGGTGAATTTTCCGATTCCGTTAGAAAAGCCCCGCCCTTTATTTCCACGTTAGTGTAGACCATTCCCACTCGGCTGCCTGCCTTATAGAATTGGCTTGTCAATTCAACGTACCTGTAATTGGACTAGTATGTTACTTAAAGATCGAGTGACGCTGGTAACCTTATATAAAAAACGACGTGTTTGTTCGTACATTATTGCTACTTGCAAATGGTGTTTGAAAAAATTGATTCGTTGAGCGTCTATAAACCAGTATGCAACCATTCGCGCAGACAGTCTAATTGACCGTCATCGCCTGCCGGATTTGCTATTAGTACCCGACTGCTATCAAAACCCAGATCTACGGCTTTGTTTGCACATCGTTGACTATTCACAACCAATGGCAGATTGGCTAAAACGCAGGTATATCCGCTACATAGCTCCCAGAGATTGTTCAGAATTTCGTCGCTTGTGACACAGACAATATCTGGAGGATCAATGAACATATTACGGATAATTACGGGATCTGGGCAGGGCTTACATCGTTCGTATACGTCTACGTTTTTGACAACAACACCTTGTCTGCTCAGGTGGGTTTTTATCAGATCACGCCCGTCTGTGCCCTTCAGAATTAGCAGAGATTCGGGTAAATGGTTTTGAACTTGTGCAAGATAAGCTTCGCTGTTATACGGCGGCGCAGGTGCAATCGTGACAATCTGTGCAAACTCAGCCAGCGCTTTGCTTGTGGCAGAACCAATAGCGTGTATGTCTATTCCTGACCAAGGTAGTGGCAAAATCCGGTGAGTATGATGTACCGCGTTGGCACTGATAAATAAAGCTGCCTCAAAACGGGTTACTTGCTGCTCAAGTGTCTGAGCCGCGTAGGGGTTGTGCTGTATTTCAATGCACGGCAGGTGCGTGGTACGAAACCCCAGTGCATGACTTTTTTGAGCGAATGCTGCGTGTTGGCCAACAGGGCGTGTGATGAGCACTAGCGGCTTCCGTTTTTTTTCGTTTTGGGCTATCTCCACGGGTGTCGCCTTATCAATTTATGCACGCTAGCGCGTTGTTTAATCAGCTAGTATACGACCAATATCACTCTACACACGCCTACAGTTCATTTATGAGTCAGTCAAAAAATCCCGAAAGCCAAGCCGCTGAAAATAGTAGTTCAGCTGAATCTGCCGCGTCAGGTGAAGGTATGTGGGGTGGTCGTTTTAGCGAATCAACGGACGAATTTGTTCAGGAATTCACGGCGTCCGTGAATTTTGACAAGCGAATGTACCGTCAGGATATTCGTGGCTCACGTGCTCATGCCACCATGCTGCACCGTACGGGTGTTCTTTCCAAGGACGATCACGACGCCATCCAAGGTGGTCTGGATGCTGTTATCGCAGACATTGAGGCAGGCCGGTTTAACTGGTCAGTGGCCCTAGAAGATGTGCACATGAACATTGAGGCAGCGCTCACTGCACGCATAGGCGACGCTGGCAAAAAATTACACACCGGAAGATCGCGTAACGATCAGGTTGCCACTGATATTCGACTCTATATGCGCGATGCCTGTGATGAGTGTGCTGATCAACTGATTCGTCTGTTGAACGGCCTACTGGTGCTTGCAAGTCGGGAAAAGGCCAGCATCATGCCGGGTTTTACGCACCTTCAGACTGCACAGCCTGTGACATTTGGCCATCATGTAATGGCGTGGTTCGAAATGTTGTTGCGTGATCTGGAACGTCTCAGTGACACACGCAACCGGCTAAACCGTTCGCCTTTGGGAGCCGCTGCACTGGCGGGTACCTCGTATCCAATTGATCGACAGATCACTCAGGAGTTATTGGGCTTTAATACGCTATGTGAGAATTCCCTTGATGCTGTCAGTGACCGTGACTTTGCCATTGAATTTTGTTCTGCATCAGCAATCAGCTTGATGCATCTGTCCCGAATAGCCGAGGAGTTGGTTTTGTGGATGTCAGCTCAATTCAAGTTCATCGATCTACCTGATCGATTTTGTACCGGCTCATCTATCATGCCGCAAAAAAAGAACCCGGATGTACCTGAGCTGGTTCGCGGTAAAACAGGGCGCGTGTACGGTAATCTCATGTCGCTACTGACACTGATGAAAAGCCAACCGCTGGCGTACAACAAGGATAATCAGGAGGACAAGGAACCGCTGTTTGATTCTGTAGACACTTTGCTTGGATGCCTGTGCGCCTTTGCTGATATGTTGCCGGCTATTGAAGTACACCATGAAGCCATGCGCTCTGCTGCAAAAGCAGGCTTTTCAACTGCCACAGATCTCGCTGATTATCTCGTCAGGCAAGGTCTGGCTTTTCGTGATGCACATGAGATCGTCGGCGAGGCGGTAGCCTTCGGTCTTCAGCACAAGCTGGATCTCTCAGAGATGACCCTCGAACAACTGCAAGGGTTTAGCACTCACATCAGCGATGATGTGTTCAAAGTGCTCACCCTGGAGGGTTCTGTGAATGCCCGAAGCCACGTGGGTGGTACAGCACCAGAAGCAGTTGAAGCTGCTATCAAGAGAGCTGCCACGCGGCTGAATAACACCTACAAGCCAAATTGATGCTTTAACCAGGCGGCGATGTCATTAATTTCATCGCCACTGACACTGTGAGCCATTGGATAGTCATGCCATTCGACACTCATACCGTAGTCATTCAGGATATCGCGCGACTGTTGGGCATGCTGGATCTGGATAACTTCATCATGCTGTCCGTGTGCCATGAATACAGGTAACGATTTCCCGTGTTCGGTTATGAGTGGCAGTGCGATGTCCTGAATAGGCAGATAGGTGGACAACGCCATGATGCCAGCAAGCTTGTGGGTCGAGGTCAATGCGGTGTACAGCGCTATCGCACCGCCTTGAGAAAAGCCTGCCAGAATAATGTTTGACGCTGGGATACCGCGTTCTAGTTCGGCTTCAATCAGAGCGTTGATATAAGCGGCTGACTCCTGAACGCCTGACACATCCTGTTCTCTGCTGCCAAAATCCAGCGATGTAATGTCGTACCAGCCCGGCATTGGCGCACCGCCATTGATACTGATGGGCCGCACTGGAGCATGCGGAAACACAAACCGGATACCGAGCGTGTCGGGCAGGTGAAGCTCTGGCACGATAGGTTCAAAATCGTGTCCGCTAGCACCGAGACCGTGAAGCCAGATAACACTGTATTGACAGTTTTCTGCAGTTTCGATATGCAGGAAGTCGAGCAGTTTTGTACTCATGGGCGTAGGTCTCGTCCGGTTATCAAGTAGTGTATTTGCCTGAATTCTAATAATTCAGGCGGCTAGACTACCAGCGCACCGGAGTATACTCCACAACCCCACAGTGCAAGAGAGAGTGCGTAATGCTCAAACGACTGAATATGAGTTCGGCCTTGGTTGTGGCGTTGGGTTTACTGTCTGGCTGCGGCAACAAAGGCGATCTTTTTCTACCTGATGAAGCACAGCTACCGGAGCAGATAGAGGCTGCCGGAAGGCTATTCGAAGAATCGTTGCCAACAGAATCAGAGGCTGACGATACTGTCACAACGAAGAAGAAAGCACCCGTGGTTGAACCGTGAGTCGATTCTGCCGTATCGTTTTCTTAGCACTCCGTTAATTTTGACCTGTTTGTTCACTCTAAACCTTCCAACAATACCGATTTCCCGATGAAGCCTTTCCACCGACAATCCGGCTCTTTGATGAGCGATCAGGTCCGCTGTAGCGATCTGGCTGAAGAATTTGGCACGCCGCTCTATGTCTACAACCGTCGTGCTATTGAGCAAGCGTGGCAGGAATTTGCCACAGCATTGCAGGATTCTTCGCATCTGATTTGCTACGCCGTCAAGGCGAACAGTAATCTGGCCATTCTCGATACGCTGGCGCGGCTAGGGTCTGGGTTTGACATTGTCTCCCTGGGTGAATTGAAACGCGTGCTAGCGGCGGGTGGAAAGCCTGAAAAAATCGTGTTTTCAGGAGTTGGTAAGAATACTCGCGAGATGGCGGCAGCCCTTGAAGCTGGTATTCGATGCTTCAATGTTGAATCGGTATCTGAGCTTGAGCGGTTGGCAGAAGTTGCAAGTGCGCATGGCGTCACGGCACCGGTCTCATTGCGAATCAATCCGGATGTGGATGCTCAAACCCACCCGTATATCTCGACGGGTTTGAAAGAAAATAAATTTGGTATCAACATGGGGGATGCGTTGCAGGCCTATCGTCGTGCACAAGAATTGAGTTCCATTGATGTGCAAGGTATCGATTGCCACATCGGTTCGCAGCTCACCACATTAGAACCTTATGCCGATGCAGTGGCATTGCTGGTTGGAATGATCGATACGCTAAGCGCAGAAGGCATTCATCTGTCGCATATCGACGTGGGAGGCGGGCAGGGGATCCGTTACAGCGCAGACGATGAAAGTCTGGATGTGCAGGCGTGGGCGCGCTGCGTTCAGTCAGCGATCGGTGAGCGTGATCTGCAAATACTGGTTGAGCCGGGCCGCTACATCGTCGGCCAAGCAGGTATTTTGATGACACGTGTTGAGTATTTGAAAAGCAATGAGGACAGACACTTTGCGGTGGTGGATGCCGCCATGAATGATCTTATCCGTCCTGCTTTATACAGTGCCTGGCAGGAGATTGAGGAGGTCGAAACTCTGGAACGTGAAGCACGCGTCTACGATGTTGTAGGGCCGATCTGTGAGTCAGCTGATTTTCTGGGCAAGCAGCGTACCTTATCCATTGCTGAAAACGATTTGTTGTGTGTGCGTTCCTCAGGAGCCTATGCATTTGTCATGAGTTCTAACTACAATACCCGGCCCCGTGCCGCAGAAGTCATGGTGGAAGGTGAAAAGTTTTTTCTAGTTCGCTCCAGAGAGGAAACTGAAGCCTTGTTTGCGCAAGAATTTCTACTGCCGTGAGTGTAATTGCGTTCACCAAGATGCACGGTCTGGGCAATGATTTCATGGTCATTGATAACCTGGATGGGCAACACGAATTCAACGCGCAACAGATCAGCATGTGGTCTGACCGGCATACCGGCATCGGTTTTGACCAATTGTTGGTGGTAGAGGCGTCATCAGTGCCAGATGCAGAATTCAACTACCGGATATTCAACGCCGATGGTGGTGAGGTTGAGCATTGTGGAAACGGTGCGCGCTGTTTTGCACGCTTTGTCAGCGACAGGAACCTGACCAGTAGCTGCCAGATTCGTGTCAACACGCCGCTGGGTGTGATCACCTTAAAGCTACAGGACGATGGTCAGGTTACCGTTCTGATGGGCGTGCCTCAATTCGAACCTGAGCACATCCCGTTCATCGCTGAAGCTCGCCAGAGCTTTTACGATTTGACGGTCAATGATCAGATTTTCAAGGTAGGTACCGGTAGTATCGGCAATCCACACGTGTTGCTACGCGTTGATGATGTGATGCGTGCCGATGTGCAAACTCTGGGTCCTCTCATCGAAAATCATGCGCGTTTTCCTAACCGTGTCAACGTAGGATTCATGCAACTGATTGATCGTCAAACACTGCATTTGCGGGTGTTTGAACGGGGTGTTGGTGAGACCCGAGCTTGCGGTACAGGGGCCTGTGCCGCCGTGGCAATTGCACACCAACAAGGCTTACTTGACAAAACCGCCTTTGTAACCTTACCCGGTGGCCAGTTAAAAATACATTGGCCTAATGTGCAAGCTTCGATTGAAATGACGGGACCATGTTCTACAGTATTTGAGGGACAATTAAGAATGTAGACACACAATGCAATTAGAACAGACTGAAATTGGTAACGAAATATCCAGCGATGCAGTATCTGGATACCTGATTAGCCACCCAGAATTTTTTGTAAATAATCAGGATATCCTGACTCGATTGCGGGTTCCACACGATGCAGGGAAGGTGGTATCTCTGATCGAAAAGCAGGTTAGTGTGCTGCGTGGCAAGTGCGGACATCTTGAGAACAGTCTCGGTGATCTCATAGCGGTTGCCCGGCAAAATGAGTTACTGCACCAACGTTTGCATACGTTGATACAGGAGATGATAACGGCACCCAAGCTCAGCGAGATCGTAGCCCTTACCCAGAGTAATTTGCGCGAGAACTTCAACGCCGAAGAAGTCCATATTATGCTGATCGCTGCAGCCCCCAAACGCGCGGCGAAGAAAGCTAAAGCTGATGACGCTACAAAGAGCGCCAAGGCCCCTCGGACTCGCGCGAGTAAGCTAGAAACAGTGGAAGGTGCCACTGTGATTCGCCACACCGACAAACGTATTAAGCATTTCGCCGAGCTTTTCGCTGGTGGCACGACCGTTTGCGGTATGCCCAGCGAAGATCAGCTGATCGCTATGATGGGTCCTGATCATGCCAATGTAGGCTCTGCTGCCCTGATACCACTGCAATTCGAACGAAAATTGGGTGTGGTCATGCTGACCAGCCGAGACGAATCCCGTTTTGGTGTTAACAAAGGCGTTATGTTTCTTGATCAGTTGGGGGAGCTGCTGGGACGGCGTATTCATAGCTATGCAGCTCACGCCACCGCGGCTGCTGCCAAGTGAGTGCTTTTGACGCAGCGCTCGAGCAGTACATGGAGGAGCTGCGAGTGGCCAGACGCGCATCACCGCACACGGTGAGCAACTATGCGCGTGATCTCAGGGCCATAGCCAATTCGGCTGCGTTGCGCGATGTTCACGACTGGACGTCGCTAACGTCCAACGATGTACGGGCGATAGTCGCTCAGCAACATCGCGACGGTATCGCTGGCAGAAGCCTTGCCAGACGGCTATCGGCGGTGCGTGGTTTATATAATTTTATGATCGAACGTGGTCTTGCCAGCGTCAACCCGGCACTGGATATTCTAGCGCCGCAGGATAAGAAAGCGCTTCCCGCCACGCTGGCCCCGGAGGAGGTAACACGCCTGTTGGCGCGTAACCTCAACGATCCGATGATCTGCCGCGATCTTGCCATGTTCGAGCTTATGTACTCTTCTGGGCTGCGTCTGGCCGAGCTTGTGAGTATTGATCTGGCAGACCTTGATTTAAGTGTTGGTCAGGTCCGGGTGACCGGCAAGGGCGGTAAGGTGCGCGATCTTCCCGTGGGTGAGCATGCGGTAGATGCCATCAACAAATGGCTAGGCTATCGACGCAGTTTGCCGGGAGCAGATGATAGCGCGGTATTTCTGAGTTCCAGAGGCAAGCGTATCGCTCCCCGAACGGTACAGATGAGACTGAAGAAACTGGCTGAATCGCAGGGCCTTGATCGCGATTGTTACCCGCACATGCTTCGACACTCATTTGCTAGTCATCTTCTGGAAAGTAGCGGTGACTTGAGAGCCGTGCAGGAGCTACTTGGACATGCCGATATCAGCACTACCCAGATTTATACACATCTGGATTTTCAGCACTTGGCGAAGGTCTATGACGAATCCCATCCGCGTGCGCGACGTGATAGAACAGTTTCAGACCAGTAGTTATCGCTGATTAATCTTAACCAGATCAGCTGGGATGGCCGATGCGGTTATGAGTTCTGCCGTAGTGTCTCTGTTGGCGTATCGATCAAGGCGTACTGACTGAACAGACCGTTACTCTGCAGGCATTTGTCCAGTTGTACACGACGTGAACGGTTGCCTTGCGCTGCCACCAGTTTGTCACCGCTCTGGTAGATATATGACGGTACCAGCATCGTTTGCACCACTTTATTGTGGACCTTACACGCAACGATAAGCGCACTCTCGCCAACGACCAGAACGCTGTCTTGTGTTGCGTTATCGACGCTCGGTGTAGACGGACGGTGCGTGTCAGGGGTGACGTGTACGGGCAGTACCGTGCGTGCAAGAAACTCTACGCCCATCGTAATGCTCTGCGTATCACTGGCTCTTATCCATCGAATAACACCCATAAGTGCGTCGATCTTGCTGCTCTGTGGTTCTTGTTCATCGACTAAGGCTTGATCGAGCGCTGTCACACTCACCAGCTCGCCCACCTGAACAAGACCTGCCCGGCAACGAGGGTTGACAAGACACATGCCTTGTAGGGTTCGGTTAGTGACCACCCAGTCAGACTCGCTATCGCCTGGCACCTCGGTTGGCTTGTAGAGCATATGGGCGCAAATTTCCTTATGCCCAAAAACTACTCTCTGCGATTCGTGCGCAATACAGCGGGCCTGGCGGCGCTGCCGGCTGCGCATTAAGGCGGTGCGTAACCTCGATAATGATTGGCGCTCTAGGGTGTCACTACCCGGCACACTGCTGGCATCCGCCCGGATGTGCATGGATTGACGATCCACTCGGTGCAGTACAGGGGAGATGCTGAACCAGCGGATGTCTGTCATTTCTTGACCTAACACACTGGGCGATGGCTCAGGTCGAGACCCTTTTTTCAGATTAATCGAGTAGTCGGTGTTGGTAATGGTGTCTGGGGTACGATGGCGTTCGATATGGACATCGCCGACACCGCGTTTGAGAAAATCGAGAATTAGACCTATCTGCCTGGCGCGTTGCTGATACAGGTCTGAGACGCTGAGCAGCAGAATAAAGCGGTAGTGATCCTGCAGTGATAACAGCTCCGACCCCTGATGCTCTGACAGCAGTTTGTGCTCCTCAGCAAGCGCATACAGTTGGTGGGCATCTTCAATCAAGGCGCTGGGGAAGGCACGATAACCGTGAACCACGGACTCAGCCTGCCGTGCAAGCGCTTGCATAGCTCGTCTGGCATCGTCTGCCAATGGACTTGCGCTATCAGACAACAGAATTTTGAAGGCAAAGGCCTCTTCACGCAGCAGCGAATCGCGTAGTCGTGCATTGCGAGCGAACTCACGGGTCAGCGGTAGAGGTTGGGCGTTACTTAACTCGTCTAGGTGTTTGTGCAAGCTGCGTAATATTGGCACAAAGCAGCTGATGACCTGACGACGTCTGTTTACATCGTTATGTAAGCGATTACTGTGTTTGAGACCACGGTATATTTCACGTGCGTCAGCCTCAGAATCCAGCGGATTCAACTCACTGAGCCATTGGGCAACGCCGTCGGGATTGACGGGAAAACTGCCGGTGTCGGCGACGGTTCTATGAGGGACGGAAAGCTGCATCCGACAAAGGCTAGCACACCGTCCGCATTGAGGTCCGTGATGAACAGTACAGGGTGTGCAACAGGTACACTGTTGGTAGTCAATCAGAGGGTTTGTTTGTGGAACAGTTCCGTGGGACCACTATCTGCTCGGTACGCCGAGGTAATCAGGTTGTTATCGGTGGTGATGGTCAGGTAAGCATGGGTAATGTGATCATGAAGGGTAATGCCCGCAAGGTGAGGCGGCTCTACAAAGATCAGGTGTTGGCAGGGTTTGCGGGTGGTACAGCCGATGCGTTCACTTTGTTCGAGCGTTTTGAGGCAAAGCTGGAAGCACACGGTGGTCAGCTTACCCGTGCAGCAGTTGAACTTGCTAAAGACTGGCGTACCGATCGTATGCTGCGCAAACTTGAAGCTCTGTTGGCAGTGGCTGATGAAACCGCATCGCTTGTCATTACTGGTAACGGTGACGTGATTGAGCCTGAGGGTGGATTGATTGCCATTGGCTCAGGCGGTGATTTTGCCAAATCAGCTGCCAAAGCGTTGCTCGAACACACAGAGCTGAGCGCCGAAGAGATTGTGCGCTACAGTCTTGAAACAGCTGCGGACATCTGCATCTATACCAACAACAATCTGACGATTGAGACGCTAGAATCATAGCGAACACAAGATGCAGGAGTACACCGCCTCCGGCTACTCTTGTGCGCCATTTTCTTTCTATCCCCCCTTTACGACAGCTGCTAGCAACTACATCTACCCATGTCTAACATGACCCCCCGTGAGATCGTTCAGGAACTGGACAAACACATTATCGGCCAAGGTGCTGCCAAGCGAGCTGTGGCCATAGCGCTGCGTAATCGCTGGAGACGCCAACAGCTTGACGATGACCTGAAAAATGAGATAACGCCCAAGAACATTCTCATGATCGGTCCCACCGGTGTGGGAAAAACCGAGATTGCACGGCGTCTGGCGCGTTTGGCCAATGCACCATTCATCAAGGTTGAGGCCACCAAATTTACCGAGGTGGGTTACGTAGGGCGGGATGTGGAATCCATTATCCGTGATCTTGCCGATGTGGCTCTCACCCAGGCGCGCGATCAGGCCAAGCAGAAAATGCGCAATCGCGCTGAAGATGCTGCTGAGGAACGTGTTCTGGATGTGCTTCTGCCACCGGCCTCCAGCGTGGGTTTTAATGTCAGCGAAACCCCTGAAAGTAGCACTCGTCAGAAATTCCGAAAAAAACTGCGTGAAGGCGACCTGGACGATAAGGAAATAGAAATCGATGTGAGCTTGACACCTGCGGGTGTGGAAATCATGGCTCCGCCGGGTATGGAAGAGATGTCCCAGCAACTACAAGGCATGTTCCAGAACCTGGGCGGTGAGCGTACCAAAAAGCGCAAAATGCCGATTAAAGAGGCCATGAAGTTACTCATAGACGAGGAAGCTGGAAAACTGGTCAACGATGAGGATATGAAAACTCAGGCCCTGCACAACATCGAGCAGAACGGTATTGTGTTTATCGATGAAATAGACAAGGTAGCCCGCGGGGGTGATCGTTCAAATGGCGCCGATGTCTCGCGTGATGGCGTGCAACGCGACCTTCTCCCGCTTATAGAGGGCTGTACCGTCTCAACCAAATTCGGCACCATCAAGACCGACCACATCCTGTTTATTGCCTGCGGAGCTTTTCATCTCACCAAGCCTTCAGATCTGATACCCGAACTGCAGGGGCGTTTGCCCATTCGAGTGGAACTGGAAGCATTAAGTACCAAAGACTTCCAACGCATACTCAGTGAGCCCAATGCATCGCTAACCGAGCAAGCGACAGCCTTGATGGGTACTGAGAATGTCACATTGAGTTTCACCCCCGACGGCATTGCGCGTATTGCAGAAGTAGCTTGGCAAGTTAACGAGAGCACCGAAAATATTGGTGCTCGTCGATTGCACACTGTGATGGAGCGGCTTCTGGAGCAAGCCTCTTTTGATGCATCGGATAATGCCGGCAACACGGTGACAGTCAACGCCGATTACGTGGATGGGCATCTGGGTGATCTTGTGCAAGACGTCGATTTAAGCCGCTACATCCTATAAGCCTTGCAGAAAATCTGAATCATGCCTAGACCCACTGACATTAAATTGCACCAGAAAAGCCGCGTGCTGGAGATCAGCTTCGACGACGGTTTCGAGTGCAACCTGACGTGCGAGTACTTGCGTATAAATTCACCTTCAGCCGAGGTGCAGGGACACGGTCCCGGACAAGAGGTTTTGCAGTTTGGTAAACAGGCTGTCGGTATCAGCAGTCTTGAACCCAGCGGCAACTACGCCCTGAAGATTCATTTTGACGATGGCCACAACACAGGGCTGTTTACCTGGGAGTATCTGTATGGATTGGGTAAACACTATGAAGAGAACTGGCAGCGTTACCTGGACAAGCTTGAGGCGGCAGGTAAAAGTCGTCAGCTTCCGTAACGGCTGTTCGCTTTGATGATCCGGCATGTCTTCTTTGAGGTAAGTAATACGTGAACAACGACAAAACACATTTTGGTTATCAGACCGTCGATACTGACTCAAAAGTCGGGATGGTCGGACAGGTCTTTGATTCGGTAGCTGCCAAGTACGATGTCATGAATGATCTGATGTCGTTTGGCGTACACAGATTGTGGAAGCGTTTTACGATATCCCAAGCTGCGGTCCGCCCTGGGCACGTCGTGTTGGATTTGGCAGGCGGCACGGGAGATCTGGCAGCGCAGTTTGCTCGGCGTGTGGGTCCAGAGGGTCAGGTTGTTCTGTCTGATATCAATAACGCCATGCTCAGCACTGGCCGTGACAAGTTGATCGACAATGGGTTAACAGGGAAGCTTGATTACGTGCAGGCTAATGCCGAGTCACTCCCGTTTGAAGATGACTGTTTTGATTGCATCACCATTGCGTTCGGTTTGCGAAACGTTACTGATAAACAACGCGCACTTGAATCAATGAATCGGGTACTTAAACCCGGTGGCAAGCTTTTGATACTGGAGTTTTCAAAACCCGTGCTACCGCTGTTGAGTAAGGCCTACGATGCGTATTCTTTTACTGCGTTGCCTTTGATGGGCAAACTGGTGGCAAACGATGCGGACAGCTATCGGTATCTGGCTGAGTCCATTCGCATGCATCCTGATCAGGAAACCCTCGAAGCCATGATGGGCAGTGCAGGCTTTGCCAAAACCAGATATCACAATTTAACCGGCGGTGTGGTTGCGTTGCATAAAGGCTATAAGATCTAGCGTGGTGTTTCCATGAGCGTACCGTATGCCATCACGCAAGTGCTGGAGAAAGCCATAGAGTCTGTGCTGCGCATGGATCCGGAAACGCGAGAACGTTTGGCATCGATCAACGGCCAGGTGGTGCGCGTTAACACGCTACATCCGTCGATATCGCTGATGATTGCGATCGTTGACGGTAACGTTCAGCTAAGCAACCCTGACGATACAATGGGCACTGACCCCGGCGCTAACACCACTATCACCGGTGAGTTAAGCGCCTTGCAATCACTGCTCAGCAGTAACGATGCTATCTACACTGGCAAAGTGACTATTGAGGGCGATCTGAGCACAAGTCAGCATCTTAGGCAGATCCTTGCACAGCTTGATCCTGACTGGCAGGAGGCTGTTGCGCCTTACCTGGGCGATGGGCTTACACACCGCCTGGACACTACCCACTCGCGCTTTACGGACTGGCTGAGGCGCACACGTGAGAGTGCCAGACTTAATGTGCGCGATTACCTGCAAGAGGAGATTGACGTGTTGGCACCCAACAGTGAAGTGCGTCAGTATTGCAGCGATGTGGACGAAGTACGTGCGGCAGCTGACCGATTAGCGGCGCGTATACAACGTCAGGAAGTAATCAATGCCAAACAGAGCGTACAGGACTAGAACATGCTGACGCACATTGCGCGCTTTTCAACCATTCAACGTGTGATGGTGAAGTACGCGCTCGAAGACCTGTTTCTGGAAGGTACGCGTTTGCGTCTGCTAAAGCATGCGTTCGTGGTATCCCCGACACGTTGGCTTAATAGTGAGACACGTGCCTTGCCGCGCGCTCAGCGCATTCGGTTGGCGCTTGAAGAACTCGGGCCGATTTTTGTCAAGCTGGGTCAGATGTTGTCCACCCGTCGAGACTTTCTGCCAGATGACATTGGCGATGAGCTGACGCTGTTACAAGATAAGGTGAAACCTTTTGCCAGCGAGCTTGCGCGTGAACAGATAGAGACAGCACTGGGAGATCGTATTGAGGTGCTCTTTAAAAGCTTCGAGAATGATCCCATCGCGTCTGCCTCCATAGCGCAAGTGCATGGCGCTGTCTTGCACGACGGTTCGCAGGTGGTGGTCAAGGTGCTTAGGCCGAAAATTGTGGACACCATCGAGCGAGATATCAGCCTGATGTACATCTTTGCCGACATGGTGGCGGCGGTATTGCAAGACGGCAAACGGTTAAGACCGCGTGAAGTGGTCATGGAATATGAACGCACCATTCATGGTGAGCTTGATCTTGTGGCTGAAGCGACCAATGCAGTGGTGCTGCGCAACAATTTCAAAGACAGCGATACGCTTTACATACCTGAAGTGTACTGGGCATTAACGCGTAGCTCGGTGATGGTGCAAGAGCGCATAGATGGCATACCCATTCGTGATATCAAGGCCATGGAGGCGATTGGAATGGATATGAAGAAGTTGGCAGAACATGGCGTAGAGATTTTCTATACCCAGGTGTTTGACCACAACTTCTTTCATGCTGACATGCACCCGGGCAACATCTTTGTGTCACGTGATAACCCAGCTCATCCACAGTACATCGCCGTGGACTTTGGCATTGTGGGATCGCTGACTGATGATGATCAACGCTATATCGGTGAGAATCTACTGGCTTTCTTCCAACGTGACTATCGACGGGTAGCGCAGCTGCATATTGATTCAGGCTGGGTACCTCGCGACACAAGAGTCAGCGAACTTGAAGCCGGTGTGCGGGCTGTCTGCGAGCCTATTTTCGATAAACCCTTGTCCGAAATCATGTTTGGTGATGTGTTGCTACAGTTGTTCCATGTGGCAAGGCGTTTCGAGATGGAAGTTCAGCCACAGCTGGTCTTGTTGCAAAAAACCTTGCTCAATATTGAAGGACTAGGCCGCCAGCTCTACCCTGATCTTGATCTGTGGGCAACGGGCAAACCGTTTCTGCAGCGCTGGGTGGTCAAAAGCAACAACCCTCAGACGATCATCAAACGTTTTGTGGATCAGGCGCCTTCGATTCTCAAGGCGATGCCTGAGATGCCCATGCTAGTGCATGATTTTCTCAAACTGCAAAACCGCTCATCCACTGTGGCAATGACGGGAGCCGGAAAGAGCGGCATGCCGATGCAATACGCCCAGGCACAACGTAGCTCCTTTGCACTGAGACGCAGTATTACCGGAGCCAGTGTGCTCATGGTTGCAGGAATGTTGGGTGGGGCATCCATGCTCACCGGTGATGGGCAGATACCGTGGTGGGTCGGTTTGCTCGGTATTGTGGGGATTGCTTACCTGTGGGTGGGATTGCGGCGCAGTTGACAGATTGTGTGTCGTTCAAGGAGTTTGCCTTCGCAATTTGTGACGCAATACACGCCTGGGAGCTTCATCATTTACAGTGTTTTGAGTCAAGCTTTTCAGCCCGCTGGCCGCTAATAGACACAAAGAACGTTACCAATGGTGTTGAACACAAAACATGCAATCACTCAATACAGAGCCTCTCTGGGACGAAGGTATCGCTTCATTCCTGTCCGCAGCGTACGAAAGCAAGCAGCAGCCCCTGAGCGCCAGTGACCTGCAAAAGTTCGCTGGTGAACAGGCAGTTCGCGTTGGCGATCTACTAGAGACATTGTTTCTCATGGTCATCTACGGCAGTTGGCACTACGTTGATGCCCAAGGAAATGCTCAGTCGGTAGATGAAGTTGCACTGGACGAGCTGTATGCCAAGGGACGTGTCGGCGCAGACGATCTAAAAGACTTTGACGGGGTCTGGATTCCAGCCATCTAGGCGGCTGCCTAGAAACAGACTGATCGATCGCAATTGCCGGACCGGCTCCTAATGCTCGATCGCGGCGCTGATCTCGCTATCATCGTGAAAGAAATCGACTTCACCGGTTTCCAGCGAGTATTCTGCGCCGATAATCTTCAATCCTTCGTTAGCAATCAGCCCTTCTAGAATCTGCGAGCCGTGGCGCAAATGCGACACGGAAGCGCGAATGTTAGCGCGTGTTGCCAGGGTGATTAGTTTATCGTCATCTTCATCTAAGCCTGCTTCAAGCAATGTCTGGACTGAGGGCTGAATGCGGTTGACGATTGATTGAAGATTGGGCGAACGGTTGTCAGAGGGCTGTCTCAACTCACTTACTGTGGCCTGAATGGCGCCGCAGTGGGTGTGGCCGAGCACGATGACCAGACGTGCACCGTGCTGCACGGCAGAGAATTCGACGCTTCCCAATAAAGAGGGTGCAACGATATTGCCTGCCACCCGGATGACAAACAAATCGCCAAGGCCTTGGTCAAACACAATTTCTGCAGGTACTCGCGAATCAGAGCAGCCCAGGATAATGGCAAAAGGCTCCTGAGCATGTACAGCCTTGCCGCGACGGGCGTTGCTCGCCATGGCATCCAGATCGCGAACATTGGATTTGAATCGTTCGTTGCCGGCCTTTAGGCGGGCCAGTGCTTCATGTGCGGGTATCATGCGAAGATTATAGAGACGAAGTGCCTGATTGCGCCACCGTATCCAGTAACAATTGCCGTGCGCAATTCAGGCTACTCAGAGAATTAAACAGGCACAATGTGAATAATGAGTGGAAATCTACTGATTCTTCTGGAGTTGTCGCTGGTTTTTCTGGTGGTATTCGGTTTGGGATTCAACGAGCTGCGTCAACTAAAAAAGTACAAAAAGCCAGAAAAGGATTGCACTGATGAGACGCCGGATGAATAGTGCGGATCACTTTTCATGAGGCATCAGGCTTGCACAATGAATTTCTAGAAAAGGTATAGAGTCAGTTGAACAACATAGCGTAATGGGTGAGAAAACGCTTTATTGATAGATGTTACTGGCAATTGTCGTGCTGGATTCTAATACGGTTGTCCTTGTCAAATTTACCGCTGATCTGGAGGGTGACTCCCTGCGGGGTGCTAACCGCGAAACTCACGGTTCCACCTTGTATTTCACTGCCTGACACACGTATCTGGCCCAGCTCTGAGTTGCTTAGTTGATCATCCACGTCTATTGAAAACGTATAGCTGTTTGTGGATGAAAATTGCTCGAAGCTCAAAGCAATGACCTGATCGCCATCCGTGACCTGTGGTTGTTGTGCCAGAGCCGCAGAACTCGCTTCGCCTTTGAAGGGCTGAAATACCTCAACACCTGCACCCTCTGAGGTAATGTCGAACAGCAGATTGCCGGCCGAAGTACTCAGGTCGAGCGTGATTGTTTCAATGTCCCACTGGGCAGAAGATCTGTTGTTGAAGCGGAATAGATCTCTGGGTGCACTTTCAATGAAGTCAGCACTGATACCCAAGCCGCACATCTCGCTATCCGCGGCTGTATGCGTTGACTCGTCGGCAAGGAGCGGCAGCGATATCAGTGCTAATACCAAACTCAGCGGAACTGCTGTGCGTGAAAGGCAATTCATTGATTTGACCATTGTGAAAGGCGACGGAGATCATGTGAGTGGTTTGTCAAAAAATCAGCAACTCACATCGTTGGGGAATCGCTGAAGTAGCCGCAAGTGTATCAATTGCATCCGTTTCAGGGTCTGTGCTGAGTCCGAATGCCTTCCTGCCACCCCTGGTGCCGCGAGGAAAACGCTCAAGCTGCGCACAACACTGGATATACTGACAGCTAGTGCGTGTATTCTGTCGCAAGCATTGTTACCATACGTAATGGACGTTTCAGACCTTATTGATTCTCTCAACGATGCGCAGCGGCAGGCCGTTAGCTCGCCGCCCGGGCACCTGTTGGTACAAGCTGGAGCTGGCAGCGGCAAGACGCGGGTACTGGTGCATCGTATTGCCTGGTTAACCCGTGTGGAAGGTGTATCGCCATTCAGCATTATGGCAGTCACGTTTACCAATAAAGCGGCCAGAGAGATGCGTTTGCGTGTCGAGCAGCTGCTGGGCACCGGCATAGGGCCGATGTGGGTGGGCACGTTCCACGGTATAGCTCACCGGTTTTTACGCATGCACTGGCAGGAGGCTGGCCTGCCACAAGCCTTCCAGATTCTTGACAGCGACGACCAGTTGCGGCTGGTAAAACGCACCATCCGAGGTCTTGAGCTGGACGAGGCGCATTTTCCACCCCGGCAGGTGCAGTGGTTTATTAACGGCCACAAGGATGAAGGACGGCGCCCAAAGCACATTGATGATGAGAATGATCCCATCACAGCAGAGTACATTCGCGTTTATACCGCCTATGAAGCCGCTTGCGATCGTGCAGGCGCTATCGACTTTGCTGAGCTGCTGCTGCGTGCCTTGGAGACACTACGGGATAACGCGAAGCTTCTGGCTCATTACCGTCAGCGTTTGCAACATTTGTTAATCGACGAATTTCAGGATACCAACTCTATTCAGTACGCCTGGATACGCTTGCTGGCTGGCGATAAGGGCTGTGTTTTTGCCGTGGGTGATGACGATCAATCCATCTATGCCTGGCGTGGAGCAAAAGTTGAAAACATCCTGAATTTTGACAAGGATTTTGGCAGCGCCGAGCTAATCCGGCTGGAGCAGAACTACCGCTCTACCGGGACAATACTCAAAGCTGCTAATGCGCTGATCGATAAGAATATGGGGCGCTTGGGTAAAAACCTGTGGACCGATGGTGATGACGGTGAGCCCATCACTGTGTACAACGCCTATAACGAGACTGACGAAGCGCGCTTTATTGTCGAAACCATTATCGATATTGTGGCCGACGGTGGGCAGCGCCGCGATTGCGCGATTCTCTATCGCTCTAACGCACAATCGCGCGTTGTAGAAGAGTATCTGATGGCTGCGGGTGTGCAATACCGCGTATACGGTGGCCTGCGATTTTTCGAACGGGCAGAGATCAAAGACACGCTGGCCTACTTACGATTGGCAACGCATAGCTACGATGATGTATCGCTAGAGCGGATTATTAACCAACCTGCCAGAGGCATAGGTGATAAAACCGTAGCGGATATCCGAGTGGAGGCGCGCACTCGTGCCATCCCCATGTGGCAAGCTGCAACAGACTTGGTTAATGAGAAAAGGCTTAGCGGTCGAGCCAGCACAGCAGTGGGTAAGTTTCTGCATCTTATCGACACCATTCGTGAGGCGATAAGCGAGCAGGCGCTACCGCAGCAAGTCCAGACAGTCAGTGATATGAGTGGTCTGGTGGAGCATTTTAAAAAGGATACGTCTGATCGTGGGCAGAGCCGTGTGGAGAACGTGGAAGAGCTGTCTAACGCGGCCCGAGCCTATGTGCATCATAATGATGATGATCCTGATATGAGTGTGATAGATGAGTTTCTTGCGCACGCGGCGCTCGAAGCAGGTGAAGGGCAAGCTGATGCTGACGATAACGCCGTACAGTTAATGACATTGCATTCAGCTAAAGGTCTGGAGTTTCCTGTGGTGTTCATGGCGGGCATGGAGCAGGGTTTGTTTCCCCACCAACGATCTGCAGAAGATCCGGTACGCATGGAGGAGGAGCGACGCCTGTGCTACGTGGGTATTACCCGCGCCGAGAAAAAGCTCTATCTGTGTATGGCCGAGCAGCGTCGTTTGCATGGACGTGACCAGTACAATCCGCCCAGTAAATTTGTCACTGAATTACCCAGCGAGCTACTTGAAGAGATACGGCCTCGCATGCAGGTGAGCATGCCTGTGTATCGAAATGAGCAGCCTGCGTTTTTAGCGGAAGAGCATGATACTGGACTAAGCGTGGGTCAGATGGTTAGCCACGGGAAATTCGGCATTGGCGTTGTGCTGGATCAGGAAGGGCGAGGAAAGCAGGCCCGAGTACAAGTTAACTTTGAAGATGCCGGAAGCAAGTGGCTGGTGCTGGCTTATGCGAATTTGCAACCTGTCTAAAGGCTATTTTTTATCCAGTGATTACAACGTTTGCTATCAAGCCGCTCTGATAGCGACGTTGGTCAGATAATTCCAGCCTCCAGACTGGCGGCCATGCTCAAGCCAAGATCTTCGCATTGAGTAACAAACTCCTCCTTGAATTCTCCGCGGCAAATTAAGGGTTCCTGGACCAATCGCCAGCGCAAACCTGTTGCAATGCTCTCAATGGCTCGTTTCGTACCTGTTCCATCCAGCCCTGCTCGAACATAGAATGCAAAAGGCATTCCTTGGGTTTGTTCAAGCCATGAATTGTAGCAGCGATCAAAAACGTCTTTAGTTAATCCCGCCATATAGCCGAGATTCTCGGTGGTGCCGATGATGACTGCATGAGCTGATTTTATATCATCACCGCGTGTGTCTAGCGGGGATACGATTTTGACATTGACGTTGCTTATCTCAGAATTTTTTGCTCCTTTGACCACGGCCTCTTGCAAGCGCTTGGTGTTGTTAGAGGGTGCGTGAGAGATAATGATCAGTGTTTTCTTGGTGTGCATCTGGGGGTGATTTCTTTTGAACCATCGTGCGGAGTTTGTCACTTGATCATAGAGTAGTTTTGGTGAGATCTCTTAAAGAAAAATTCCGTACGACACTAATACTTAATTTGAGTGCGGCATTGTTGGCAAAGCAACTCCGCGATGTATATCGATAGTTATTGCAATACTCTATGCCAGAAGCTATCAAACGCTCGTGATGCGTCACGTGAACCTCGATAGATCGTTATTCCTAGCGATTCTGTGAGTTCAGGATGTTTCGTTCCAAGATTGGCCAAGATCCCTGTCTGAATCTCTGTGGCAATGAGGTTTTCGGGTAACCAGGCAACACCTAATCCTTCTATTGCGGCAGACTTGAGCGCCGCAGCAATAGAATCTTCAAAGAGATAGTCGAATGCGCGTCGAAAAGGACCAGTTAGGCGAAATAAGCATTGAAGATCATGCGGCCTATGGAATCCAGACTGCTCGTGCTAGCAGTAATTTTCAGATCTCTGGCAACAGGCTCAAAGATCATCCTGAAATGGTAAGAGCCTTGGCCATGGTGAAGTGCGCTGCTGCGCGAGGTACATACAACCACGGAAAGCACCGGATGAGAACCTGAATCTTCATGGCAGAATTGCGTTCGCCAGAAAGCAGGGCTGGCTTCAGCTATTCTTATCGGTAGCTTCTTATTTGTTCATGATTGGCATAGGCTGGATGATCTTTTCATGGGCTCTATCGCCAACATGGAGTGCCACTTCTTTAGCTGAGTGTCGCAGCCTGGTTGGGGAGCTACACGGCAAAGCGTGTTGGGGAGTTATTCGGGAGCGATGGATTCAGTTACTCGTGGGATTCTATCCAAGAGAGCTTATCTGGCGCCCAGTGCTTGGATTCGTTATCCTGAGCAGCGCTGTGTACACGCTTTTGAGAATTGGCGGATGCTCCAAACTCAAAAAATATGCAGTAGGCGCATTTCTTGTGACGCCATACCTTCTTTGGGGTGGTCCGTTGGCGACGCCAATAGTGTATGCAATAGCAGGCGTGTTCGTATGCTTTGTTCTGTTTGGGCATCCGCGTAGATCACGCGTGGTTCTGGCGTTAGTGGCGTTGAGTGGTGCGGTAGCTATCGTATACCTTGGGCTCCAATCTATTACGCTATTGCCAGATGAGCTGTCATCTTTTGGATTGCAATCGGTGTCGAGCCGTGAGTTTGGTGGGTTCCTTATCTCATTTCTTATTGGCCTATCTGCAATTATTTTTTCATTGCCCTTAGGCATAGGATTAGCATTGGGCCGTATTTCTGAGTTACCACTTTTTCGCACTCTGTCGATTGGCTTTATTGAGTTCATCAGAGGTGTGCCACTGATAACCCTATTGTTCATTGCCTCGACATTGCTGACCATATTTATGCCGCCAGGCACCAACTTCGACATTTTGATACGCGTAATTATCATGGTCACGCTATTTGCAGCTGCGTATATTGCAGAGATTGTTCGTGGCGCGCTAGCCGCTGTTCCCAAAGGGCAAACTGAGGGTGCGGCAAGTTTGGGACTTAACTATTGGCAGACTCAGCGATTAATCATATTGCCACAGGCGTTGAAAATTTCTATTCCTGGCATTGTTTCAACATTCATCGCTGTTTTTAAAGATACGACATTGGTTTCCATCATTGGGCTACTTGATCCGCTTGGGCTTTCTAACAACATCAGGGCCGACAGCGCGTGGACAGGTATTGTTTGGGAAATCTATGGCTTTGCAGTCTTGATTTTCTTCATATTCTGCTTTGCAATGTCGCAGTACTCCACGTGGGATGAAGGACAGATTGTAGAGCAAGCTAGACCTGGCGTTTTCTTCAGCAATCCTCAGAACGAGCGTACCAAAGCGTTTTTAAGTCAGATACTCGGTCATTGAGTATGTAAAGTATAAACCACCTATCAGCCCCAAGCCGCCACGCAGAAATTCCTGTAATCACGATATTTTAGTAATGAGGCAGTTACTAATTTTCTGCCCACCTACTTGTTTGCTGTGCTGGTTGGGACCTCTGTCAGCCTACTCCAAGATCGCGGTTTTCTGATAGTGGGGTGCAGCTTCTACAAGCTAAATGAAGTATTAGGCTTAAAAATACTAGCAGCGATCTGTTTATCTTACTCACCAAAGTGGCGAGTAAGATACATCAGGTCGGGCTTGGCAACAGAAGGCAGGCCTGAGTTGTCCCTACCAACGGTGATAACGCTGCTACCTATTCATTCTAGAAGTGAGAAAGGATTTAAAAATTGTCGTCTCCAAAACAGTGTTTTGTCTACTTCGCTTAATGTTGCTTCGTCACAGACTTTCTCCCAATGCTGCTCAATGGTGTGTGTCAGATAAGCGAAGGTGGTGCGGGCGTCGTCTTCCGAGATAAGAAAGTTTTTGGCAGTGTCCAAACATGTCTTGAGTTGGCTGAGGTTATTGTTGCCAGAAATCAGCATTGCCTGTGAAGCTTCGTTGTCAGCGCGACCTTGTGGACAAATGTCATACGCAGGTGTCAAGGTCAGTTCCTTGCCATTCCAAAACGCTGCATGGTTGCGGGCATGGTCATCGGTGTTGCCGCATAGAATGTTAAATACAAGGCGAGAGAATAGTTCTTTGAGCGTATTTTTTGGATCTGTAAAGCGATGGCGAATAATTTCTGCGAGCGTTTCATAGCTAGCGTAGCGTGCCATCATTTCGTCTAATCCAAATAATGTTAGAGCGGAGACCATAGATCTGCGTGACCAGTCTCTGCCCTGTGGCTGTCGGTCGAAGCGCTCAATAAGCAGGATGTCTTTGTTTACTGTTTGTATCAGTTTTACTGGCGCGACATCCAGCTCTCCAGTATCCGTGCCTGCACCTTTACGCCCCAACTTTTTGTTAATGATTACACGTCGCCCCCAAGCGTCTGGAGAAGCGTCACGGATACAGCCAGGAATACTCAATCCTTGTGCAAGCAGCAATGCTCCGGATTTGAGCGGCAATTCAGGTTCGTATATTGGAATTGCAGGCGGTTGATCATTGATGCGCTCCAGGTAGCTCATTCCGTAGTTGAACAGGACATTGCCGTTATCTGCTTCCAGCCGCCCGGCTAACTATTGGCTCGATCTGATCAGGCAACCAGATCCATACAAAGGCTTCCTTGTTACCACTAGAAGTCATCACGTACCGCCTTTTTCTTAGCCTTTATCCGCTGCGGTAACAGTGCTACTTTGTCCCGGGTGTGCTCGATATGCTTTGAGAGCGGTATGTTGTCAGGCTCAAACAGTTTCACGCCGACGAGTGTCGCGAGCTCAAAAACTGAACCGACTGAACAGCTCATTTCCCCGTTTTCTATTTTTTGCAGTGTGGCTCTGGCGATGCCCGCACGATCTGCCAGGTTTTTCTCAGACCACTGTCGCTGCTTACGTCCCAGCTTTATCTGTTCTCCCATAAGAACAGCGGCTTCCTGAGCGTATAGAGAGTAGGTTCGTTGCTTTGGCATTATTCACACCTGACATCAAAAGACCAAATAATTGGTCGTTAAGGTATATAATGACCAGTATTATAATCATCTTGTGTGAATACTCAAAGACCTTAAACATCTGTATTCGGATCAGGATAACTTTGAGCGCTACCCTAATACGTGGATTTGCGCTTTCACGGAACCCTCAACAGCTAGTCGTTTCGTTCACTCAAGGCGACTGTCCAGTTCAATAAACACGGGCAATTGAGCATTACCGGTAATCACTAGCGTATAAACCTGATCTGGAAGAAGCTCTATAGGCTGGGGTGCAAACGAGGCATCATCGGGTACGAGCTGATACGTCCCTGCATTGGCTAATGAGTAGTTTTCCAGTGGCTGTTCATTGTTAAAAAAATCAGTAAATACAATGTCGGCACCCGCAGACTCAGCACCGTCAGAGCGCAATGTAAACGGTGCCTGTTCGATCGCGGGGTCCGGACGTGTGGCAAGAACAAGTCTTACCTGAGCCATACCTGGTGCTGCGGCTGCAGCTTGCGTGTTGAGTGCTGACACATTTGCATCTTGTGGCTCTGTACTGAAGGGTGACGGGGTGATCAGTACCGTTGTTATGCTGTCGTCTGAGGCGTTTAGTGGATCAATAGCGGCCACCGCGATGCCACTGTCAAGGGTGCTGAAGTCGATGCGATTCTGCCCGGTATTGGCTGTCAAATACGTACTGCTACTTTGTGCCGATATGTTAGTAGAGTTGCCTGTCGTCGTGCTGGCGACGATGGGCTGATTCAGTAAGTTGATCACTTTCAATGCGGGTAGTTGGAGTATGGATTGGTCCAAGCCTGCTGATTGGGTATTGCTAAAGCTCAGTGTAGCTGCCGAGTCTTGTGTCTCAGCCGCCTCTTCTGCCTCTGACTCCGGACTGTCACTGCTATTGCCGCTCTCAGGAGTATTGCCGGCAGGTGCAAGTGGGTTTGTGGGCGGCTCTGTGGTACTAACTGAGCTGTCTATCGGCCCTAAGTCACTATCAGTGCCATCGCCAGTGCCGAATATCCCACCGTCGCATCCGCTAAGGACCAGGCTTGTTAAAATCGCAAGGCTCAATACCCGCAATACGTTTAACGTTTTGCACAGTGCTTGTCTTATGCGTGCCAATCTAGTCATCCGATCTGGAGCCTCTCGAATTCTCGTGGATGAAATACACGCCCAGCCCCACGCGATGTGCGCCATCGCCCTGAACATCGGGGTTGGCATCTGCATCGTAGGGTGAGAGTTCACTGTCCAGTGTGCGCAGAAGACCCATGGCCTGCTCGCTGCTGAGTGCTTTGAAGTGCTGAAGACCTTCAGTGGTGACCTTGTCATACGCTACGCTCATCTGCAGGTGCCTGGCTTGCGTGTGGGTCAGATTATGCTCAAGTGTGTTGAGCAAATCAGTGGCGCTAACAGAGAATATATCGAGTAACGCAGATTCACTATGATGTGGTACGTAGCCCTTGTGCAGTAATTTTACGCGGCCGTCGTCGTTGCTCACGGTGCCTACGCGGGTCAGCTCATCAAGCATGGCCCGGGCCGGTACATCGCCTCCATAGCGTTTGACCAGAAGGTTAAAGCTGTCGTCATGGTCGCCGTATTTGAGCACGCGAGGCCTGCGCCTGCTGTCGCAATACTCTGCATCTTGCAGCCATCCCGTGACTACACGTACCGCTCTGTTGTGCTTGCTAAGTCCGGTATCAACGGAGTCAGGTAGCTCATGAATCCGCTTGACTTCCTTTCGATTGATACCGGTGACGATAGAGATTCTGGAAACGGTGGGGGTTTTTCCATTAATGCCGAAATGCGTTGCTGCCTGATCGACATAGGCCTGCTTTGCCCAGTTGCTGAATTCGGCATGTGAGACACCGTGGCGCAGCAACAGCCGAACTAAGGGTTGGAGCACGCGAGTGACAGCTTTTTGTAGGGATTCATGCATACTAAAGCGGCTAGGATAATGATTGGCTAAAAGTTGGGATAATATTCCCAGTTTATCAGAGATTCAATACGGGGCGTAATGTGAGTCAGAAAAAGCGAAGTAAGTCCAAGCCTAAAATGGCTGATTTGTCGACTACAACCAGACGCACAGAGCCTCAAAAGGCGTCAGGGTTCCCTGCCAGTGGTTGCTGGGTCAACATCTTTGATCCGATTGTGGGCGAGTTGGTCGGTCGCTGTGGATATGACTACGCCATGATCGATATGGAGCATAGCCCTGCAACACTGGATCTTGCTTTGAATATGATCAGGGCGGTGCAATTGGGCGGGGCCAAAGCGATTGTACGAGTGCCGGATAAATCGCCTCAGTGGATAGGCAGATTAATGGATATGGGCGCTGACGGCGTTATGGTGCCTATGGTTGATTCAGCGGAGGAGGCCACGGAATTGGCCCGCGCTGCCGTGTACGCGCCCGAGGGCACTCGTGGTATGGCCGCCCCCATTGTGCGAGCAACGGGTTATGGGGTTAGCACAGAGCACTACCTCGACAACTATCGCAAAAATTTCATGCTGCTACTACAAATAGAGACGGCAACTGCCGTTGATGCTGCCGCCGAGATTGCAGCCGTGGATGGAGTGGACTGTATTTTCATCGGTCCCTTCGATCTTGCAGGGAGTCTGGGACATCGAGCAGAACCTGACCACAAGGACACAAAGGCTGCGATTCGCAAGATATCCAAGGCCGTGAAGGCTTCCGGAAAGTTGTTGTCGACGCTCAATACACCCAAATCTGACGCAAAAGCGTTACTTGCCCGTGGCTTTGATCTGGTCTTCAGCGGCAGCGACATCAGCATGCTGCGCCAGGCAATGTCCAGTGATGCGGCAAACAGTGAAAAACTTATTGAGAGTTAACCACTAGGCTGTCTGGGAACAGGGTTTTCTTTGTGGCCGTCATCGGTTCCGATCACCCTATTCATGGAAAACAGTTTCAGAAACCTGCGGACAATTTGTACAGATTAGTAAAAGTGGGCTTTCCATCGATGCACTTCTGCATGTCCAGCGGCACCACAATCATGACGGTAGTGCGGGTCAGCATTGCTGAGATAGCGGTGGCTTCAATCTGCTCCTGGATGTCCTGATCAGCGTTACCGCTTCTTTCCATACGCAAGATATTACTCCGACAAGCGGTTGGCCCCACTTCGTGGCCACCGATGTTTACGGTGAGGTAGTCGCGCCCATCGATGTTGCCATGCTGCACCTCTCTGAGCTGGGTGGCTATGGATACCTGATAGTTCCCGGCATGCTGTGATGCTTTCTCGGGAGGCATGTGCGCGAACGCGTTACCGACTACAAGCAATAGTGCCCCTGCCAACAGCGCATGGCTGGCAGATGTGAAGCCGGTTTTTGTGGACTGTTGCTGACTGTACATCGTTTACCCTCTTGTGCACCAACATCAATGCAGTGTGAACTCTCTGGACCTTAAGTACAATAGCTAGAATCGTGCCTCAGGGGGGTTACATGATCAACCCTGGGCACGACGCTCCGCCTGTGTGGCTAGAAATTCAGCGATAGATCCTTGTGGTGAGAACGACAGGCCGCCACTGAAAGGGCTTGTGTTCGGGTAAATCGATCCTGCTGACGAATTCCTATGGTGTTTTTAAGCATATCCTCATAGTTGCTCAGATCAGCAAAGAGGGCAGGTTCTGCCTGCTCACGCCACTGCATTTGCGCCTCGTATTCTTCCATCGCAGTGTCAATCGATTCCATTGCAGCTTCAGGGTCCGGAGTCTTTTTGCGCATGGCCGAACGAGCTTTGGATACAGCTGAACGAATCTTATCGGCCCCTGCAATGTCACCAAATTGATCAGCCAACTCTTCCAATGGATCCACCAGATCAGCAGGCTCATTGGTTGACATCAACGTTTTCATATCCGGGATAGCGCTGCCAAGTGCTCGCAGATCCGATGTGCTGGCAAGAATCCCCACTACTTCTCCGGCGGCTTCGTAGCCGCTATCTGCAGCACGGCGATAAGCATTTCGCGCATCTTGCTCGGCCTTTTGCAGCTCGGTATGACGTTGGTTTTCAGCCTCCCATTCGGCTGGGATCGTCTCTTCCAGTGCGCTGATCTCGAGTTGGAGCGCCTCAATGCGCTCGTTGAGTGATGCACGTCGCTCCTCAGTGTCTTCGCCGCGCACGCGATCAAGTAGTACTTCAAGCTCGTCTACTCGTGCATCGACTTTCCTGACATCTGCCTGGATACGTCTGACCACTGTGTGCACTGGACGGTACCTGTCTTCATTGTCGATCACGTTTTGCTCAGCTGCCTTTGCTGCAACGAGCAGATCGACAGCTTCAGAGGCTGGACCAAAACTGTCTTCGAGATCTTCAGCCAGGTCTTCAGGCAGGGTGGACAGATCGAGTGCACGTGCCGAGGAAAGAGCAGAGTCGTACGCATCGCGTTCTGCCAGAAGCTGATCGTAGGTGTATTCCTCAACGCAATACTGCAGCAGCGGATTACGTGGAGGCGGCGCGGTGTCTGACAGCAAAGACATGCGATTTGGCAAGTAGTTAACCAGTGGCGGATAGGAGCCCACAATGGCAAGCGCGGTGAGCTGCAATGCGATGAAGGCAATAACGCCTTTATACATATTGACTGTTTTGACCACCGCAGGCGCAACTCCGCGTAAATAGAACAACGCAAATCCGAAGGGAGGCGTCAGGAAGGAGGTCTGGATATTCAATCCAATCATCACACCAAGCCACACAGCGGTGATGTTCGCACCCGGATCGGCCAGCAGTATGGGCGCTACTATGGGCACCACCACGACCGCAATTTCGATGAAATCGAGGAAGAAGCCAAGCAGAAAGATAACACCCATAACGATGACGAATTTCATCCAGAAACCGCCAGGAAGACCGTTGAGAAAATCGCGTACCAGCTCTTCTCCGCCAAAGGCACGAAAGGCTGCAGTAAGCATCGCAGCTCCCAACAGGATAATGAATACCAGCGATGTAGCCTTCGCTGTCTCGATCATCACTTCATGCAAGGTGTTATTAATGCGACTCACTCGCAAGCCACTCCACAGTAAGGCAATGAGCAGAAGTGCCACGACACCGGCTGCAAAATAGACCGCTTCCAGGTCCTCGGCGCTTTTGATGTTCTTGATGTTGGTGTCGTTCAGGTTTAGCGACACGGCAAGGCCTACAATAGCCAGCAATGCAAGGCAGGCTGGCCAGTACTTGCGCTTACCGTCCTTGAGTCGATAACTGGCCATGATCAGTGCACCGGCAGCACCAATGGCACCAGCCTGATTTACCGTTGCTATACCACTGATAATGGAGCCCAGAACCGCAAAGATCAGGGCTAGTGGCGGCACCAGTGTGCCAGCAACATTCAACAGGAACTTGCCATCATAGGCGCCACCAAAACGCACTGCTGGAGCGTTTTTAGGTTTTATTATGGCGTACACAAGGATGTACAGCATGTAGAGCCCAACCAATACCAGCCCTGGCACAAGAGCGCCCAGGAACATCTCTCCTGCACTGGTTGAGGTAACCGCAAATTCGGACGGCATACTGAGTTCGCCGGTCGCATCTTTGTGCAGAACTTTACGTGCTGTGCCTGCCTGATCGGTAGCACTGGCCAATTGATCTGCCAGGATGATCAATACAATCGAGGGTGGAATAATCTGACCCAGAGTGCCGGAAGCGGCGATAGTGCCAGTAGCTAATGATTGGGAATAACCGTTGCGCAACATGACCGGTAATGAGATGAGGCCCATGGCAACAACTGTTGCGCCAACAATTCCGGTGGTTGCCGCAAGCAGGGCACCCACAAAAACAACTGAGATGCCCAGGCCACCAGGTACAGGTCCAAAAAGTTGTGACATGGTGACAAGAAGATCTTCTGCAATCTTGGAGCGTTGCAGCATGATCCCCATGAAAATAAACAATGGGATGGCAATGAGCGTATCTCGCTCCACCTCCCAATAGATCCCGCGTAAATTGGTAATACCGGCACTTAGCCATTGGCTGGGACCGCCATGGGTGAAGTAGGCGTCTGGGCTGCCACCGAATATAAAGCCTGCGGCAGCTGCAATCGATATGGTCAGAATGGCTGCACCGGGCAAGGCGAAGGCTACCGGGTAGCCGGAACCCAACGCAAGCGCAAGTGTGATCAGAAGTAGTGCAAGAAAAACGAGATCCATGGTTTTAGCTCCGTGATCTGATCAATGAGTTGAGGCGTCTTCAGGAGCAGGCATTCGCGCCCCCGGATCGTTACGTATGTCTGCACGGGCTTCAAACAGCTGACTGACAAACTGGATGAGCATGGAAATGGCGAACACACCCAGGTAGCCTGCCATCAGATATTTGGTGTACATGCCAAATCCGGATTGTGACACTTCAAAGTTGGCGAGCGGTCCGTAAATGATGGAGGCTTTGCCTTTGAGACCGATGATAAGTATCGTCCAGCACAGCACCATCCCGAACAGAATGGCGCCAACCATATTGACGCGCCCCTTGGAGCGTCGAGACAGGCCGGCATAAAAGACATCGACTCTTACATGACCCTCGTGCAGCAGAGTGTAGGCACTGGCAAACAGGAACAGAGCTGCGTACCAGAAGCGCACCAGATCTCCCATGAATGCTTGCTCATAAGAGAAGACAAAGCGTGTGATAACGATGGTGAGCTCAGCTATGACGATAAGCAACGCTAACCAGTGAAATCCCAGGGTGCGTGTAAAGAGTGCTATGAAAAAGCCTGCGGCCATAAGCGGGTAGTGAACATACAGCCCGCGAAAGTTGGAACGTCCCAGTTCCTTGACCATGTCTTCCGAGACATAGTTACCCAGGATGCCTTCGACCCGAAGGAAAGAAATGCTCATGTCGGCAAGGCCCACCAAAAGCACAGCCCAGAAGCAGCCGCGAATCAGGTACGTGTTGAAGCCGGTGATGGTCTTGGCATCATCGCGTAGAGAACGATGGGATCTGGAGGTGACAAAGTAGGCGGCTACCGCTATGCCTGCGGCATACAACGCTAGCTGCAGCAGAGCGCCCAATGAAAAATTTCCCGAAAACAACGGACCGACGCCCGGCATATCGCGGCTGATGGTCAAGTAGTTGTTAGTTAGATAGGTAAACAGCGTGGCAAGCATCGACCAGCCAAACAATCGGGTTACCAGGGCCGGAGGGAGGGTAGGCTGCTGCGTATCCATAAGCGGTTATTATTCACCGGTAGACTAGTGGCACATCAAGGTCTGGGTGGTGGCATACGGTGGGCCCACTCGAACCATGAATTTGGGGTTAGGAGGCTGATACTACGATTGAAAAGGATCTGGCTGTGTTGATTGACCCGGTGGGTAGGGGGAAACATAGGCCCTACCCACTGGGTCGCTCAGACTGAAGCGCTACTACAGGTCGAGAACGCGGTTACGCTGGTTGCTGAAACCTACGCCTGCATTCATCATCCATGTGCCAAGCTCTGTACGTGCCTTGGCAAAGCTGTCATGTACTTTGGCAGCCAGTTCGCTGTGATCACGAGTCTCCTCGAACACCTCTTCAGCAGCTTCCTGGAAGCTGTCGAATATTTCATCGTTGAACTGGCGAAGTTCAACGCCATTCTCGGTGATCATTTTTTGCAGGAATTCACCATTGCGGGCAGTGGCTTCGTCGTACTGGTTAGCATGCTCTTCGTAGCAGCAAGCGGTGATCAGTGCCTGATCTGCGTTGGACAGACCTTCCCAGAACTCTTTATTCATGCCGAATGCCAAAGAGCTGCCTGGCTCGTGCATACCTGCAGCGTAGTAGTACTTGGCTGCCTCATAGAACTTCATGAAGTAGTCATTGTAAGGTCCAACCCACTCCGTAGCGTCGATAGCACCGGAGACCAGGTTCTCGTAGATTTGCCCACCAGGCAGAGATACTGGAGATGCACCCAATTTGGCCATAACATCACCGCCAAGTCCTGGAATACGCATTTTCAGACCCTTAAGGTCGTCAGCAGATTCGATTTCCTTGTTAAACCAACCGCCCATCTGACAACCGGTAGAACCGCAAGGCAGGCACTTGATACCAAATTCATCACCAACCTCATCCCAAAGGGCCTGGCCATCCATGAACTTGATCCAGGCTGACCATTCGGTTGTCGTCAGTCCCATAGGAACGGCTGTGAAATACGCCCATGCAGGGTGTTTGCCTTTCCAGTAGTAGTCAGCACCAATATAGGCTTGAGCGTTACCAGAGGCGACCTCATCAAATGAATCAAATGCACCCACGCGCTCGCCAGCAGCAAAGTACTCAGTCTCGATTCGACCTTCAGACAGCTCGCCAATGCGCGCTACCAGACGCTGTGCACTCGTACCCAGACCTGGAAAATCACGGGGCCATGTAGAAACCACAGTGAGCTTTACTTTGCTCTGCGCGATAGCAGGAGCAGATGTAATTAGGCCAGAGCCGGCAACGGCTGTCAGGCCAGCTGCACTGCCAGCAAGAAATTTACGTCGTGACATAGTTTTGGTTCCTTCAGAGGATGTAATTGCGAGCAGGACTTTCAGATCTGACCTAAAAGTCCGGCCTGTAATTACAACACAGGCAAAAGACCGTGTATACGAAGGAATAAATTGCTTACCGTATCTAGTTACCTTTTTCGGTCGTTGATGGTCGTTAAAAGACCGACTGGTTCTCGAATTTTCTGCCTACAAATCCATCATAAGCTGCGAGTCTTCAATAATTCGATCCAGCTCCACGCCTTCATAGAAATCAAATATGGCATCGACCACGAATTGTGGATCGTCGGTAAGCTGAAACAGATCCATGTCGCCAGGGCTTATGGTGCCCGCCTCAATCAGTGACGTTTCAAACCACTCCAGCAAGCCACTCCAGAATTTTGTACCAAACAAAATGATGGGAAGACGTTTGGATTTGCCGGTCTGCACGAGGGTCAGCACCTCAGCCATCTCGTCCAGCGTCCCGAAGCCACCGGGCATGACAACGTAGGCGGACGCATATTTAACGAACATTACTTTACGCGCAAAGAAATACTTAAAATTCAGGCTGATGTCCTGGTAGGGGTTGCCAGATTGCTCATGGGGCAGTTTGATGTTCAGACCCACGCTGGCAGACTTGCCTGCGAAAGCACCTTTGTTACAAGCTTCCATGACACCGGGCCCGCCTCCGCTGACGACGGCAAAGCCTGAGTCTGATAACAGACGGCTGATTTCTTCGCTGGCTTTGTAATACGGATTGTCTGGGCTGAATCGGGCAGAGCCAAAGATACTGACAGATGGGCTGAGATCAGCCAGTTGCTGAAACCCGTCCACGAACTCCGCCATGATCTGGAAGATTTTCCAGGAGTCTTGTGTCAGCGCTTTGTCGCGCGCATCGCGCCGCATCTGGTTGTGCGTGGGTAGTTGTCGCATCTTGCGTACCTGGTTAAGAGTCGATAAGGAATAGAGGTCTATGGTTCGCATAATGCGCGCCAGAGCACAAGTTTTGTCTTTTGAAATCGAAATTCTTACCTGTGCACTCGCATTACCTGGCTTTTCAGTGTGGGTCAGTGATGGTTTGAGTCGTGCTACCCCTCAACTGACGTTATCGCAGCATGGCTCAAGCGTTACACTAGGCCGATTCCAGCCTTAACCCAGAAATATCATGTCAAAAGTGACTGCAGCCAAGAATTCGGTCCAGCCCTTCATTCTGGTGGATGGGTCGGCGTATCTATATCGCGCGTTCCACGCGATGCCACCGCTCACTAATTCCAAGGGGCAGGCAACGGGTGCGATCTACGGTGTTGTCAATATGCTCCGACGTCTGGTGGCGGACTACCAGCCTACACATATGGCTGTGATTTTCGACGCCAGTGGCAAGACATTCCGCGACGATATATACAGCGAATACAAAGCTAATCGCGCCAGCATGCCTGATGACATGCGCACGCAGATCAAACCGCTGTACGAGGTAGTGGAAAAGATGGGTTTTCCTGTGCTAATCGAACCCGGCGTTGAGGCTGATGATGTCATTGGTACATTGTCCGCTCAGGCCAGTGCCATGGGATTGAAGACGATTGTGTCGACCGGAGACAAGGACATGGCACAACTGGTCGATGAGCACGTCACCCTGGTAAACACCATGACCAATACCGTCATGGACGTGGACGGTGTAAAAGAAAAATTCGGCGTACCTCCGGAACAGATTATTGATTACCTGGCATTGGTGGGTGACACTTCTGACAACATTCCCGGTGTGCCCAGCTGCGGTCCAAAAACGGCGGCAAAATGGTTAGCAACCCATGGTTCGTTGAAGGAGGTTATGGCGAACGCGGAGTCTGTAAAAGGCAAGATTGGTGAGAAGCTTCGCGAGGCGATGGCACATCTGCCCATGTCCTACGATCTGGCCACTATTCGTCTGGATGTAGCGCTTGCGCAGACTGTCGATGAGCTGACGCTGAACGAGCCAGATGAGGCAGCGCTTGCACAGCTGTATACCGATCTGGAATTCAAGACATGGAGCCGCGAGTTAGCCGATGGCATGTCGCCTTTGCAAACGCGTGCATCACAAGGTGGCGGATCTGCAGAAGACTCCACTCCAACGGCTTCCTCTTCGGCCAGTAGTGACTACAAAACCATTACCACGATGGAGGAGCTGGATGCGTGGATAAAGGATTTGCTAGCTGCGCCGTTGTTCGCCTTTGATACCGAAACCACCAGTCTGGATTATATGCAAGCCGAGGTGGTCGGTGTCTCATTTGCCTTGCCTGCTGGGCGAGCTGCCTATGTGCCTCTGGCGCATGATTACGAAGGTGCGCCACAGCAGCTTGAGCGACGTGCAGTGCTGGATAAGCTGCGACCTTTGCTTGAAGGCGAAAAACGCAACCTGGTAGGGCAGCACATTAAATACGATATTAATGTACTGGCTAACCACGATATCCATCTGGTTAACGTTGCACACGACACGATGCTTGAGTCTTATGTTCTGGATAGCACAGCCACTCGCCATGACATGGATTCACTAGCCAAGAAGTATCTTAACGTTGCTACCGTTAAGTTTGAAGATGTAGCGGGTAAGGGCAAAGCGCAAAAAACATTCAATCAGATTGAGGTTGATGTGGCTAGCCATTACGCAGCCGAGGATGCTGACATCACTTTGCGTTTGCACGAGGTCTTGTGGCCCAAGCTGTGTGCTGAGCCCACTCTGCAGGCATTGTATGAGTCGATCGAAATACCGGCACTGCATGTGTTGTCGCGTATTGAGCGTACTGGTGTTCGTATCGATGATGCCATGCTGGAGAAGCAAGGCAAGAAAATAGCAGTAACCATCAGTGATGTTAAGGCTGCGGCGTTCGAGGACGCCGGGCGTGAGTTCAATCTGGGTTCACCTAAGCAGATTGGTGAAATATTTTTTGAAGAAAAGCAGTTCCCCATTATTCGCAAAACGCCCAAGGGCCAGCCCTCAACGGCTGAAGATGTGCTTGAGCAGTTGGCGCTGGACTATCCCTTGCCCAAGCTTATTCTTCAACATCGCGGTTTGACAAAGTTGATGTCTACCTACATCGAGAAGCTGCCCTTACAGCTTAATCCGGGTTCGGGGCGCGTACATACTTCGTATAATCAAGCTGTAGCTTCCACTGGACGTTTATCCAGTACTGATCCAAATCTGCAGAACATACCCGTTCGTACTGAAGAGGGGCGAAGAATTCGCGAGGCATTTATTGCTGAAGACGGCTATCGTTTGTTGGCGGCGGATTATTCGCAAATAGAGCTGCGCATCATGGCGCACCTGTCAGAGGATGATGGCTTGCTTGATGCCTTTGAGAAGGGGTTGGATGTGCACAAAGCCACCGCTGCAGAAGTGTTTGGCGTACCGCTGGACGCTGTTGAATCAGACCAACGTCGATCGGCCAAGGCAATTAATTTTGGTCTTATTTATGGCATGTCAGCTTTTGGTCTGGCCAAGCAGTTGGACATAGGTCGGGGTGAGGCGCAAAGCTATATTAATCTGTACTTTGAGCGTTATCCCGGGGTCAAGCGTTATATGGATGAGACGCGTGCTCTGGCTAAAGAGCAAGGTTTTGTAGAGACGGTATTTGGCAGGCGTTTGTATCTGCCAGACATCAACGCGCGCAATGCCCAGATGCGAAATTATGCTGAGCGCACGGCTATCAATGCACCGATGCAAGGCACCGCAGCAGACATCATTAAAAAAGCCATGATCAAGGTGAATGGCTGGTTGGTAGAGAAAAGTGTCGATGCGCGAATCATTATGCAAGTGCACGATGAACTCGTGCTTGAAGTTAAAGCGGGTGAGCTCGATGATGTTGGAAGCAAGGTCCGCGAATTGATGACAGCCTCTGCAGGGTTGAAGGTGCCACTGGAGGTTGATGTGGGCGTGGGTAACAGTTGGGAGGAGGCGCACTGAATGCGTTATGGGGTAGAGCGATGTGAGTCATCGGCTGGTATCTGGCTTGGTTACCTGCGCAGCCGATTGATTTTTGTCGCGCAGGTTAGTGTCTAGTGCAAAAAAATATACCGCCAATGCGGCACCTAGAAACAGCGCATAGGTGGCAAACAGTAGCTGATAGCTGGCAGGTGATGAGGGGTCGGTTTGCCAGCTCATCACCTGTCCGGTAAAAAACTGCATAATGCCTGCGCCAAAGATTGAGCAAAAATTGAGTAGTGTCACGCCGCGGCCAACCAGATGTGGTGGCAAAAAGGATCTGCCGTGTGCCATCAACACGCCGTAGCTAGAACCACACAGTCCCAAGGCAATGAAAAGTAGTGTGGCGCTGTCTACGCCCCTCAGCGGATTCCAGGCTAGCGCGAGCAACACCGCAAGGACGATCAGATTGCCAGTAAAGATGATCCACTTACGGGTCTTAAACAGCTTGTCCAGAGGACCATAAATCAGGCTGCCTGCAATCATGGCAATTGCCATGTACAAAGTGACGGTGCCAATTAATGGGCCATTAGCCTGGTAGAGATCTGTCAGGTAGGGGCCTGCCCACAGTCCACGAATGCCAGCCACGGGTGCATAGCAGAGCAAGGTCATGATCATGATGGCCCAGAGAGCTCGGGATTTCAGAAGCGTAAGGTAGCCCGCCAGTCCATTATTTCTAACCGATGCTGCTTCAGGATCGCGCACCAGAGAATAAATGGCCAACGCCACAAGAAATGAGGCAACGGCAAGTGCTGTCATAACCTGCCGCCAACCGTAGCTGTCCACAGCCGCAGCTAGAGGGCTTGCACCGATGACATTGCCCATGGTGCCAAACGCCACCAGAGACGAGGTCATGATTGCAAATCGGCTATCGGCAAAGCGTCGTGCAAATATAAACAACGAGGCCATCAGTACGGGCGAGCAGCCAATGCCAAACAGACACATGGCAACGACAATGGCTGTGGGTGTCTGTGCCGTGGCAAACACCAGTGCGCCGCTGGTGGCTCCCAAGCCAAAAATAATGGCGGTGGTTCGCCGTGGCCCAAACCTGTCCAGACCGACGCCCACCACAAACTGCATCAATGCAAAACTGATAAACCAGATCCCAGAGGCGAGCGAAAGGTCAGCCTTGTCTGCGCCGATATCAGCGCTTAGCTGAGGGGTCAGTACAGCCAGAAAGGAGCGGTAGAACTGCGATAGCACATAGGCAATGGCAAGTGACACAAGGCCTTTCATAGTGGGTTATGGATAGTTGAGTGAATTACTGGGAATTGCAGAAAAGTACAGCTATTAGTGGTTATTTGATGTTGCCTTAACACAAATCGCATAATTATTCGTTTCTTTTGCGTCATAGTTGCTAGGCTAGGCCTCAAGCAGTATCCTTACGCAAGGTGGGGAAATATCCGCTGCCTTTTTCACGAACACCACACGGAGAATGTCAAGAATGCAGAAATCCCTGCACATCGATCCGGCTAAATGCACTGGGTGCCTGCAGTGCGAGTCGGCCTGTTCACTGGTTAATGAAGGCACGGTAAACCCTGCCAAGTCTCGCATAAAGGTATTCAGTTTTCACGATGAGGGACGGTTTGTACCCTACACCTGCACTCAGTGCGATGAGGCTTGGTGCATGCAAGCTTGCCCTGTTGATGCCATTGTTCTGAATCCTGTCAACGGATCTAAGGACGTTCTGTCCGATGTATGCGTTGGTTGTAAAGTCTGCACCATTGCGTGCCCGTTCGGGACAATCAACTACAACACATCCACCGGCAAGGTCGTCAAATGCGATCTGTGTGGCGGTGATCCTGAATGCGTCAGCGCGTGTCCCACGCAGGCCATTACCTATGTGGACGCGAATGCAACAGGTCTCGACAAGATGCGGGCCTGGGCAATGAAGACCGACAACGCAGGCGCTTGAGGAGATAGCAGATTATGAGCTGGACTAGAAAATTTTTACGAGTGAATCTGACGAGCGGTGCTATAACCGAAGAAGCGCTGAACATGCAGTGGGCCCATGACTATCTGGGGCAGCGCGGTTTAGCCACTCGCTATCTGGTAGACGAAATCGATCCGGCCTGTGATGCATTGGGGCCAGACAACAAGATGATCATGACGACGGGCCCGCTTACCGGGACCATCGCCTCCACAGGCGGTCGCTACTCAGTGGTTTGCAAAAGCCCGCTGACAGGTACTGTTGCGTGCTCCAATTCTGGTGGGTTTTTTGGCGCTGAGCTGAAATTCGCTGGTTGGGACATGATTATTTTTGAGGGCAAGGCTGCAACGCCTATGTACCTCAGCATTGAGGACGACGTAGCAACGCTGCTACCGGCTGATGATTTGTGGGGCAAGACAGTATGGGAAGCCGACAAGATGCTTCGACAGAAGCACCAAGATCCGCAGACCAAAATCGCTTGTGTAGGTCGCTCAGCTGAGGAAGGTTGCCTGTATTCTGCCATCGTTAATGACTTGCATCGTGCAGCAGGGCGCTCAGGTGTGGGTACGGTCATGGCTTCCAAAAACCTCAAGGCCGTTATTGTTCGCGGAACCAAAGGTCTGGGTGGTATTCAGGATCCCAAGCGTTTCTTGCAAGTCACCAAAGACGCCAAGAAAGTGCTTGCTGATAACGCCGTAACCGGCCAGGGTCTGCCTGCCTACGGTACTCAGGTGCTGATGAACGTTATCAATGAGGTGGGCGCACTGCCAACACGCAACATGCGTGAGACTCAATTTGAAGGTGCGTCAAACGTCGGTGGTGAAGCCATGCACGAGCCACGTAAGTCTGATGGTAAGCCGAATCTGACAACCAACGGTGCTTGCTTCTCCTGCACCATCGCTTGTGGCAGAATCTCAACGATTGATCGCACTCACTTCTCTGTTAAAGACAAGCCCGAGTACTGGATCAATTCTGGCGGCCTGGAGTATGAGGCAGCATGGGCGCTGGGTCCAGACACGGGTGTTGATGATATTGATGCGCTTACCTACGTCAACTTTCTGTGCAACGAAGACGGCATGGACCCGATCTCTTTCGGCTCAACCGTGGCTGCTGCTATGGAGCTGTTTGAGACAGGTGCAATAACCACAGAACAAACCGGTGGTGTTGAGCTGAAATTCGGATCTGCCGAAGCACTTTGCTGGGCCGCTGAAATGACGGCCAAGGGCGAAGGCTTTGGAATAGATCTTGGCCTGGGTTCGAAGCGTTTGTGCGAGAAATACGGCAAGCCCGAGCTCTCTATGACAGTCAAGGGTCAGGAATTCCCGGCCTACGACCCTCGTGGCATTCAAGGCATGGGTCTGGCTTACGCTACGGCTAATCGTGGTGCATGTCATCTACGCGGCTACACAGTGGCCTCTGAGATTCTGGGTATTCCGGAGAAGACTGATCCGCTGGAATCTGACGGCAAGGCTGGTCTGGTTAAGGCGTTTCAGGATGCTACTGCGGCTGTCGACTCTGCAGGTCTTTGCGTATTCACCACTTTTGCTTGGACAATGGACGACATCGCTCCTCAGGTTGATGCAGCCTGCGAAGGTGACTGGTCCACTGAGCGCATGATGGAAGTGGGCGAGCGTATCTGGAACCTTGAAAAAGATTTCAACCAGAAAGCGGGCATCACAGGTGCTGATGACACATTGCCTGAAAGATTGCTGAAAGAGGCTGCTAACACGGGGCCTGCCAAAGGTCGTGTCAACGAACTGGATAAGATGCTTCCTGAGTATTACCAGTTGCGCGGCTACTCTACAGACGGTTCCATGACTGACGAGACTCGTCAGAAGTGGGCTCTACCTAGCTAGTTGTTGTCATCGCCAGGCGCACCCCTAGGGTGTGCCTGGTCTGTGTCTATTTTCGGACAGCCTTCTTTTGTCCAAGCGACTTTACTGATGCTCGTTTGGCACGTATCGTATCGGCTTGATACAAGGCTGTGCGCGACTGCCTTATCCACGAGAACATCAATATGCATTATGTGATTATTGGCGCAGGCCCTGCCGGCGTGAACGCTGCAGAGCATCTGCGTAAATACAATTCGCTTGCCCAGATCACGATGCTGGTCGCAGAAGATGTACCACCTTACTCGCGTATGGCGCTGCCCTATTTTCTGGTGGGCAATGTGAAAGCCGAAGGCACGTACTTACGCAAGAATGAAGGTCATTTCGAGGGCCTCAACATCACGCTGAAGCACGGCCGAGCCAGCGCTGTCGACCCTGTAAGCAAGGCGATAACATTGCTCGGCGGAGAGGTCATCAACTACGACAAACTGCTGGTTGCCTCTGGAGCAACTGCTACTCGTCCGCCGATTCCAGGCATTGACCTGAAGAATATTTTCAACTGCTGGTCATTGGCTGACTCGCACAAAATCGTCGAATCCACACAACCTGGCTCGAAGGTCATCCTGATGGGCGCAGGCTTTATTGGGTGCATCATTCTTGAGGCTTTGGCTGCTCGTGGCGTGGATTTAACGGTTATCGAAATGGAAAACCGTATGGTGTCCAGAATGACGAACGAGGTCATGGGCACAATGATCAAGGACTGGTGCGTGAACAAGGGCATCAAGGTACTCACCTCTACCAAGGTATCCAGAATCGATGATGACGGTGACTCGCCATTAACCGTGAGCACAGAGGATGGACAGAAATTGCCTGCCGATGTGGTCATTTGCGCCACTGGTGTGCGCTCTAACACCGCATTTCTTGAAGGAAGCGGTATAGAGGTAGACATGGGTATCGTCGTAGACGATTTCATGCAAAGCAGCGTGGCCGATGTGTTTGCGGCAGGCGATGTAGCTCAGGGTCGTGATTTGTCCACGGGTGATTACTACGTTCAGGCCATCCAGCCGACGGCCGTAGAGCATGGCAAGCTTGCGGCCAACAACATGGTGTTTGGCAAACGTACTCCGCATCCGGGCAATCTCAATATGAACGTTTTGGATACTGTAGGTCTGATTTCTACATCGTTTGGTATGTGGATGGGTGTTGATGGTGGCGAAGAGGCAGAGATGTCTGATATCGGCAACTTCAAATACCTGAACTTGCAGTTTAAAGATGACGTCCTGGTGGGCGCTAGCAGTCTGGGGATGACTCAGCATGTGGGTGTTATGCGTGGACTGATTCAGACGGGTGCGCATTTGGGGGACTGGAAAGCCAAGCTTATGGCTGAGCCAAATCGTATCTCGGAAGCTTATCTGGCTAGCGCTCAGGCCCAGCATGTCGCTACGGCGCCCGTTTGAACCTGCATCAGATAGCTTTTACATCATGAAAATTACATTTAAGCTTTTTGCTACATTGCAGCACCTGTTGCCACCGGGTGCTGTAAAAAACGCTGTGACCATCGAAGTTTCTGATGATGCCTCGATGCACGATATTATCGACCAATTCAAGGTTCCCAGGGAGCTTGCGCATCTTGTGCTGATCAACGGCGTGTTTTATTGCGAAGCTGATCGTGATCAGGCAAAGATTCTCAAAGAAGACGACGTGCTTGCCATCTGGCCACCCGTAGCGGGTGGATGAACACGCGCAGCAGATGTTTCGGTGCTATCAGTTAGTGTGATTGCCCGCCATTCGCAGATGCAATAATCGGATAAGTAGTTATGAACCAGGTGTCGAGCGATAACATCATCGAGTACAGTCGTGAGATGGGGTTGACTCATGAGGATTTCTGGCGGCTTCTGCCCAGAGCCATGGGCGAGCTTCAGTATTCTTGCGAAGGCGATAACGTGACCGTCAAGCTGCATGATGGTCACGTACATATTCATTTGGGTGTCTTGCAAGAGCGCAGAATCGCGTTGCTAAGGCTGCCGTTTGCTGAAGTGTCTTTCCGATTTGAAGGTGTTACCGTAGAGCAGCAAATGGCATTTAAAACCAATTTTGATCTTCATTTCCAACGAGGTGGTGGTTAATGGCTACATCGGCTGCCGTAACTGATCGCCTATTCAGGCCCCTGCGTGATCTACGAATTTCGGTCACGGATCGTTGTAACTTTCGTTGTGTGTATTGCATGCCGAAAGAGACCTTCGACAAAGACTACCGATTTTTACCCAAAGCCGAGCTGCTCAGCTTTGAAGAGATCGTAAAGGTAGTGGGTGCAGCGGCGGAGCTGGGTGTTACCAAAATACGATTGACTGGTGGTGAGCCATTACTGCGTCGCGATCTGGACGTACTGATTGGTCAGATAGCCAAGGTTCCGGGCATCGAAGATATCAGCATGACCACCAACGGTTCGCTGTTGACTCAGGCACGGGCACGCACTTTGCGCGATGCCGGATTGCAACGTATCACGGTGAGCCTGGATGCCATGGACGATGAAACATTCAAGGCAGTCAACGATGTTGATGTATCTGTTCAGAGTGTGCTTGACGGTATAGAAAACGCCAGCGCAGCCGGGTTTAGCGGCACGAAAGTCAACATGGTGGTTAAGAAAGGGCTCAATGATCATTCCATCGTTCCCATGGCCCAGCACTTTCACGGCACGGACAGTATCTTGCGCTTCATTGAGTTCATGGATGTGGGCAATAGCAACGCATGGAATCTGGCACACGTGATCACCAGTGCACAAATCGCTGAGCGTATTGGCCAGGTGCTGCCTATCCAGCCCGTGTCAGCCAACTACCGGGGAGAGGTTGCCAAACGCTGGGAGTACCTTGATGGCGGTGGGGAAATAGGCATTATTTCATCGGTATCGGAGCCGTTTTGTGGTGATTGCTCACGTGCTCGACTCAGCGCTACCGGAAGCATCTACACGTGCTTGTTTGCTAGTAGTGGGCACGATCTTCGGCCTAAGCTGCGCGAGCCCGGCGATGAAAGCGTCAGGGATGCCTTGCGCACATTGTGGTCACTGCGTACAGACAGATACTCTGAAACGCGAACCCAGGTTGCCGTGCTTCGGCCCAAGGTTGAGATGTCCTTTATAGGGGGTTGAGTTTTCACCCTAAGTACTATGTCCAAGCGGCAGCCTACTCGCTAATCTAGGCCTCAGCATTTGTCAGGAAGCGTGATATTGAAGGTGGAACATTCAACGAACATTGGTCGTAAAGAGCCTGCTGGTGCAATAGCGCAACGCATGGGCAGCTGGTCTTTGGGCCAATGGATTGCTGGGGCAGCAGTGCTGTTGCTGGGTTCCACAAATGTTCTTGCTCAGGGCGCGTTGCATGTCAACATCCTGTACGTAGAGCAGCGCATTGAGCGCCCACCCGTGCTGTCCAATCTAATCAGTTGGCCTGAGGATGCCGGGCTCCAAGGTGCAAGCCTTGCGATTGACGACAACAACACCACAGGCAAATTTCTTGGCCAAAACTACGCTCTGGAATCCATCGTGCTTGAGCCTGGGCATTTAGAGAACGAGGCGCTGGAGCAAATTCGGCAAACATTGGGTGCGGGTCCACGGCTTGTTGTTCTCAATCTGCCCGTTGAGTTATTGAAGCAGGTGGCGGCACTTGACGAAGCTCAGGATGATCTTCTGTTTAACGCGCAAGCACCAGAGAACACGCTGCGTAATGCTGACTGCAGTGCCAACCTGTTGCACACGGTACCTTCGCGGGGCATGCTCAGTGATGCATTGGCGCAGTTCTTTACGTACCGACGATGGCGTGAGGTGTTTCTCATTGAGGGTAACCGCGATGGGGACCGTGCGATGGCAACATCTGTGCGCCGATCTTTGCAAAAATTCGGTCTACCCATCGTTGAAGACAAGATGTGGATAGAAGATGCTGACATGCGTCGAAATGCATCAAGAGAGGTGCCTGTTTTTACCCAGGCGCGTAAATACGATGTGGTGCTCGTTGCCGATGAGGATCGCGATTTTTCAGAGTTTATTCTGTATAACACTTGGTTGCCACGACCTGTTGCCGGTAGTGCAGGCCTGACACCTGTTGGTTGGTCAGCGGTTATTGAGCAATGGGGAGCAGCGCAGCTGCAATCGCGTTTCGGCAAATTAGCGATGCGTGATATGACGTCACGTGACTACGCGAATTGGGCTGCGATACGCACGATTGGAGAGGCTGTTACGCGAACCGAGTCTGACGATACCCAAGTGCTGAGGGACTACATATTGTCCAGTGATTTTGAATTGGCGGGTTTCAAAGGCGCACCATTGAGTTTTCGTGGCTGGAACGGGCAGCTACGTCAGTCCATACAACTGGTGCATGCTCACGCGGTTGTGGCCAGCGCGCCTGTTGAAGGTTTTCTGCACCCTGTTACCGAACTGGACACCCTGGGCACTGACCAGGCAGAAACACTGTGTGAAGCGTTTGACTTCTAACGCTTTCCGTTTATAACAAACGTAACTTTTTTCATTCATGAAAACATCTACTGCTTACCATTGTGCTGCAGCATTTTGTCTGTCTATCCTGTCTGTTAACCAGGCATCGGCACATTGGCTGTACGTCTCTAACGAGAAAGACGACACCATCTCCATCATTGACTCTGAGACCAACGAGGTTATCAACACCCTTGATGTGGGTGAGCGTCCACGGGGTGTAACAATCAGCCATGATTTTACTCACCTGTATATCTGCGCCTCAGACTCCGACACTGTGCAGGTAATGAGGATTGCTGATAATCGCATTGTGTTTGAGTTGCCTAGCGGCGAGGATCCAGAGCAATTTGCGCTGCACCCTGATAACAAGCATCTTTATATTGCCAACGAAGATGATGCCATCGCCACCGTTGTTAATATTGAAACCCGACAGGTGGTTGCGCAAATTGATGTCGGTGTGGAGCCAGAAGGCATGGCGGTAAGCCATGATGGACGATACGCTATCGTCACATCCGAGACCTCCAATATGGCCCACTGGATTGACACCGAGCGTCAGGAAATTGTTGCTAACACCCTTGTGGATCAGCGTCCGCGCGATGCTGAATTTACGCTTGATGACAGTGAGCTGTGGGTATCCTCTGAGATTGGGGGCACCGTGTCTATCATCGATACCGAATCCAAGGAAATTAAACACACCCTGAATTTTGAGATACCCGGGATTTCCAAAGACAGGATTCAGCCGGTTGGTATGGAACTGACCACGGATGGAAAACTTGCATTCATAGCGCTGGGGCCTTCCAATCACGTGGCTGTTGTCGATCGTTCAACGCTTGAGGTAATTGAGTATGTTCTGGTGGGGCGGCGTGTCTGGCACATGGTACTCACGCCTGAAGAGGATAAGCTTTACACCACCAATGGTGTCTCAGGAGATGTCACGGTTGTGGATGTTGCCAGTTTGAAGGCTGAGAAAACCATCAAGGTTGGCCGTTATCCATGGGGCGTAGCAGTGTTACCCAAAGAGCATATTCCCCAGTAACGGTTAAACCAATCATAATACGATGCGGCCATGGCAGATATGGCGATTTATAGATTGTCATGACACGTGACTATTCTGGTGTTTGATTCTGGTATTGGTGGTTTATCGGTCTTGCGTGAAGCACGACTGCTCATGCATGAAGAGCGGTTCGTGTATGTAGGAGATGACGCTGGTTTCCCCTACGGCGATTGGGAAGAGAATGCACTTGCTCAACGTATGGTGGGGTTGTTTGAAAGTCTACTCGACACGTTTAATCCCCGGTTAGCCATCGTTGCTTGTAACACGGCGTCAACGTTGATCATGCCGGCCTTGCGTGAACGTTTCAGTATCCCGTTTGTGGGTATTGTGCCAGCCGTAAAACCTGCTGCGGAGCGCACCGCTTCGGGTCTGATTACGGTACTGGCAACGCCTGGTACTGTCAGTCGTCCGTATACCCTGAACCTTATCAAACAATTTGCAGGTAAATGTGAGGTCAAACTTGTGGGAGCAACTTCGCTGGCGCGCATGGCAGAGGAGCACATGCAGCTGCGAGATATCGATACACAACTGCTTCGCGAGGAGATTCGGCCCTGCTTTGTTCAGCGTCAACATCGAAAGACAGACATTGTCACTCTGGGCTGTACCCACTACCCATTTCTGGTGAATGAGATGCGTAAGCTTGCACCCTGGCCGGTCGATTGGCTTGATCCAGCTCACGCGGTGGCTAAACAGGCGCAGCGACTCTTGAATAAAGCTGCGCCGATCACGCCTTATGAACAGGAAAGGCTGCAAAGCGATATTGCGATCATGACCTCTGGCAATCCCACAAGCGCGATCACGCGTTTGTTGAGCAGTTTCGGGATAACACTGGAGTCTATGTGCTTCCCAAGTCTCAACGCTATGCCAAGCGATTAGTGTTGGTAAAAAACGCTTCGGGGTGCACTTGTTATCTAAACAACATGAACTTACATTGCTTCCATGAGTAGACGTCTACCTGTGTTTTCTGAAAGTGAAGTGTCTCGTATTATCGAGATGGCATGGGAGGATCGCACGCCTTTCGATGCCATCACGGCAAGCTTTGGTATTAGTGAGCAGCAAGTCATCACGCTGATGCGACGCGAGATGAAACCCGGCTCTTTCAGGCTATGGCGAGAGCGGGTGAGCAATAGGAGCACCAAACATGCTGCTAAACGCCCTGAGGGGGTAACGCGAGCTTATTGTCCCACTCAATACAAACAACGCTGAGTAAACCATGTCTGTGCTTGATGCTTCGGCAATACGGTATCTGGTCGTTCATTGCTCGGATACACCCGATGATGAGCCAATGGGTGCACGTGAGATTCATCAGATGCATCTGGGTTTTGGCTGGCATGGTGTCGGATACCACAGAGTTATCACGCGTGATGGTGTGATCGAAGCCGCCAGGCCCGATTATTGGCAGGGGGCACATGTCTATGGCCACAACGAGATCAGCCTAGGGGTTTGTCTCATTGGGCGTAGCGCGTTTACTGACGCGCAGTTTGCCTCGCTCGAGACCGTGCTCAGAGGGTGGCTAGCCGACTACCCTGATGCCTGCATTTGTGGCCATCGGGATTTTGACTATACGGATAAAACTTGTCCGAATTTTGACGTTGCAAGCTGGTGTTTGTCCCGTGGGCTGCGGGTAGGGCCTCCTCCCACTGCCTGAATGCTATGCCCCTCAGGTAACGAAGCCAGTCGATTTGTGACTGAGGGCGGCAATCAACTATCTTTCAGCAGCAGATGTAACCATCTTCGAGCACTACAAAGTGTGAACTGAGGCTCAGAAGCCACAAAAAAGCATGGTTTTTGCTAAATATACGGTACGCCTACTCACTGGGCTGAATGGCAACAATACCGGAACGATGGCAAATCAATCAAAACCGCAGTCTGTAACGAAAATAAACACGGCGCTCGCCGCGAATTCAGATGATGAACGTACTGTAGAGGTAGAGGCGCTTCGACAGCAGATTCAGTCACTGGAACGGCAGAACATAGAGTCTGGGCGCCACGAAAAGGGTTTACAGGATCAACTGGCTGCGCTGCATAAATCCATTGCTGAAATGGAAGCTCAGCGTGAAGAATTCGAGACGCTATACAACAACCAGCGCACCGCTGAAACGCGCTACCGCGAACTTTTTGATCTGGCACCAGTGGGCTATATCTCTTTAAGCTCTGAAGGCATTATCGACAAGGTCAATCTTGCAGCTATCTGGTTTTTAAAAATACCCGGATCCAAATTGATTAACACAGCGTTTTCCACATACTTGACGACTGACGATCAGCTAAAACTGCACGAGTACCTGATGCTCGTGGCAAGCTCTCATCTGACGCAGACTTGGGTGGCCAACGTACAGTTGCCTGATGGCAGCAGCCGTCCTGTGCAGTTCATGTCGAGTGCGATTCGTAGCAGAAAAACTCACAAGCACAGTTACCAGATCATGATCGTCGATATCAGCCAACAGCTGAACAATGAAAAACTGCTGCGCAACGCTAAAGATTATCTGGAAGAAATGGCGCACCAGGATCCATTGACCAAGTTGCCTAACCGCACGCTTTTCACTGATAACCTTCAGTCTGCAATAGATCGCCGAAGTCGGGATGGCGGGAAAACAGGGGTTATTTACTTCGATTTGGATGGTTTCAAGCCAATTAATGACAGTCTGGGACACGCTGCGGGAGACAACGTTCTTAAGGAGGTTGCGAGCCGCGTCAGTGCGCTGCTGCGTCCTGGCGACAGCATGGCCAGACTCGGTGGCGATGAGTTTACTGTGATTATGGATAACCCGGCAGGCGCTGACGATGTTGTTGCTTATGCGCAGGCTATTGCGGAACGTATCAGAGAGCCCTTTAAACTTGATGAGGCGGTCGTTAGGGTAAGTAGCAGTATCGGTATCAGTTTGTATCCTGATCATGCTGTGAAAATTGATGATCTGGTGAAAGGCGCTGATGCGGCCATGTATCAGGCTAAGCAAGCGGGACGGGATCAGGTGGTTATGTTTACCCGCGAGTCACTGGAAACCAGTGATAGGCAATCAGTGCTGGAAACCAGTCTGGTGCACGCGGTGCGTGACGATCAGCTGATCCTGCACTACCAACCGATTTACGACGTTGCCTCATTGAAAGTTGTCTCGGTAGAGGCGTTAGTGCGTTGGGAACACCCAACGCTGGGGCTTGTCTCTCCGGGCGAGTTTATTCCGCTGGCAGAAAAAACCGACCAGATCGTGGTCATTGGACAGTGGGTGCTGGAGACCGCCTGTCAGCAAGCACGGGCATGGCAAATGGCGGGTATCCACACGCCGATAGCCATCAACGTTTCCGGACGACAGCTGGTGAAACCTGATTACGCCTCGAATGTCAGTCTGACGCTGGCGCGCCATGGTTTGTCGTCAAACGCGATAGAAATTGAAATCACAGAGACGGCTGTGATGCTTGATGATGTGCAGTGTGCACAGTCGTTGCAGCAGCTAAAGGAAGAGGGTCACATGCTGGCTATCGATGATTTTGGTACAGGCCATTCATCACTGGGGCGTCTGGCTCACTTGCCAGTCTCGCGGTTGAAGATTGATCGCATATTCATCGCCGATATGGGGCTGTCGAGCAATATGCGCTCACTCATCAGATCGATCATCGTTATGTCTCATGAGCTGGGCTTGCAAGTGGTATCGGAAGGAATTGAATGTCAGGAACAGTTGGAATTTCTTGCGAAGAACCACTGCGATGCGATTCAGGGCTACATGATGAGTCGCCCTGAACCTGCAGCTGACATCACCAAGCTACTGGCATTCAATGCAGGCGCTAACGCTACGCAGTATCAAAGCTCTTCGACTGTGTCTCCCCCATCGGAGCTGTTGAATTCTCTCGAAACATGATCAGTACACCTTGCGCCAGTCCACTACTGGCGCGATAAGGGTGGATACCCACGTTTAGCGGGTCAGCATCAACACGTGTGATTTCACGTGTGATGGATTTTCCGATAGATAGAACGCGTCGCATGTCGTTGGTAAGTTCTGTGTACTCAAGCTTGTTCGCAAGATCAACAAAGGGGCGGCCGATGTCTGAGGGCAGCAGATTAACGGTTTGTGTTGCAACCTCAGTGAATCGACGTATGCAAAGATCAGAATCCAGAAATATCACTCCAAGATTCGTACTGTCTAGCAGATTATCAAGATCCTGATTAAGATCTGATAACTCATGAATCTTTGTCTGGTATTCAAAGTTAACGGTATACAGCTCTTCATTCACTGACTGCAACTCTTCATTCGTGCTTTGCAGTTCTTCGTTGGCTGCTGAGAGTTGTTCATTGATTGATCGCTGTTCATCATCCAGTGTTTCCAGATCGTTGATAGCAGCTTCAAGTGCTTTTTTGGTTTCAGTCAGTTCAAAACGGAGTTCGTCGACCTGTGCCCCATCTGCTTGAGCCTCCCCACTAGTACTGAGCTCTCGAGACTTGCTTTCCGACAGCACCACCAGAGCATATTGAGCCGATGTAGGTTTTGCTGGCGTATGTGGAAAGACTTCAATGTCGATTTCCCGGCTTGATTTACCGATAGGTGTGCAGTCGATCTGGCGATGGGTCACCTCGCTTAAATCCTTGAACGCACGAGCTAGTGCGAAGGTTAACGAGGGTCGGAGCCCTTCGGGTATCATCTTGACGATGTCCAGCGTGGGTTCGCCACGATGAACCTGCAATAATCCGCTGGGATCAGAGATGACGGTCATCACTGAACGCGAACTGTCCACGAGAATATTGGTGTTGCCTGTGTATTGAGATACTGCATCAAGTGATAGCCCAAGAATCCCGTTAACCTCCAGGCCATCATTGAGCTGCATGGGCTGAGCTGCCGAGGCAAGCTCTCGAGATGTGTCGCGTAGTCGTTCAGCCGACAGATGCAGCGGTAAGCGTAAGTTTCGAAGTTTCTTGTATTGATTCCACTCGCGTTGTATCGGGTAGAACTCGCTCTGAAGATTACCCAGTGTTTCGGACGGGCCAAGAAAAAGAATGCCATTAACGTTCAGTGCGAAGTGCAGCATCTTGATAGCAATTTGCTGCAGATCAGGTTGCATATAGATCAACACGTTGCGGCATGTAACAAGATGCATACGTGTGAAAGGTGCATTTTTTATAAAATTGTGCGGGGCAAATATAACGTTTTCGCGAATCTCTCGATCGATAACGTAGCCTTCAGCCTTTTTGGTGAAAAAACGCTCCTGGCGCTCTGAACTTACCTGCTCCAGCGCACGTCCACTGTAACAACCTGCACTGGCTATTGCTAACGCTTTGCGTTCTATGTCTGTTGCATAAATTTTGAAATTGATGCTTTTGTCCTGATTCTCGAGTATCTCGACCATTATCATGCCCAGGGTGTAGACCTCCTCACCAGTGGCACACGCGCTAACCCAGATTCTGTAAGTGTCGCCGTCTTTCAGATCACGTTCAATTTGTTGTGCTATCGCGTCAAAGAGTTTTTCCCAAGCCTCGGGATCGCGAAAAAAGCTTGTCACAGTAATTAGGATATCTTCACGCAGTTCCGTGCGTTCTTGCTCGTCATCGCGCAGGAATGTAAGATAATCATCGCTTGAGGTTATGTTGGCAATAACACGGCGGCGCTCAATACGTCTAAACAGTGTTTCGCTTTTGTATTGGGAGAAATCCACATCGTTATCTTCAAGCAGCGCTACGGCCTTCTCAACATAATCAATGCGCAGTGCAGGCTTGAGGGCTAATGATTCTTGCAGAAATTCGCTGCTTAGATTATTCAGAAAATGCGCAATATCGATGGGTGCGAGTACCTGATGTACGATCCCCGCATCAATCGACGATTGCGGCATACCGTCAAATTCTGCTGAGCTGACGCTTTGGGCGAGCACAACTCCGCCGGCCTCATTGACCACTTTTGCGCCTCTGGATCCATCAGATCCGGTGCCCGAGAGGATAACGGCAATGGCTTTGTCACCGTACTCACGAGCAATCGATCTGAAACAGATGTCAATGGGGAACTGAGGCCCGCGTCCTGAGCGCTGCTGCTCGTTGAGTTCAAACTTTCCGTTAATGATCTCGAGGTTCTGACCGGGGGGAATAACGTAAATATTTCCTGCCTCTATAACAACGTCCCGCTCTGCCGCTTGCACATCCATAGAAGTATCGCGCTGCAGAATCATGTCCATCATGGTCTCAGTCTCTGGCGAAAAGTGCTGGATGACGACAAAAGCGGCATCAAGATCTTTCTTGAGACTTCGTACAATGGATTGCAGTGGTGCGAGCCCTCCTGCCGAGGCGCCTAGCACCACCAGATACGGTGGCTGTTCATCGACGTCAACAGTGGGTAGCGATTTCGTGCCGACCAGCGTACCGGTGTTTGCTTTGTGAAGCTTTGACATCTGATCCAGCATATCGAGGATGATCCGGCGCGACTCAGTTTCGTCAAATACGTTGCCAGTTGAGGATTTCATGACATCTTCAATTAAATCCTGTATTCGAATATCAGGTACACCAGCGCCGGAAATATTGAGCATATCCCAGCGAGTAAAGCGTCTCTGGGTGATATTTCCCAGTTGCAACGTGTGCACGATAGTCTGGTGCTGGTCGTTGTTAATCGCTAGGAGAGCAGCCTCTATGGCGTTCTCAGGCCCTTCCAGATATTGGAAAAAGTGCCCTTGTTTCCAGTTGAGATAGCCGGTTAGGCCAAGCCGGCGATGTCGTTGCAGTGAGCTCGCATAGAGCTCCTTCATCATGGGCTTGTCAAAGGGCTGGTTGGTCTGACTGGCACAGGCTATGGCAATCATGATAAGGCTCCCTGTGACAGTGGTGCGGTGTTAGCCATTGGCTTTGTGGCCGAATCGGTGGCTATTGTTTCATAGCTCATCTGGGTAGCTCTTTGTCGTCGATTCAATGGGAATCGTTATTGATTTACCAGGCAGTGACACATAGACAGTGCTGCCATGGTCTTGGATGGACTCTAGCCAGATCTTGCCATTATGGGTGCCGACAATTTTCTTGCAGGTGGCAAGGCCAATGCCAGCACCTTGTTTATCGCCATCGGACTGCAGGTGATTAAACGGCTTGAATACTTTACTCCAGGAATTTTCTGGGACACCAACGCCATTATCGGCAAAACTCAATAACCATGAATGATCATGTTGTTCAGCGTTGATCATGATTTCTGGCCGCTCCGAACAGTACTGGAGACTGTTCTGAATCAAATTTTGAAATAACGTTGTCATCTGAGCAATATTACAATCGATAACAGGTAGTACTGCATTTTGGATAGTTGCTGCAGTTCTAAAAATATCCTCGGACAATGCAGCTTTCACATCTTCTAGTATCTCGTTCAAATCCACATTTGGTGCTTTTTTCTGGCGTGCACTCACACGGCTGTAATGTAGTAGGTCATCCACCATACGTTGCATCCGCGCAGTGGTGGTCCGAATCATTTCCACATCCTCCAACGCATCAGAGTTCAAATCGGCAGAGTGGTCTTTCTGCAGCCAGCCTGACAAGAGGTTCAGGTTTCTCAGTGGGGCACGAATATCATGCGACAAAACAGACGCAAATTCTTCAAGATCCTGATTGGAGCGCAGCAGGTCTTTTGTAAGCTGAATACGCTCTGAAATATCCCGCAAGGTTGCCAGCATGGCGGGCTGACCATCCCACTCAATCTGTACTACACGCATTTCGGCGATTATTGGTGCCCTGTCAGGTTGTAGTATTTCAATTTCAACACTGCTCCCAGTCAGGTCAGAATAGTGAAATGGTTTGCCCAGAAGTTTTTTCTGGCTAAGCCCAAACATGAGCATCGCTGCAGGGTTAACAAACCGGATGACAGCATCAGTGCTGGTGACAACGACGCCATCCGGGGAGCTATTCACAACGTTCTGGAACCGGGCATTACTAGCCTGAAGTTCTGCAACAGCGATTACCTGCTCATCGGCCTGTGCGTCCATTGCAATCGTCTACTCTGTGATCGTGCAGGGAAATGGATAAGGTACTGACTTGTTGAACATAACCTTTGAGAGCGCTTGGGGCAAGATAGTGTTACATCGTGTAGAAATAAAGTTGGCTAGACGTCATCAAACATTTCCTTGAATCGTGTCGATTCTGGTGTCTGATGATATTGCGGATTGCCGGTGAGGATACCTGTGATATTTCTGAACGGCTTACCCACATGCATCCCTGTCTGGTCGATGGAGTATTCGCGAATATCTTTTTCATGCAGAGAGCCGCGCATTTTTAGCACTGCTATGCCACGGCTGATTTCACCGAATAACTCCACGTAGCGAAGCAGTACGATGGAATCGGTGACGGTGGAAATATGTGCTTCGGTAATACTGGTGCCGCCCATAAGAGACGGTGTTACCGAGGTAAACACACCCACGGTTTCCACCTGCTTTATGTAGGAGGTGAGCCCGATGACAAACTCGCGAAAACTCTTCGGAGTAGCGCCTCGTTCCAGTGCCGACAAGCTATCTACTGCAATGCGGGTGGGTCTGAACTCATCGATTACCTTCTTCATGTTAACCAGATGCTCTTCAAGACCGGTGGTTTCCGGATAGGCACAGACCACCTTGAGCAGGCCCTGTTGCTCCATTGTTCTGAAATCCACACCCCAGCCTTCTGCATTTCGAAACAACTGGTCTCGGCTTTCCTCAAAGGCAAAAAACAGGCTGCGCTCCTCTTTGGTTGCACCGCTGATAAAGCTTGTGGCCATAAGCGTTTTGCCGGTGCCTGTGGCTCCTGATATCAACACAATGGAGTCTTGAAAAAAACCACCGCCGCACATGCTGTCGAGCTTTTCGATTCCGGACGTGACGCGAATAGTAGAGGAGCGATGATTGAGCAATACAGTGGATAGGGGTACGCCGACGATACCACCATCAGACACGATGCTGAATGGGTGTTCGCCTTTCTGATGATCGGTACCCCGAAATTTTAGTATCTCCATGGTTCGACGACGGCTTTCAGCCTCGAGCACGTTACGTAGAATAATGACGTTGTCAGCGACAAACTCTTCGATGCCATGTCGGGCAATTTCGCCGTATTCCTCATTTCGCTCTGCTGTCATCAGGGCAGTAACGCCGAGTTTTTTAAGCGCAACAGAAATGCGAAGAAGCTCGCTTCTGACGATATGCTGATCGAGGAATTTGCTAAAAATGGCGCCTAATGAATCGATCGATACTCGAGTGGCCCCAATCTTTTTTATCGCATGTTCTATTCTTGCGATCAGTGCTCCAAGATCGTAGTCACCACTGACAATGCTCACATCCGCGGGCTTGGGAGATGCATCGACAAAGCTCCACAGCTTTTGATCTTCCCATTGCTGAATATTCCATCCGAAGCTGAGCATATTCTGACGAATATCTTCAGGCGTCTCTTCGAAGGTCACAAAAACGCATTTGTCGTTTTTCTGCATGACACCACAGGCGAGAAACTGCACGGCGAAAACAGTCTTTGAGCTTCCCGCAGTGCCCGCCAATAGCGTCGTTCTACCTTTGGGGATACCGCCATTAGAGATTGCGTCGAAACCTGCAATGCCTGTCGCCAGTTTCTTGACAATGTTTAGAGAGGTTTCATTCATGCTTCATTCAAATCTCGAAGGTACGCGGCTGGAGACAGGTCCAGTCCACGCAGGAGTAACGCCTTATCGGACAGATCACCGATGGTTCGTCGTTCAGGTTCTGGAGTCACTTTCACCAAGGTGGGTGTTGCCAAAATGAACTCATCCTCGGCTGCTTGAGGGTTAGCCAGTACATCGATAATGAGGAGATCGAAATCATCAATGCCGATTTGTGACAAGGTCAATTCAAGGTTGGAAATCGCAGCATCGGATCTCATGGATCTGCCAGATACGAATAGCTTTAGCGATAACCGAGTCATAGAGCGTCAGCCCTTGGTTTGGCAGAGTCTAACTGCGTATTGGCGCGATTCATGTAGAAGTAACATAAGTGCCCCATCAACCCCGACAGTAAATAACGCGCTTCCTCATGGCACAGTGCATTTTTTTGCGCTGGTAGTTCGTCAAGCTTGATGGCTACACACACCGTGTGTACCTGCATAACATCACGAGGTGATGCGCCGTGCAAGCCTAATGTCTCCGCAAGGTCTTTAAGTAACTTGGACAGATTCACTGAGCGCACTTGATATTCACGGCGTTCCAGTGAATGGCTGATCATGTTCCCGTAGGTATCGATAGCTTGTTTGAAAATTGTCGGGAACTCAGCCTTTAACGAGTTGCTTTTTGAGGAAGCTTGCGCTGGGGAATCTGATGCGATGTTAGCGTCGGATTGTAATCGCTGCAATTCAAGTTCGCGGCGAGTGATCTGTCGGATGTCATGTAACTCTTCGAGAAGCCCATACCTCTCTATGGCATAGCACAGAGTTCGTCGCAAAAGCAGTGGCTCCATCTGATCTTTAAACAAGTAGTCTTGTGCGCCGTGCTGTACCGCTTTTAGTGCAGTACTCTCATCGTGAGTGTTGGATAGGACAACAACCGGAGTTGATACTTGCTGTGTGAATGCATCGATTGTGGAAAACCCTTCGCTATCAGGTAACGATAGGTCGAGTAGAACAACATCGAAATGCTCATCGCTAATGAATGTAACCCCTTGTTCAAGGGTCTGAGCGTGTATTAGTTTAAAGCTGGGGTAGCTGCGCAGGGCACGTTGCAGCAGCTTGAAGTCAATTGGATTGTCTTCCACAACCAGCACGGACAGGGTGCGATCCATGACGTCTATGCCAGCGTCAAATTGGTGGCAAGTAGGATTTCCAACATTATATGCACGAACAGAATTCCCCACTTTCGATTAATGACAGCCTTATTGTACGTGAGTTATCGCGCAACTTGTCTCTGTTCAGAATAATCTAGGCCATTCGCTGTTTTTTTCGATGCAGCGGTAGGCAGATTTGCTTAAGTAAATTCTTGTAAACGTGCCTTATCAGATTCAATAGCGCTGAAGCGTTTTCGAACAATAACCAACAACACCAGAAACTGGATGACCATCAGCGCGGTGATGACGAAGAACAATCCCCAATCTCCGTCAAGGTAATCAACCATCGCTCCAGGCGAAGCTGCCAGTGCAATGTGCTTGTCACCTGCATTATCGTTGTGACTTTATGCGTCATATAGCGTGGTAATCTGCGACATGTTCAAGCCGTGGATCTTATCGCATCATGATTACGCCAATCCGAGGCTATGCAGAGGGGTTTTATGGGCATTTGCTGAGTTGGGCAGAGCGTTGCCAGATAGTGGATGCAATGCATGCGCTTGGTTTGAACACCTACTACTACGCCCCCAAAGAGGATGTTCTACATCGCTTGAACTGGCGCCAGAGCTATGCACAGAATTGGCTTGCTGAGTTCAACAGCTTTTGCGTGTATGCGGCAAAGCGTAATGTCACCGTTGTAGCCGGTGTGGCACCAGGGCTAGATTTTAATTTTGCACACTTGCCTGAGGGGCAAGACTTTAAGCTTCTTGTGTCCAAGTGCCTTGACCTGTTGCATAACGGGGCTGACGCGATTTCTTTGCTGATGGATGACATCGACGCTGATTTTTTGCATCGGCGTGGCTCGTTTGATTCAGAAGGTCGGGCGCATGCAGCCTTGGCTAATTCACTGAGTGACGCACTTTCATCATCGAGTGATCCAACTGCTGGCCGTGCGAATTGCCTGTGGGTTACGCCGCGTATTTATGCCGATGAGCTTATGGCTGAGGCACCAGATTATTTGCCGCACTTTATGCAGACGCTGGATACTTGTCATTATGTGTTGCATTGCGGCAGTGATGTGGTAGCCCACAGTATCGATAAAGATTTTGATAGGGCGTTGCATCCCATCGACGGCACAGCTGAGTTTTCATCGTCCAGTAGCGTTCATCGCGCTATAGCCTGGGACAATCTGTACGCCAATGATTACTGCCCACGACGCTTGTTCGTCGGCCCATGGATGCGACGTCACAGGCTTCAGGATGTATTGTTGAATCCGACGGGTATGGTGTTTACCGATTGTTTACTGCTGGAGCTTATGGCTACAGCCATGAAGGCTTCTGATGACGGTGAATCGAATGCTTCAACTGAGCATCAGGCATGGCTGCATACACTGCAAAAGCACGGAGTGCCTGATCAATTTTCAGCGATAGCGCCGTATTTTTTTCATCCAGTATTTAATTCGGATGCTGTGCAGGATGATTTGGTGGAAATTACCGTGAATGTTGCACCGCTAATGGATGCTATTGAAGATTGCCTGTGGCGTTGGAAGACGCCGTTATCGCGTGAGTGGTACCCGGCCATTTTCGGGCTCAAGCATGATCTATTAACATTGCAAGGACGGCACTCATCACTAAGGATTCGAAAAACTCAAAACGCGCCGCTTGCCCGGTGCCTTCTAGCAGCTGAAGAGACGTTTGAATGATGTGATGCTACCGGCACGACTCACCACCTTATCAAGCGGTTCTATCACGCAGCTTAGCGAATGCGCCGTGGCGTGGAGTAGGTTGTCCGAATCCACGAGTATCCCGGTATGGCCTGGCCAGTACACAATATCCTGGGCGCGTTGTGAGCCTGGCTTAATCGTGTGAGTCAGTGCATTTTCCTGGTCATGGCTGTCACGAGGAATACTCATGCCCTTGGCCGCAGCGAGCGCTTGAATCAGTCCGGAACAATCCAACCCTTCAGGTGTGCAACCACCCCATAGATAAGGCGCCCCCAGGAAATGTGATTTGGCGAGTTCCACCGCAGTGCTTTGCACTTTACTATCAATATCCATCAGATGCTGTGACCAGATGAAGCCGCCAGTGGCTAATTTGACAAAGGGCGTGCTCTGTTCGTCGGTGGCAGTAATGTGTGAAAGAAACGGCAAGCGATTCAACACCTGACTTTTAATGGACGGATGACTGAACAGCAGAGTGCTGCGTTGGGCGACTCGATGGGTGGCTTTTGGGGTTGATGATTGAACCGCTTGCACGTGTGCGCGATCAATAAACCCGGTATAGCCATCGCGCTCGGCGGATACCCATAGCCAGTTCTTGCTATCGATTACTGGGCCGTTAACAAGATTTGTCTGTGGTTTCTGAAGGTTCAGAACGTCGGACGTTTGGCCCACGTTGGTGACGCGTTCACCGAACAGGCACTCGTTGGTACACTCTGCCTGTGCCTCAGGCGCTGCACGCATGCATGAAGACGCCACACACAGTTGGTATTGCTGGACGAGTGATTCTGACATGCGCAAAGGATAGGTTAGCCAGCAAACTTTGTATACCCATAGCGCGGCGTCTCGACAGACACGGTATGATCGAAATCTGATGATACCTGTCATTGGTCTTTCACCGACGTTGATCTGCTTACTGTGTTTTTAAATCTTGTTGCGGTGATTGTGTTTGGTATTTGCTGGGGTTCAGCCATACCATTGTTAAAATTTGCGATTAGCGCCGGTCACCATCCGATGGGGATGATGGTATGGCAGTTGAGTGTCGCTGTTCTAGTGCTTGGTGCTGCGTTGCTCATGCGCAGAAAGCCCCTGCATATCAGAGTGTTCAATTGTCGATATCTGTTGTTTGTCTCTCTGATTGGTACGCTGGTGCCCAACACCTTCAGCCTGTTCGCTACCCAGCACTTGCCCGCAGGCATTCTTGCCATCGTTATTGCTACCGCCCCCATCATGTCCTTGATAATCGCCCTAGTGGCGCGCGTGGAGTTGTTTAGCTGGAAGCGTTTTGCAGGTGTCATGATTGGTGTGGCTTCGCTCATTCTCATAGCGGTACCCGAGACCTCATTGCCTGATCCGAGTAAAGCTCCGTGGGTTCTGGTGGCAATACTTGCACCGCTCTGTTACGCCGCTGAAGGGAACTATGTTGCTGTCAAAGCTCCAAAAAATCTAAATGCCGTGACCACACTGTTTGGTGCGTCGGTGTGTGGGTTACTGCTGTTGCTACCACTGGTGTACGGTTTCGGTTGGCAAGTGCCGGTGTGGGTTGTCTGGGATGGGTCGCGGTGGACTATCGTATTGGCAGCGCTTGGGCACGTTACCGCTTACACGGGATATCTGTGGCTTTTGGGCCGAGTCGGGGCTGTCTTCACCAGTCAGATTGCCTACATTGTGACGCTGACTGGTGTATTTGCATCAGTGCTGTTTCTGGGTGAGCGCTACGGTTGGTTGTTGTGGTTGGCTGTGGCATTGATGTTCGTTGCATTGACCCTGGTAAAACCTGTAAGGCAGCTGAGCGATAAATAGCTTCGCGGCTGGTTACAGATGCACAGCATGATCAATCGTAAGCGCCTCAGCCTATGCAGTACACTCAACATTCATTGAACAGGGGCAGCCGACTAACGTGCCAGTGACTATGACGGATTCAGATCGTGACAATCAACGCGAAAAATTGAAAACAATAGGGTTTCAACCCGATCATGAGCGTGCGTGGAATATGCTGCAAAGCTGTCCACGGTATACAGCGACACCGTTGTTATGCATGGCAGATGATGGCATCGGTGTATGGGTTAAGGATGAATCTCGGCGTTTGGGGTTGGGCTCATTCAAGGCGCTGGGTGGCATTTATGCCGTCGCACAGCTTGTTAGCGATGAATATGAAAAACGACATGGCACGCGTATTCAGGCAGCCAATATGCTGGATGAGTCTTTTAAGAAGGTTGCTGCGCAGATGAGCTTTGTTTGTGCCAGTGCCGGGAATCATGGCTTGGCGGTTGCCACCGGTGCGCGTCTGTTTGGCGCCAGCGCCACTATTCATATCGCCAATACTGTGCCGGATAGTTTTGCGACACGGCTTGAAAATGTTGGTGCTGTGGTACGCCGCTCTGGTAATACCTATGAGCAAAGCCTGGCGTTGGCCGAACAGGACGCCCAAATGTCCGGAGGCATCTTGTTGGCCGACGGTTCCTGGCAAGGCTATATCTATCCACCGTCGCTTGTGATGGAAGGCTATTGTGTTATTGCCCGTGAGCTGTTTGACGCATTCACGCTTAAAAATCGTTGGCCCAGTGATGTTTACTTGCAAGCAGGTGTGGGTGGCATGGCGGCAGCGGTCGCTGTCATGATTCGACAATACTGGCCGCAACAACCTCGCATAGTCATTGTCGAACCCGCCGCTGCAGATTGTCTGGCATTAAGTGCTCGCGCTGGCAAGCTGATTGACGCTGTAGGGCCCGTGTCCACCATGGGTCGGCTGGATTGCAAAGCTGCCTCGTTGCTCTCCTTTGATGCCTTGTCTGTCTGCGATGTGGAGTATGCAGCCATCAGTGATGGCGAAGCAGATGTTGGTGTTAATTCCCTGGGGTTTTTGGGATTGGACACATCGCCGTCAGGTGCAGCAGGGTTTGCAGCATGGCAACGGGACCGAGCGCTGGATCGTCATGCCGGTGATCATCCCTTGGTCATCATGAGTGAGCAAGCGGTTTGAACAGGTACGATTACTGGCCAATGCCCCTTAGATAAATCGTTCTGAAAAGCAGCTCGGTGGGCACTGGCCGGAAGAATTACCGACCGTTGTGCAGCATGCGGCCTGGTCAGCCGCGCAAGCGCGTCATGAGGAGGTTCGCTTACCCTTGTTCTTCTTGTTGCGATGGCGCTCTTTCTTCTTCTTTTCACGCTTCTCAACATCAGCAGGGCTGATTTCGCCGCTGGCCATGTCATCAGGCTCGGCTTTCGCGGCGCGTGCTCTGTCGCTTGATGCTCCAGAAGGTTTAGGCGAGCGTGGTTTGCGTGCCTTGGGCGGCGGACTATTGCCTCCTTCTGATGATCCACCGTTGCTTTGCATGTCGCGACTACCTTGCCCAACTCGCGAGATATTCAATTGCTGTTCACAGACCCACACACGTTTGAGATCCTTGAGCAGGAACTTGGGCATGCCTGCGGGTAGTTCTACTGTGGAATGTTTGTCATCGATTTTGATACGGCCAATGAACTCACTGCTCAGGCCTGCTTCATTGGCAATGGCGCCCACCAGGTTCTCAGGTTTTACACCGTGGGATTCACCAACCTCAACTCGAAAGCGTTCCATTTCGATATCGGCTGATTCTGCCGCGCGGCGTCGTTCTGCACGTGAGCCAGGCTGAACAGAGGTGTCAATGTTCAGAGCGCCTGGCTCTTGCTGAACGGTTTTATCGTGGTTTTGTGTCTCACGCGGCTTTTGTTGCGGATTATCGCTTTTCTTATTGCTGCGTTCAGCGGCCACAGGCTTTGCGCTAACAGCTGCGACAGTTGAATGATCAGCACGTGGAGCAGGTTGGCGAGTGGCCGGTTCTTGCGAACGTTCGCGTTGCGGGCTTTTTGACTGAGCCGATGGTGAATCGACGATGCGCTCCCGGCGAGGTGGCTTTTCGCCACCTCGATCTCTGACTACATCTCCTCGGGGAGGACGTTTATCGTTGTTGCGTTCTTTGCGTGGCCGCTCTGGCTTGCCCTCTAGCAACAGGGATTGATCGCCCATACACAATTTTGCAAGTGCTGCCCCGACGCGCTCTGGTGGGACATCGTGTTCGCGTGAAAAGTCTTCGACCAGCCGTTGCAGATAGGCAAGCTCACCGGTGGCCAGGGTGTCGGCAATGCGCTGTTTGAAATCGGCTATGCGCTTGTTGTTGACCATTTCCACCGTTGGCAGCTGCAGAGCTTCCAGTTTTTGGCGTGTAGCTTTTTCAATGGACCCCAGCAGGTGTCGTTCGCGCTGGGTAACAAACAGAATTGCGTCGCCACTTCTGCCTGCGCGTCCAGTACGACCGATGCGATGCACGTAGGCCTCAGTGTCGTAGGGGATGTCATAGTTGACAACATGGCTGATGCGTTTTACGTCCAGACCACGCGCGACTACATCAGTGGCAATAAGAATGTCCAGTTGACCGCGCTTGAGCTTGTCGACCATCTGTTCACGTTGTTTTTGCGGCATATCGCCATTCATGGCGGATGCAGCAAAGCCGCGGGCGCTGAGTTTTTCGGCGAGTTCTACGGTGGCGTTACGGGTGCGCACAAACACCAGCATGGCATCAAAAGTTTCTGCTTCCAGAATGCGTGTCAACGCATCCAGCTTGTGCAGTCCGCTGACCATCCAGAATCGTTGGCGGATGGTATCCGCTGTTGTCAATCGTCCCTCAATGGTGATTTCGACAGGCGTTTTCAGATGTTTGCTGGCAATGCGCTTGATAACACTGGGCATGGTGGCCGAGAAAAGCGCCATCTGTCGGGTGGCTGGCGTTTGTTCCAGAATCCACTCCACGTCATCGATAAAGCCCATGCGCAGCATTTCATCAGCCTCATCCAAAACAAGAGTTTGAAGATTGTCCAGTTTCAACGTACCGCGACGCATGTGATCCATGATGCGTCCCGGGGTGCCGACGACAATATTGACACCGCGATTGAGCTGGCGAATCTGGCCGGTATAATCCTGGCCGCCATAGATCGGTAGCACCCTGAGGTTTTTCATTTGCGAGGCGTATTTGGAAAACGCTTCTGCAACCTGTATGGCAAGCTCTCGGGTGGGGGCTAGAACCAGTGCCTGGACACCTTTAGCGTTCATATCCATTCTGGCCAGCACGGGCAGCGCAAACGCGGCTGTTTTACCCGTGCCGGTGGGTGCATGTCCTAGAAGGTCACGACCCTCGATGAGCGGCGGGATGGTGCGCTGCTGAATAGGGGTGGGGGTCTCGTAGCCTACGGCTTGCACCGCACGCTGTACCTCTTCGGGTAGAGCGAGGTCGGAAAAACGCGTAAATGTGTCAGATTCTGTCATAGCGCGAGCTTACCGTGTTCAACTCCGTAGCGCATGAGTACTTGTCGCATTGTTGCGACGAATCGTAGTATGTTGATGGCACAAATTCCGTGACGGTTCAGCATCATAGCGTAAGGATGGGCTTATGTAGGGGCGCTGGCACCTCGTTTTGAAACTGTCTATCTCATTTTCCTATGAATTATTGGCTATTCAAATCTGAACCAGACGCCTTCAGTCTGGATGACCTGAAGTCCCTCAAAGGACAGACTGATCACTGGGATGGCATCAGAAATTATCAGGCCCGTAATCTGATGCGTGACCAGATGAAAACCGGCGATCAGGGGTTTTTCTATCACTCCAGTTGCAAGGTGCCGGGTATTGTCGGTGTGGTCAGTATCGTAAAAGAGGCCTACCCCGACCACACAGCGTGGGATCCAGAATCCAATTATTTTGACGCTAAAAGCACACTGGAGAACCCGCGCTGGCTAATGGTGGATGTGAAATTCGAGCGTGAGTACCCCAGTGTTATCAGCTTGCAGCAGTTGCGGGAGGTGCAGGGTCTTGAGAGTATGCCGTTATTGCAGAAAGGCAGCCGGCTCTCGGTTCAGCCCGTAAGTGCTGAACATTGGAATATCATCGACGCGCTTTGACAACCCGCGAGCCTCCAGGCTAGAGACTTGGCAGTGTGTCGAGCGCGCTATCCGCTCGGTACCGTCGTATCCAAGCGCGTAGCTCTAGGGTCAGCAATAACAGAGCTATTAAGCTCAGAAGAGCCAGTGATACGTGCCAATAGGCAAATCTGCTGGCTGCGGCGCGAACTTGCAGTTCAAATTTGTCTTGCCAGCGTGTTCCCAGTGCTAGCTCTGCGAGCAGATCTGCCCGATCAGGTAAGCCAACGTTAATTCGTCTGGCCGGGATAATAGCCTCGCGAAGTTCGGACCGGGTAGTGTCGTACCACGGCACACGAACGGTATCCAGAAACACAGGAATCGGGCTTTGTGCTACCAGGCGAAAGGTGAATGTGGCGCTTGCCTTGATCTGGTCGCCAAGTAATACCTGCTTGCGCGATTGACCTATGAGCGTGCTGGATATAGCCCGACTCTCCAGAGGTACAACATCCGGTAAATGGCTGGCTAATACATCGCTTGCCGCAAGCGTTATGGTGCGAACAACCTCATCGCCTGCGGTCAACTCGCGGGCATCTTTTGACCAGCTGTCACTCAATGATACATCGCTGGTGGCTAACCACCAGTCAACTGAGGCAAGAGCGGGTTTGATGTTCACAAGCATCACCCCCGTTTCTTGAGTGAACTGCGCGCGTTGTGTGCGCGAACGTATCGCTTCACCACGCCATGTCACAGGCCCGATGTTCAGCTTGCCAGAGCGCTGGGCAAACAGATGAAAGCGCCACGAGATCAATCGCCATCCATCATTATCTTCCGCCTCGTCAGCCGGAGGTTCAATAGTGCGTCGTTGTTCATATTCTGCAAGCACATCAAAGCCGTCGAAATCGGGCAGCAATATGTGCTCATCGGCTATTGGATGGCGATGACGCAACTGGATGTCTGCAATGATCCTCTGTCCAATATAAGCGTTATAAGTTGCGGCTGAATCGGGGTTCTCTATGTTTGCATCTGATAAGGTCACGCTGATATGCAAGTCATCATTATCGGGTTGCCATTGAACATTGCTTGCAGGTAGCACAGTGAAGCTCAAGGTGTTTGAAGTTACCAAGCCTGCGACACTCTCACCTTGCAGAGGGCCAAAGACAATAGTGCCTTCACGGCGTGGCAAAAATTCCATACGTCGAAGCTTGACCTCCACCACGCGATCCTCAATCACAGAGATGCGCGTGCCAGTGGTTTCACGTAGTAGGTCGGCGTTGCGGAATAGGGATGAGACATCGACTGTATCCAGAACTCCTACAGCCTCAAGTTCTATTACCAGCGTATCCCCGAAGTACAACGTGTCACTGTCAGCGCTCAGAGTGATGCTGGGAGTGAGCGCAGCTTCAGCAGGTGCTGGAGATAGCAGCATCAATATCAGCGGCAAACAAACCACCACAGTCAGCCATTTTGCAATACTAAGCCGCATAAGTTTCATGGTTACCATGTGCTACCACCCTGAGGTGGTGTCTGGCCGGCAGCGCGTCGCCGTCGTTGCTCAAGCTTAAGTCGTCGCTGCAAGAACAGCTGTGGGTCATGCTGTATTCGGTTGAGCCATTGTGTAGTTGCCTGCTCGGTCTCTAAGGTAGTACGTGCACCTGCCGCAGCGGTGTCTGTTGTAGGTTCGTCGTTGTCAGAGCCACCAGAAGGTCGGCCGTCTTGTTCTTCGGGTTCGCCGGGCTTGCCATCGGTGATGTCACTACCATCACCTTCAGGCTTGTCTTCACTCTCGTTGTCATCTGAGGCGTTTGCACCTTCGCCCGCCTGGGCCTGCTGGTCTGTTTGTGCCTCTTGTCTTTGTGCATCATCAGATTCGCCGGGAGCCGACTCGCCTTTTTCAGTGTCCTGTTCCCCTTCACTGTTGTCTCCACCGTCCTCCGGCGTCTTGTCTGACTCGAGCTGTTCTATCTCATCACCACCTGGTGTTCTGCCTCCTCGCTCATTGTCTTCATCATCGGTGCTCAGAAGCGCGCGCATGATATCGGCATTGTGTACCGCATCTTCCAGGGTTGGGTCGAGTGACAAGGCGCGTTGATACGCCTCTAGCGCCAATGCATAATAGCCAAGTTGCACGTAGCAGTTGCCCAGATTGAATGCGGACAAGGCATCATTTGCGCGTATAAAGGCTTCGGCCGCACGCCACCATTGTGATGAGCGGTAAAGCGCCAGTCCTTTCCAGGCTGGGTCTGTGAAAATCTCTCCTGCCTGTGCATAGCTGCCTTGTTGATACAGACGATGCGCTAGCAGGTTGTCATCGTTGGCAACAGCATTGTTAAAGACGAGCGATGCCATAACGAGGAGTAAGCCCATAGCGTGCAGCTTGATCAGTTTCATCATGACTGGCGCTCACGCCGAAACTGCATCAGCAGCAGCGGTATACCCAAAAGCAATAACCAGTGTGATTGATCCTTCCAGACCAGCGCTTTTAAATCTGTATGGGTAGACGCTGTAGCTTGCTCACTCAGAGACAGCTGGTCGTAATCCAAAACACCAAATGCATTAGCGTAAACAGCCTGCCCACCACCGGCTGTTGCCAGATCTTCAGCCAGTGGCTTAAGCACAAGCGTTTGCGATGAATCATCATCGGCCGTTGAGGTGTTGCCATAGACCAGAACATCGACGCTGTGGCGGTTCTCAGCCAAATAGGCGGCGGCCGTCACCGAGCTTGCAGTGATGCCGCCCGTGTCGGTGAGCACAAATACACGCGATGCGACAAAACCGCTGTCAGCCACCACAGACGTTGCTAACGATAAAGCGCGTGCCAGGTTCGAGCCTTCGGTCTCCACAACGCCGTGTTCGAGTAAGGCTGCATGTTCGTTGAATACTGACTTATCAAACGCGGGAGGTGCAACCAGAAAAGCATCTCCTGCATAGATGATCATGGTAATGGGGCGAGCACCCGATGCGGCTGACAAAACAGCCAGTGACTGGCGCGCAGCACTGAGCCGTGAAGGTACGGTGTCGTTGAGTGTCATGGAGCGGGACACATCAATAACGGCAACCCATCCGATACTATGACGCCAAGTATCATCGTCATCGGTACGTATTACCGGTTGTGTCAGGCACAGGCAGACAAGCGTTGCACACCACAGCAGCCAGTTTGCACAATCCTGTTGTTTGTCTTTACCACTGAGAAATTCGAACACCTCAGGTGACATCACCGCTTGCCAATCATTGGAGCTTTTATTGCGGGTCCACAGCATCGCAAGCGTTGCAAAAAGCACTGTGCCTATCAACCATAGTGGTTGCAGTAGTACGACAGATCCTATGGATACGCTATTCATCGTGATATCCGCTGGGCACCTGCCATTAGCAATAATACAATCAGCAATGCCGCCAATGGCCATAGGTGTAGATCGCGTCTCAACATCACAGGCGGTGCATCTACATCAGCTTTCTCAAGTGTGTCAATAGCGGCATATACAGCCTTTAAATCATCCAGAGTGCGAGCTCGAAAAAACTGTCCTCCTGCTATCTGCGAGACAGACTGAAGCGTTTCCTCATCCAGGTCGGCAGACTGTGCCGTGTCGTAGCCGCTAATGTCGCCGTCTTCGCTGCCCAGTGCAATGGTATGAATGCGAATGTTTAGTGACAAGGCAAGCTCTGCAGCACTTTCAGGTTCCACCGAGCCTGCATTATTGGTTCCATCTGATAAAAGGATAATGGCTTTGTTCTCTGCCGGGTCGTCTCGTAAGGTCTGTATAGCTAACCCGATAGCATCCCCGATAGCGGTAGAGCGTCCGGCCATGCCGATACCTGCACTATCCAAAATGCTGGACAACGCGTTTAGATCAAAGGTTAACGGCGATGCGATAAACGCCTCTTTGCCGTAGAGCACAAGGCTAAGCCTGTCGCCTGCTCGTGCCGATACAAAATCATGGGCAACTTCTTTAACGACTGACAGCCGATCCATTTCCACGCCATCGAGTGAAAAATCTTCGCGTTCCATACTGGCCGATACATCTACAGTTATTGCCAATGCACGGCCACTGACAGGTTGAACAGAACTGCGTCCTGGTATCCATGGCTGCGACAAGCTCAATAGCAATAGGCACCAAGCAAGCCATAGTAAGGTGATGCCGGCATTGAGTGATACATTGCTGCCGCTCTTAAGTGCGTTGAAGGCACTCTCCAGATCGGGAGGTATGCGCAGCGACTCATCGGTGTGTTGTGCGCTGTTAAACAGCAACGGCATCGGAAGTAATAGAAAAATCCAGGGCCAGACAAACTGAATCAACTGCCTTCTGCCTTTTCTGCAGTGTGGTCTGGAGTGCTTGCCGGTAGTGTTGCAATCAGTTTTTCAAGTTCATTGATAACCTTGCTCGTATCCTTATAGCTCGCGATATCGGGCTGGTAAAGAGCCTCTCCAAAAAGGCGACCATCGCCTTTACTAAACCAATGGGTGGCGAAGGCTGTATCGAGCTGTTGTAACCAGGGTGTACCACTGAGTGTCTCTACGCGATAGCCACGCAATAGCATCAGTTTTCGCAAGCCGGCTGCCGCTATGCCAATAGCCTCTTGTGGCGGTTTGTTATGCGCTTTGTGCAGGTGCTCCAGCACCTGTTTTTTCCATGCATTTGTCCGCTGGTGTTTACGGTGCCATAGCAGTATTATTATAAATATAAGTACGGCTGCATTGGCGCCAATCAACCAGAGGGATACACCTTCGGGCGGCAGTGGTTCGCGGACATCACGCAGTTGTGCCAACAACTCTGCCGTATCCCTCATCAGGCAAGTACACCCTGGTCGCGTAACTGTGCAATGACAGCGTCATCGCCCAGTGTGTTGCTCAATAGCGGTATTCTCAATGAGTCAAAGCGCTGTATACGGGTTTGTTCAAGCTGCGTGAGCTGGTCACGCAGCACGTGTTGCTGCGCTCGGTTAATCATGGCGTGATGCACTGTTTTTTTATAAGTTGCGTAGGATGTATAGTCATAGTGTCCAGCGCGAAGTGGGTCATGCAGTAAGGGGTCGCTCATGTGAATAATCAGCTGTGTGGCGTTTACGCCTTGCTTGCCAAGCAATGCGCCGAATTGCTCGCCTTCATAATCCAGAGCGCTTATCCACAACGTGGTGGACTGTTGTTCGCCTTGCGTGCTCAACCATTGCAGTAGTGTTGCCAGACTGGGGCCGTGGGCTGGGTTATCTGACGGTAGAGCGTGTTGCGCGTCTTCATTCACTTCGACGTTTGCCGGGTTCCAGATAGTTTGTTTACCCGTTGGATTTCCAGCTTTGGCGCGCTTTACGTGTTGTGCTGAAGGGTTGATGTGGCTTTTGCTTAGCGTCTGCACCGCCTTGATGTATTCTCGGGCCAAGGTTGCACAGCCTCGAATGGCAAACGAATGCCCAGCGCCTGGTGCAGTGATGCATACGCCGGTCTGGGTGAGGATGTTAAGACACACGTGTGTGCCACTGTGCGTGCTAAGCCAAAGCAATCGCGCGCACAAGATAACAGTGCGTGTTGCACGCAGTTGTTGTGAGCCTGTAAACATACAGTGTCGTAGATCGCAAACAATGCTCAGACGCCTCTCTTTTTCTTCCCGATAAAGACGCGTATGCAATTGATCTGTCCGGGCACTGGCGCGCCAATCAATGTGGCGTATGTCGTCGCCTGCGCTGTAGGGGCGAAGATCGTCGTAGTCTGTACCGTGCCCGCGTTTACGGCTTCTGAAGGTGCCGATCCATGCCCCATTGGAATCAGGCGTAATCCGGGTGCTTGGTGTTGGCAGATGTCGTAGTTCCAGCAGTTGCTCGATGCTTATGTGTATCGAGTCTGTAGCCCTTGTTATTGGGCTGGAAGCATTATTGCCAGGTAGGCTATTCACATTGCCCATCACACTTGGCCCCTACAAACGGGGCGTATTCTCGAGAATTTGCTGGACAACATCGCGCTCGCTGATGCCGGCTGCGCGTGTGCGATAGTCCAGTATGATTCGACCACACAGAATATCGGGTGCAAGCTGCGCAACATCATCGGGTGTTACGTAGTTGCGCAGGTGTAGCCAGGCATGGGCGCGTGCAGCTAAAGCCAGGTTAATGGATGCACGAGGGCTGGCGGCATGCGCAATTTCACCAGGCTTAACACCGCCTTTGCCGATTCCTCGTGTCGCGCCTGTCAGGCGCACGATGTAATCTTTTACTGCATCGCTAATGAAGACACCGTGAACCGCGTTGCGTGCGCTAGCCACATCATCGACAGTGCACAGTGCAAGGCTTTGGTGATCGTGCTCCGAGGCATTGCTGTTCTCGGCTAGAACCTGATCGAGAATCCGACGCTCGTTGTCCAGCGTGGGAAGTGATAGTTGGACAAAAAACATGAAACGATCCAACTGTGCTTCGGGTAGCGGGTAGGTGCCTTCATGTTCAATGGGGTTCTGCGTGGCAGCCACCAGAAAAGGTTCTTCCAGTACGCGTGTCGTACCGCCGGTACTGATCTGACGTTCACCCATGGCTTCCAGTAGGGCGCTTTGGACTTTGGGCGGTGCACGATTAATCTCATCGACCAACACAATGTTGTTAAACAGAGGCCCCGGTATAAAACGAAATTCGGCAGTAGGCTGATGAAACACGTCGCTACCGGTCATGTCAGTGGGTAGTAGATCTGGAGTGGCCTGGATACGCACAAATCGCGCATCCATCAATCGGGAAAACTCTTTTATCGTGCGTGTCTTTGCAACACCAGGGGGGCCTTCAATCAGAATATGTCCGCCGCACAGCAGCGCTATAAGGAGTCGTTGGGTGAGCTGTTCAAGACCCACAAGCTGCGCTTGCATGGCAGGTACTAGCTGATGAACAGCGTGTGGTGCGACGAGCGTGTCGTGGTGCGTGATGTCCGCCGAAGGCAGGTTACTCATTGTCGCAAACTCATTATTGCGAGTCCCGCGTGGCTGGATTGTCTGGGGTATCGTCAAAAAAATTCAGTGGAAAAACCCGGGTCAGGGTATGGCCATCCTCCAGCCAGCCATCGCTACCTAACGGGTACCAATGCAAGTTGGTGTAGCCCAGCTGAGTTGCCCTGCGTGTGGCGTTCCACGATTGCCAGCAATCGGATGTGCAGAAAAATACAAGTGGCGCCGCCTTGTCAGCACCGCTCAGGCGCTCCAGATTGCGTTCAAAGTAATCCTTAGCGTCGCTTTGCAGCGTGCCTCTGCCCACTTCGGGCAACCAGGTAGCACCTGGGATGGATTCTCGTTCCTCGGTGATCACCCAATGCCCATCCAGTGGGTCAGGACCCAGACCTTTGGGCGGGTACACATCAATAAACACAGCGATGCCGTCATCGTGCAGTGTGCGTGCGGCTGGCGTATCTACCGTTATGGCATCGGGTATGTCGGTTGGCACCGGTGCCCGATAGCGCTCCATACGCAGTCCAGACGTGGGGTCTACAGCATAGGTTTGTTGGGCCTGCACTGATCCACTCAATAGGGTGAGTAGCGCAAGCGTGCCAGTTAAAATCGTAGAAACCCGTGTCATATTATTCAGTATGCGCGTTCGTTTTCGCCGTTGCCGTGGTACCAAAGTGCAACACTGCAAACTCTATTGAGTTGTGTGTCATCTGTGTAGACTCTAACGTAATCACCAACATAATAGAGACTCTGTATGAATACAACCGGGCGAACACTGCTACGTTCATTAAGCGCCATCGTTATGTTTGCGTTGAGTTTGCAGCTACTGGCGGCAGACACACCAGTGGTGCGGGTGGGAGTGTTGAAGTTCGGCACTGTTAATTGGGAACTCAAATCCATGCAGCATCATGGGCTGGATAAGGCCAATGGATTCGAGTTGGAAATTGTGCCATTTGCAGGCGGTGATGCCACTCGCATTGCACTCATGGGTGGCGATGTAGACGTTGTTGTATCTGATTGGCTTTGGGTATCGCGTCAGCGCGCAGAAGGCCGTCCTCTGACCTTCGTACCTTATAGCTCATCAGTGGGTGCCATCATGGTGCGCGAAGACAGTGATATAAAAACACTGGCCGATCTGAAAGGCAAGAAGCTGGGTGTGGCGGGAGGGCCGCTGGACAAGAGCTGGTTGCTACTACAAGGTATGGCCACTCAGGAGCACCAACTCGCACTGGCTGCCGAGAACGACATTGCTTTTGGTGCGCCGCCTCTGTTGGCGGAAAAAACCAAAGACGGCGAGCTGGATGCCGTGCTGAACTACTGGCATTACTGTGCACGGCTGGAAGCTGTGGGATTCCGCCGACTGGTGAGTGCTGAAGAGGCCGCCATGGCATTAGGGTCTACAGGACCTGTATCAGCGATTGGCTATGTGTTCAGCGATCAGTGGGCACAAGGTGGAGTTGCCAAGGCGTTTGTTGATGCTTCTCGGCAGACCAAGCAGATCATGAACGACTCAGATGAAGAATGGCAGCGTCTATCAAGCTCCGGCGCCATTAAGGATTCGCCCGAAGCGCTAATAGTGCTTCGGGATAGATTTCGTGAAGGCATTCCCGTTAGAGCGCATGAGGATGAAGTTGCTGATGCGGCTTTGATCTATGGCGTGCTCAGTGAGCTGGGTGGAAAGAAGCTGGTAGGCAATTCCACAGTTATGGCTGAAGGTACCTATTGGGGCGGTGCCTCCTTGAGCAAATAACGCGTTCTGTTTGTAGATACTCCTAAGGTGTATGTGATTTAAATTCATGCGCGTGAAACCGACAGAATCGGCGTGAAAACACAAAACGGACAAGTGCATCAGGCGCGTAGTCGGTCCTGGCCATGGATGTTGGGATCGGTGCTCGCATTCATGGTGTTGTGGAGTGGCGTGTCTCATACGCTTAATGACAACTCATTGCCCACGCCATGGGCTGTCTGGCAATCGTTTGTCACTGAGTTGCAATCAGGTGAGTTGTTTTATCACCTTGGAGCCACGTTGCTTAGAGTGCTGGCAGCATTTACAGTGGCGATGGTCATTGGTAGCGCCATTGGTATCTGGTTGGGTATGTCTGAAAAAGCGGACCGTATCGTGGATCCGTGGATCATATTGCTGCTCAATATCCCTGCTCTGGTTATTATTGTGCTGAGCTATATCTGGTTCGGCCTGAATGAGGCGGCAGCCATTGGTGCGGTGGCATTGAACAAGATTCCCAATGTGACGGTGACCTTGCGTGAAGGAGCCCGCTCGCTGTCGCCTGAGTTTTCGGAGATGGCCGCGGTGTATCGCTTTGGGCTTCTCAAGCGTTTGTTGCATGTCATTTTGCCGCAGCTGCAGCCGTTTTTTGCAGCGGCCACCCGGAGCGGTGTGGCACTTATCTGGAAAATCGTGCTAATTGTGGAATTATTAGGTCGATCTAACGGCGTGGGATTTCAGATACACCTGTATTTTCAGTTGTTCGATGTCGCTACCATCCTGGCTTATACACTGGCTTTTGTAGTGGTCATGCTGGTGGTGGAATACGCCATTTTGCAACCGCTGGACAGGCACTCTAACCGCTGGCGAGGTGCTCGTGTCTGATATCGCAGACTCGCAATTACCGGAAACCGTGCTTGATATTCAGGTGGCTGGACGTTCGTTTGACCTGGCCGGCGGAGGCGCTCTGCATGCGGTGGGTAAGTTGGCGTTTTCACTCACCGCGCGCTCGTTCACCTGCATCGTAGGTCCGTCGGGGTGTGGCAAGACCACCACACTACGGATGATACTGGGACTAGACACTGGCTTTGAAGGCACCATTCGTCAGCCCGATAGCAGCAGCGTGGCGGCGGTTTTTCAGGAGCCTCGATTATTGCCGTGGCGTACGGTAGAGCAGAATGTTCGCCTGGTTTTGCCTAAAAACCAGCGTGATCAATCACTGGATGCACTGTTTGACGTGCTGGAGCTGGATGAGGTGCGACACTTCTATCCAAGCCAGTTGTCGTTAGGGCTTGCACGCCGTGCCGCGTTGGCCCGTGCGTTTGTGCTCGAACCTCAATTGCTGATACTGGACGAGCCTTTTGTCTCTCTTGACGATGTCACAGCTCACAGACTTAGGCAACTATTACTCAGTTTGTGGCACAGACAGCCAACGACCGCGTTGATGGTCACACACAATATCCGTGAGGCTACATTGCTTGCAGACAGGATCCTGGTGTTTGGCAAACGTCCCACCTGCGTGTTGGGGGAGTTGGTTATTGATACATCACGTGAACAACGTGATGATGCGTTTGTTGAGCACGTGGTGGGGCAGGTGAGCGATATCGGAAAGTTGAACAACCCGCTACGCTGATGCAGTTTTGCTGGCACGAAACCGTCGGGCTGGATCATAAGACCAGCAAGCTGCACTGAAAAACACCAGAGTGCAAACCATCAATACGCTCATGGATACACCGTTAAATTGTCCGTAGAACGCAAAGCGGATAGCTTCGATAGCGTGTGTGAAGGGGTTCAGCTCACAAATTTGTGCGAGTAGATCACTGGACTCTCGCATCTTCCATATCGGGTACAACGCCGACGACATAAAAAACAGAGGGAAGATAATAAAATTCATGACACCAGCGAAATTCTCTAATTGTTTTACCATTGAGGATATAAGCAGGCCAAGCGAACCCAGCATGATGCCACTGAGTATCATGACCGGTAATGCAAGGATGACACCTTGATAGGCAAAGTCGATGCCCGCCAGGCGTGATGCAATAAGAAAGGTGGCTATCTGCATGATTGACACCAGTACGCCTGCCAGCAGTTTGCAAAGCAGTAGGTACCAACGTGGCAGCGGTGCAGTCAGTAAGACGCGCATGCTGCCCATTTCCTGATCGTAGACCATCGACAATGATGATTGCATGCCGTTGAACAGCTGGATCATGCCGATGAGTCCCGGAATGATGTAGACCTCATAGCTTATATAGGTCTGGTAGGGCGGGATTATGGACAGACCCAGCGCTGCTCGAAAGCCTGCAGCAAATACCACTAGCCATAACAACGGTCGCACAAGAGCTGCCAGGAAACGCTCGCGCTGATGTACGAAACGCAACAACTCGCGCACTGTTATGCCTGTTAAGGCATGGAGGTATCGTCGCTGAGCGTTCATATATTATTAACCAACAGTTTGCGCTTTGTGTCCATCGCTGACGTATTGCATCAGTGCGGGAAGATCGCTGAGCTGATTGTCTTCCAGCAAATTCTTGGCAATACCATCATGGTGCAGTTTGCCAGCGTGCAATAACGCTACCCGATCAGTATCGCGAATTTCATCGATCAGGTGAGTAGCCCACAGTACAGCGCAACCTTGGCTTGAGGGTAGTTCACGCACATAATCAACGAGTTCAGCCCGTGTCGGAATATCAAGCCCTACGGTGGGCTCGTCGAGAAGCAGAATGCTTGGCTCGTGCAAGGTTGACCGTATAATCTCGACACGACGCCTGTGGCCGCCATTGAGAGTTCGTACTTTGTCGTTGGCGCGTGTGTGCAAGTCCATGCGTTTAAGTGCATCTGCTATCCGGCTTCGGGCAGTGGCTTTGGGTAATCCATGCAGTGCGCAGAAATACAGCAAATTTTGTTGAACGCTTAAATCCAGATCCAGCGTTTGAGCCTGGAAAACGATCCCTAATGGCGCTAATGCGTCAGAGCGCTTCAACAAAGACTGCCCATTAATCGAGATGCTGCCGCGTGCGGGTGCAAACAGGCCGCAGATAAGTGAAAATAGTGTGGTTTTGCCGGCACCGTTAGGTCCCAGAAGTATAGTGAGCTCCCCGTGAGCCAATGTGAGACTGACGTCATTGAGCGCCTGCTTGCTGCTGTAATCAAACCCCAATGCTCTGATGTCCAGCGCGGGTGTTGATGCTGTGTCAGTGGGCGGGTGTATGGTCATTGACAGTGTCGTTGGCTTGCGATGAGAGACAGGAAGTGGCAGACTCAATTTGAGGCGACTGTTGCCGCCGAAGCATAAGAGTGTGTGCACAGAACCAAAAGTACCATTTTAATGTACCCGAAAGTGCCCTATGTTCGAGGGTCTGAATCACCATTGACACTATACTAAAGTATGAATAAACGACTAATTGCTGGCTCTGCCTGCGCGTTGCTTCTTGCGCAGTTTGCCACAGTAAAGATTGGATTCACGCATGGTGATGTGACCCCTCAGGCAGTCGACACGGAAGGTCTGGAAGCTGTTGGCGAGGAGATCGCTTTAGAAAACCCTTACCGCCTAGCAGGTGGAGAGCAATATGAGCTTGCCAAAGAGGTTGGCTCCTCTGGATATAATTCCAACTGCGCGCGATGTCATGGATTACAAGTCATCTCTGGCGGTATAGCACCTGATCTACGCATGCTGGAAGATGGTGAATTCGGCGATGAGTGGTTCATGGAGCGAGTGCTCAAGGGCTACAGCCAGAATGGTGCGTACAAAATGCCTGCATTCAATGAGATTCTCAGCCAGGAAGCGATGTGGGCTATTCGTTCGTACACCGAATCCCAGCCCAAGCCCGAGTAAAGCCTCGACTCTTCAGCTCGCTTTGACAGCGGTTTGAACGGTTAACCGGTGTTCCGGTCAGAAGCTGGAGCACCCGAAAAAACATGATGGGTTCGATTAAATTGAGGCATGTAGCGGCTGTGGCTATAGCAAAAACGTTAACCAAGGCAGGATGGGCGATGGGTGTCGTTGCCCTGTTAGCCAGTTCGCTAGCTAGTGCGCGCCCGTATGATGAGGTTGTGAGTAGTGGAAAAATCACTGTATTCGCCTACAGTGACTACGCCCCTTACTCTTGGATCGATGAGTCCGGCACGCCAACAGGCATAGATGTCGATATCGCCAGACATTTCGGCACGGCATTGGGTGTTGATGTCGAGTTCCTCATTCGCGGTGCGGACGAAAATCTGGACGATGATCTTCGTGTGAATGTGTGGAAAGGCGATCTCATACACAGAAAGCTTGCTGACGTGATGATGCACGTGCCCTTCGATAGGGAAGTTGACACACGCAATGAGTTCGCGGTGCTCACATCGCCCTACTTTCAGGAAAAAATGGCCTTGGTGGTAAATGAACAAGAGCACTCAAGTGTTGAGACTTTCGGGCGTTTTGTCACAAATCCGATAGCAGTTGAGGTGGATACTGCAGGGGACTTTTTTTTGTCGAATGCGTTTCGAGGTCAGCTGCAACAGAGCATTCAACGGGGGCGCACGTTTGCCGACACCCAAGAGTTGTTTATCAGCGGTGAGGTTGGTGCTCTGCTCGCATCCAGAGCTCAAGCGGAGTGGGTGGCGTTTTCGGCGAGCGATATCGAGTCATACATTACTCAGCCTCCCATGCCGGGTATCGTTCGGACGGGTTGGCCCATTGGTATCGCCATCAAGCACGACAGCCGAGATTTGGGGTACGCACTGGGCGATGTGTTGACTGAGCTAACCGCGTCTGGTGAGATTCAGCGCATAGCGCAAAAATACGGTGTTAAATGGATGCCGCCTGAATTGGAATAGGCTGCGAGTTATGTTCTCGCGTGCATCTTCGATGCAACCGCAATGACAGCAGCGACGTTTAGATTTTCAAGATTTAACAGTGTGGAAGTGCCATTGTTCTTTCACGTGCTAGATGACAACTGAGGATATTCAGTGATGAGTTCAGGCAACATGAGTATGACACCCCGAATAGTATGGGCAACGCTAGGCATAAGAGTGTGCACACTGTCTGTAACTGCCCTCAAACGCGCTACGGCTCTTGCTGTACTTATGCTGTCTATATCTGTCAGCGGTACCTCACTCGCACGCGAATTGCCTGCAGACCCGCTGGATTCTGTCATGTGGGAATCCATGGCCAACCGGTTTATGCCGGAAGGCGACATCGTCTTTGACGATCGGGTGAAGGTGATGGCGCCGCTGTTCGCTGAGAACCAATTCCATGTTCCGATCACCATAGATGCCACTGAGCTGGACGATGTCGAAGAAATTGTTGTGGTGGCAGACCTCAACCCGATTCCGCTCGTGTTGAATATGCGCCCTAAAGCGGCACTTTCGTACATTGGGTTGAGATTGAAGTTGCAGCAGACTTCACCTATTCATGTTGGTGTTCGCACGGCTGACGGGACCTGGCGTGTGGGATACGCCGTTGTCGATGCAGCTGGTGGTGGCTGTACAGCGCCTGCGGCAGCTCATGGCAACAGCAACTGGATGAAAACGCTCGGAGAAACTCGTGCTCTGGCGTCGCGCGCAGATGCGGGCACCGCCCGAATGACCCTGCGCATGCGTCACCCGATGGATACCGGGTTGGCGGCAGGCATTCCTGCTTTCTACATGAACGAGCTTGAGGTGAAAAACAACGCCGGAGAGGTTGTGGCCCAGTTGGATTTATTCGAGCCTGTGAGTGAAAACCCCACGTTTACGCTGCGTCCAAAAATTGGTGAAGAGGCTGAAACGCTTCACGTGTCCACCCGCGATACGGAAGGCAACGTTTTTGATTTCCCTCTCAGTGTCCCGGCGTTTGCCGATTTATAAACGCTAAATCCGTGTGCGCAGTCCGCCGATTGCGCACGCACTAATTTTCCCTGTAAACGCTTCTGAGGTGTCGGAATGATCGTGACAAGACATAGTGCGGTCCCCGTTTCACGTTCCAGGCGTCGAGCTTTGCAATGGTTTGCAGCAGGATGTGGTTGTGCTGTTTGCGGCTCCTTGCACGCAACGTTGCTGGATTTTGATCTGTCTGCTGTAGAAATTGCGTCAAAGACCTGGGCGGTACTGGGGCGTAGTGAATACTTTGACATGGACAACGGCGGCAATATCGTCAACGTGGCTTTTGTGGAGGTGCCTGACGGTGTGGTGGTTATCGACAGTGGCCCTTCAAAGCGCTTTGGCGATGCACTTCGACTACTGATCGAGAAGACGGTACCCAACAAGCCGATACTGCGCGTATACAACACGCATCATCATCCTGATCACTTTCTAGGCAATCAGTCTTTCGACGCAAGCCTCATTGCAGCGCCGCAGAAGGTGATTGACAATATTTCGATGGAAGGCAACGATTTCGCGGACAACATGTATCGTTTGTTAGGTGATTGGATGCGCGGTACTCTGCCCGTGGCGCCGACTCTGGCGCTGGACGCTGACTCGGAAGATGTCGGGGGGAGAACATTTTCCCTGTTCTATTTGTCTGGACACACCAGCAGTGACCTGGTCATTCGTGACGATGAAACGGGCGTGGTGTTTTCGGGTGATCTGGCGTTTTTGTTCAGAGCGCCCACCACGCCACATGCTGACATTGCTGTCTGGCGAACCACCTTGCAAACCCTGGATGGTATTGACAAGTCACTGTTGCTACCAGGTCATGGGCCTAGCGATCCAAACGGTGAGGCTATTGCCCAGACGGCTGATTACATTGACTGGCTGCATGGTCAGTTAAGTGAGGCGGTATCCGCCGGACTGACGATGAACGAGGCCATGCAGTTGGCAATACCTGCAAGGTTTGAAGGGCTAGGGGTGGTCAGAACCGAGTATGAAAGATCGGTTGTGCACCTTTATCCAGCACTGGAAGATTCGCTTTTTCCGCTTATCCAGATTGAGCGTTAGTACCGCAGGTGCTCACAACGCGTATAAAAATCAGTATTCGCGAAGTGAATGTTCGTAAATTTCGATGTATTGATATTGCCATTTATCTACGGGACCATTTGGCACTTTCAGTAAAGTGTCAACTTCTTTAGACTAAATGGCACAGTTGGTATGAATCAACGGAAATGTCCAAGTGCGCTTTGTCCTAAGGGTCGATGCGTGCTTGAATGAAATTGCCCTATAGAGGAATGTTGAATGAAGCGTAAACAGACGTTGTTGGCATTTGCCAGCACTCTCGCTGTCGGTGTTGCCGGATTTGCCGGTTCCGCCAGTGCACTGGATGTCACGATTGAAGACATCATGAATGACCAAGCCACTGTTGATGATGTGGTATCCAACGGTTTGGGCCCACGCGGCCATCGCTATAGTCCTCTTGATATTCTGAACAAGGACAACATCAAGAACCTCTACCCCGTATGGTCTTTCTCATTCGGCGGCGAGAAGCAGCGGGGCCAGGAATCACAGCCACTAATTAAAGATGGCGTTATGTATGTCACAGGTTCTTACAGCCGAATGTGGGCTATCGACGTAGCTTCTGGTGAAGAACTCTGGCAGTACGATGCACGTTTGCCCGAGGGCATCTTGCCTTGTTGTGATGTTGTCAACCGTGGTGCTGCCATTCTTGGCGACAAGGTATTCTTCGGTACGCTGGATGCCAAGATCGTAGCGCTTGATGCCAAGACTGGCAAAGTTATCTGGCGTAAAACTATCGGCGACTACGAAGCAGGCTATTCGTATACGGCAGCACCGCTTATCGTACCTACAGAGACTCACGGTCCACTGATTCTTACCGGAAACTCCGGTGGCGAATTCGGCATTGTTGGCGCAGTTGAAGCGCGTCATCCTGATACCGGCGAGCTGATCTGGAAGCGTCCTACCATCGAAGGCCACATGGGCCAGTACAAGGGCGAAGATTCCACCATGACAGGTACTGTTAATGAGTCGTGGGCAGGCGATCAATGGAAGAATGGCGGCGGCGCTGTCTGGTTGGGCGGAACCTATGATCCGGGTGAGAAACTTGCCTATTTCGGTACCAGTAATCCGGCACCCTGGAATTCGCATCTGCGTCCCGGTGATAACAAGTGGACCGCATCGCGTATTGCTATTAACCCTGAAAATGGCGAAGTACAGTGGGCATTTCAAACCACGCCGCACGACGGCTGGGACTACGATGGCGTTAACGAGTTCATCTCTTTCGATATGGAGAAGGATGGCGAGACTATCAAGGCCGGTGCTACCGCTGACAGAAACGGTTTTTTCTATGTACTGGACAGAACCAATGGCGAATTTATCTCGGCTGACCCGTTTGTCCAGAACATCAACTGGGCATCAGGTATCGACGAAAACGGTCGACCTATAGAAATTCCTGAGAACCGCCCAGGCAATCCTGCAGAGTCTGCTGATGGTAAAAAAGGTAAGTCAGTCATGGCCATCCCAAGCTTTCTGGGCGGCAAGAACTGGATGCCTATGGCGTACTCTCCAGACACCTCAAACTTCTATATCCCTTCTAACGAGTGGGCTATGGATATCTGGAACGAGCCTGTAACTTACAAGAAAGGCGCCGCCTACTTGGGTGCAGGTTTCACCATCAAGCCTATCTTCGACGACTACATTGGTTCATTGAAGGCGATGGATCCTGCCACGGGCGAAATCAAGTGGGAATACAAGAACAAAGCGCCTCTCTGGGGTGGCGTGATGACAACCGGTGGTGGTCTGGTATTTACTGGAACACCCGAAGGTTTTCTCAAGGCATTTGATGACGAGACCGGAGAAGAGCTCTGGAAATTCCAGACCGGTACTGGCATCGTATCGTCGCCGATTACATGGGAACAGGATGGTGAGCAGTATGTCGCTATCGTTACAGGTTGGGGTGGTGCAGTACCGCTTTGGGGTGGAGAAGTTGCCAAGGTTGTCAGTTACCTGAATCAGGGTGGATCTGTGTGGGTTTTCAAAGTGCCTGAAGGTCTTGCATCTAAGTAATACGCGAGAAGAACAGGGCTGTACGCCACGTGCAGCTCTATCTGGCCTGACTATTCGTCAAACGCACATCGCTTTAACGAATAGTCTTGGCTGGACACAATCTGTTAGCGAAAAAGGCGACATATTGAGCGTTTTTTTCGATTCCAAGGGTAGCTCGAGAGGCCTGCCCTTTTTTATTGACTCGAAGCCTGCGAATGTAGGGCTGGAGGCATAGCGCTATGGCCATGACAAAGGTAGGATGAACGGGTTAACGTCTATTCAATATCCTGCAACCATGACCGACCTGTCGCAAGTTCTGATCATCGATGATCATCCGTTATTCAGAGAAGCACTGAGTTCAGCCGTATCATTGGCCTATCCGACTGTTCGCTCACGCGAGGTGAGCAACGTCGAAGACGCCATCAGTGTGCTCGAATCCGATCGAGACTACGATATCGCACTACTCGATCTGAACATACCCGGTGTCAGTGGTTTTGAAGGCTTGTTAAAGTTGCGTACCCTGCATCCGAGATTGCCAGTGCTGGTGGTGTCGGGTCTTGAAAACGAACAGATCGTCGACGAGGCAATCACATACGGTGCCGCTGGGTTTCTGCCTAAGTCGCTGGGGCGGGATGTGCTGGCAACTGCAATAGATGCAGTAATGGCAGGTGATGTCTATGTGCCTGAAGGGTTGGAGAGTCAGGGTTCGTCTGATAGTGCCGCTGCTAAAAGCGACATAATCGAAAGACTGTTAAGTCTGACGCCACAACAGTTGCGTGTATTGTTCATGTTGCGAGAGGGTTTGCTTAACAAACAGATTGCCTATGAGTTGGACGTTGGTGCAACCACTGTCAAAAAGCACGTGTCCGAAATTCTTCGCAAACTACATGTGCACAGCCGCACCCAGGCTGTTATAGAAGTATCAAAGCTTGATCAGGATGAGCTCTTTGATATGGAAAAGCGGTTTTTAAAATAACAACCGGCTTTATCGCTGCAGCGACCAGCACGTTGTCACGTGCTTGGTTGAACCGCATAAACGCTGTTTTACAGTGGGTTTATTAAGCCGACAACTCAAACGAGCGTGATCTCAGGTGAGTTAGCAAGGCTCGTAGTTGTGCAGGTTTGACAGGTTTTTGCATGACTTCGAACTGCCCCTGATCAGCCATTTTCCATAAACGCTCTGATGGGTCAGCGGTGACAATAACCGCTGGAATCTGCCTGCCGATCAGCTGACGAAGGATGCGAACGACCGATGTGCCGCGCTCGTCATTGTTGAGATGTTGATCGGCGATGATGATATCGGGATTCCATGCCTGATCAATGCTCAGTGCGCTCATGGCTTCGCGAGTGGAGCTTGCCAGGCGAAGATTGCATCCCCATTGACCCAACAGTGCCTCCATGGCTTGTAAAGCAGCAAGATCGTTCTCGATGATCAGAATATTTGCGCCAGCCAATTTGATACCCGATAGTTTTTCATGATGTCGATAACTGTTGACGGTAGGCTGGGGCACTTGCTCGGGTGCTTCGGTATGGGGAAGTCGCAGGCTGAAACACGAACCATATCCGACACGCGAGTTCAGGCTTAGTGAATGATTTAACGTGTGAATCATTCTTTCCACAATAGCCAGGCCCAGTCCCATTCCAGCCGACGAGCCATCAAGATCATCCTGACCTTGTGCGCAGCGCTGGAATTCGATGAAAATATCTTTAAAGCGCGCGCGATCAATACCGACGCCAGTGTCAGCTATGCGCACATGAACTTCGCCGCCACGTTTGCCTGCTACTAGCAAGGCACCGCCTTTCTTGGTGTAGCGCAGTGCGTTGGCCACAATATTCTGGATGGTGCGGCGCAGCATGGTGGGGTCAGACCAGACGTGTAATCCGCTTCTGCGCACGCGCAGATCAAGGTTCCTGACCTGAGCAATAGGCTCAAAGTCTGAGGCAATGGAGTCAAAAAGGCGATCTAGCGACACTGTCTGAAAGTGAGGTTTCACATCTCCGGCATCCAGTCGTGACATATAGAGCAGATTGCGCAAAAGCGTATCCATTGTTTCAAGAGAACGCTCAACCTGTCGGCACAGCTTTTTGCCTTCATCGTTGCCTTGCACGGTTGTGAGGGTGGACATCAGCAGCAGAGCTGCATTCAGAGGTTGCAAGACATCGTGGCTGGCAGCCGCCAGAAATCGTGTTTTTGAATTATTCGCCTGCTCGGCAGTCTCCTTGGCTGTTATCAGCTGGCGATTTGAACGCTGCAGGTCTGATAGCGTACTGGTGAGCTCATAGGTGCGTTGGCGCACCTGCTCTTCCAGTCCGATGCCGGTTCGAACGCGAGAGAAGTTGTCACGCCCCTGCGAGTCGGTCGAGCGATCAACAAGTGCCTGATTGATCCTGCGTACCTTCTCGAGTTCTTGGCGGTCTTGTTTACCCATGATGGACGATAGTCGGTGTCTCTGGTTGTTGGAACGCCTAGCACGAACCTTGTGAGAGTCTGTTGACTGTGCGAATTCCTGTAATGTTGTCCATACGTATCTAATCCCGGAAGAGCTTCCTTTTCGGCACCGGGTGTGTTTGTTGGCGCATTAGCTGGCAGTGGCATACCCAAGGTCGACAGCTGCTGCGCTGGCGGCCGTATCGAGTGAGCATGTCTGATGTCTGGCAACTTGGCCGATATCTGCTTTTGTCTCTGGGGCTTTAGTAGTAGTGTGGCATATCAACGCGTCCGCGGGAAGGGCGTGTACAAGATTGACCCCCGCGATACACTACTGCGTATGACAAATTCAACACAGCCTGTACGTCAGGCAATAGAACGCCCCGACGGTTTCCTTGCCGATGTGGCCGCCAATGCCTGGCAGGCTTATAATGCAATGGAAACCACCAAGCGACGGCACTTTGACTTATTGGAAATTCTGGCCAACAAGAAGAAAAATTATAATCTTGAGCCCAGTCAGCGGGAGCAGGCATTACTGGCCAATTTGTTAAGAGATCATGATGAGCAGGTCAAGCGTTTCACCGCCGCCAGTATGGAATTGAAGCAAGCTGATGCTCAGGCTCACGTTGCTCTGTTTGTGTATATCGGTGATATTAGCGACCTTAGTACGCCATCGCCTGTTCAGCACTGACAAGCCAATGCTCGCAGTTCACCACAGCAAGCCTCATCCTCTTGTCTGCCTAGTTAAGCTGGTGTAGCTCCACGCGCCGGTTGGCACGGCGTCCGGCTGCTGTGCGATTGTCATGCGCCGGGCTGGTTTCACCATAGCCCCGTGCCTGAACCTGATTGGGACCCACGCCGCGCAGCATCAGGTAATGCCTGATTGCGTCAGCACGATTCTCTGACAAAAGCTGATTGTTGCTGACATACCCCGCGTTGTCTGTATGGGTTGCAACGCGAAAAAGCTTGTCTGGCGTGCGTTGCAAGGCAATGGCTACCTTGTCCAGTATCACGCGTGCTTTTGCGTCGAGGTAGGTTTGCCCACTTGCAAATTGTATGTCCGGCAGTTCCACCAATGCATCGTCTGAGCATCCCAGCGAGCTGTCAGCGCTCAGACGTGATGGGCCAGCCCCACTAATGCCTGTACCGTCGGTCAGGAGGGTGGACTCGTTCCCCTGTGTTTCGGTTATTGGCTGGTCGCTGTTCTCAGGAACAACGCAAAGGTCGCGATAATCCGGGACCTGATCAGCATCTGTGTCTGGAGAGCACCATTCGGAGGGGCCGATCGCTTCAAGGCACGCATCATTACTTGATCCCTGAGGTTGATGAACGCGATAGTTGATGCTCATTTGCGTCGGGAAGCCACCGGTTTGGGCGTACGTAAGAGTGTTTGCCTGTTGAGTCCATCCATCCGAATTCTCAGCCTGCAAGCCTGGAAGCGCGGTGTAGTCCAAAATTTCAGCATTGGATGGCAACACCCACGTGATCCGGTAGTTCAGGGATTCGTCGTTTGTCATTGTGGTCTTGAATTGAGCGATTGTTGCGCTGAGTTGGACCGCCTGTTCGGTGTTGGCGGGATCCTCAGCCGCCGTAGGTTCGGATGGGCCGGTAAAGCGATGTCTAAATCGTGTCAGCACGTTGCCCGATACCAGTGTCAGCTTGTCAGGCTCAGTTTCGTGCGCGCGCCTGTATAACGCACTGCCAGAGCCTGAGAAGATGGTGGTCAATGTGGTTCGGTTCTCTGGCAGTGTGATGACAATAAGATCATCGTCAGCGAACACGGTTTGTTGTGCGGTGTAGCCGATACCATCTTCATCCAAAACGATCAGCAGATCGCTTTGTGTTTGAGCCGCAGCTGAAAGGGATGTGCTCAGCAACACTGACAGAGCTAGAAGCTGCGCTAGCGATGGGAGGCCCTTCAAAAGAGCTTGAGCTGGTTTATTCATATCTGGATAATTCGGACATACGCAAGAGGAGGTCTGGGCTTGTTACAATCGCGAGTGGGCGTACGTTACTTAAGCATTTGCACAAAATCGTACGCTCCGGATCGCCTGGCCAGTCTGGTCGGGCCAGAGCATAGATCACTTTTTCATGTCAAAACAAACTTGGTTAACCGGCATTACCACGTCGGGCACGCCCCATCTGGGGAACTACGTCGGTGCCATCCGTCCAGCGGTAGAAGCCAGTCATAACCATGAGCAAGAGGGATTCTACTTTCTTGCGGATTATCACGCACTGATTAAGAATCAGGATCCTGCACTGTTGCGACAGTCGCGGCTGGAAATATCGGCGGCCTGGCTAGCATTGGGTCTGGATACTGAACACTCTACGTTCTATAGACAATCAGATATCCCCGAAATTCCCGAACTGACGTGGATACTGACCTGCCTGACAGCCAAGGGGCTGATGAATCGTGCCCATGCTTACAAGGCCGTGGTGCAGGACAATCTGGACAACGGCGCGAGTGATCCTGACAAAGGCATTACCATGGGCTTATTCGGTTACCCGATACTGATGAGTGCAGATATCCTGATGTTCAAGGCGACTCACGTACCGGTTGGCCGGGATCAGGTTCAGCATCTGGAGATGGCGCGTGATATCGCCCAACGGTTCAATCACCATTATGGAGAACACTTGGTGCTACCGCAGGTGGTGGTCGACGAGCGGGGCTCGGTGCTACAGGGCCTGGATGGACGCAAGATGAGCAAAAGCTATGGCAACACAATTCCTTTGTTTGAATCGTCCAAAAAGCTGCGCAAGTCGATCATGAAAATCAAAACCAATTCCCAGGAGCCGGGCGAGCCTAAAGATCCGGATGGCAATACGGTCTTCGACATTTACAAGGCTTTCGCTAGCGATGAGCAATGCGCTGCTTTGGCAGAGGCTTATGCACAAGGAATAGCGTGGGGGGAGGCTAAACAACAATTGTTCGAGTTGGTGGACGGGGTACTGTCAGAGCCGCGAGAACGTTACGATGAACTAATGGCAAATCCTGCTCAGATTGATGCGGTGCTTGCGCAGGGCGCATTGAAAGCACGCGAACATAGCCGTCCATTTCTTGAGCAGTTACGTCGCGCCGTAGGTGTTGCATGAATCCGGTACTGGTCAACCAGTGGCGAGGCAACGCCATTGAATGCCGATACCGCGGCGCCGTGGCGGTTGTGGAAAACTCTGGTCGTGTGTTCTCCTCGCTTGGCGACATCCAGCGAGCGGTGTTTCCTCGCTCTGCGATCAAGTTTCTGCAAGCCATTCCGTTTGTTGAATCGGGTGCCGTGGAGGCATTTGGCCTCGATGAGCGACATGTTGCATTGGCCTGTGCGTCGCACAATGGTGAGCCTATTCATGCAGGCCTTGCGCAAGACTGGCTTGAACGCATTGGCTGTAATCATGATGATCTGGAGTGCGGCGCCGAGCTACCCCTGCATAAGGAGACTCAGTTTGAGTTGATGGCCGAGGGGCGCGGGCCGCAGCGTGTGCACCACAACTGTTCTGGTAAGCATCTGGGTTTTTTATCTACCTGCAAGCAAGCGGGTGAACAAACTCAAAATTACCGACTGTATAACCACGCGGCCCAAAAACGCTGGTTTGAAGTGTTGGAAAGTTTGAGTAACACCCGCGTTAGTCAATTGCCTTGGGGATATGACGGCTGTGCCATTCCATCGGTTGCCATGCCTTTACAGCGTATTGCGCTTGCCATGGCGCGTTTTGGCGATGTTGCGCGATTTGAGGGTCAACGTCGTGCTGCTGTGGAAAGAATTCATGCAGCGGTAACCGAGCAAGCGTATCTGGTTGCCGGCAAAGAGCGTCTGTGCACCTCACTGATGGAGATTCTTGCCCCTGGCATCCTCGTTAAAGTGGGAGCTGCTGGCGTCTACACTGCCGTGGTACCCGAGCATGGTTTAGGTATTGCGCTGAAAATAGATGATGGACACGATGGTGCTGCGCGTGTGGCATTAGGTGCTGTGTTGAACGCTCTGGGGGTCATGCCTTCAGACAAGGCGCAACAGCTTAGCGAGTACTTCATGCCATCGATCAATAACTCACGCGGTGAGACTATTGGTCGTTTCGAACCCTCTTCGGACTGGCAGGGTGTGACTGCTTAGAAGCCTGCTTTGAAATAGACTGTCCGAGAAAAGGTAATGCTGTGCACTAACCAAACGCCCCTGACTACGAAAGTCAGGTGAGGCGATAAAACGCTATATGATAAAACGCTATATATTGTCTTGTGCTACGTGCAATGGTGCTTCTTCACAACTGACTAGTGAACGATAGTCCCTGATTTGTGCAGCACTGCCATTTTCTAACAGCTGTCCCTTTAGCAGAGCAAGATGGCGAAGCTGAATCAGTTTTTCGTGCTGGGCAATTTCCCGACGCTTGAGCACATTGGCAAGGTGTGATTGCCTGGCGGCGTCGATCAGTTCAAGCAAAGTTGTGTACTGGGGTTGAGTGTTTTCCAGAAACCTATTGATAGCGGGTATCTGTCCAGAGTTCACTAGCGACTCATACCCTTGGGTATACGGTGCGTTTAGCTGAGGCCATTGTGCATACGCCTGCGATTGAAGTGTTGCCTGCAGTTGTGCGATAGAGCCCAATTGTTTGGTGTACAACTGTTGTTGATCTTTCAATTCTCGCAGCAGATGGTTTTGGCGATTGCGTATATCTTTAGCCACATTATCGGTGAGTGCAATACGCATTTGACTGGCTACATCCCGAAAAATACGTGTGTATTCATTATTGGGTAGTGTTTTTTGTGCAGGCTGCCAGCGCAAGTACCAAGGCTGCCAACGTAACAGATAGTCTTCGCTGGTGGACAGTGGAAGATCAATGCTCTTGCCTTCGAGCAATGCGAACATGTGCGCTTCGCGCAGGCTGGTTCGACCATCATCGTCTTGATCTGCAAATCGGTTGATGATCTCGCCGTCGTATTCATACCCTGCCAGTGCTGAGAAAAAATACGACGCATAGTCATGCTGCTCGCTCTTGCTCGGATGTTTAATGCTTGTCTCACTCGTGCCGTAGGTGGAGCTGGCAGTAAAGCCGCAATGTGTTTGCGAGCCAAGTTCTAGCCCGCGCGATGGATGTTTATAAGCGAGCCTGTGAAAGCCACCCGAGTGGCTTTGTGACAGCACAAAGCGCACTGGCATATTGCCACTGTGCGCCCACTGGTGAAGTTGGCGTACATTAAGCTGGCTGTCATTCCACAACGGTATGGAGGCAAGCTCTTCGGAGCCACCTGGATACGCGCCCAGACCTGAATTTACGATCAAGAGCTGATTGATGGACTTATCGGTCAATTTAGCGCTTATCGCAGGCTCCAACACGTCGATCCCCGTTCCACCACTAACATTGTTCAAACGATGGTTACGAAAGCTGAGCATCTGCTTGTATGAGTCGTCAAACACCATTGACAGTGCTTGTCGTTGACGAACCGAATCGTCACTCGCAACACTAACGTCTGGATATCCGTTGTCGCCGTCGTTGAAATACGCAGTAGAAGATACGTTTTGATCGCTTAGAACGCTTCTTATCCAGATGAGCGAGTCTTCAAAACGCACATGCGAATCATGCACATCACTGCCACCACCTATGAGAATGGCTTCAGTTGATTGTGCCGATAATTGGGCTGCGCTCAGCGTGCAAACAATAGCGGTTGCGTAGCGCAGTGTTTTGAATATCTGCCTTGACGATTTACTGTAATTGCAGTGTGGATGATACGGGTTACTCTCTCTCATCGCAGTCTGCCTCGGCTATCGCTACCCGCGATGATGTCTATCGATCGATGAATGATTGCTAACACCACACCGGTGGCTGCCAGCGCAGGTAGTGCCGCAGCTGGCTGTTTATAAAATGCAAACGCAATAGCCATTCCCGTGAGCGGTAGAAATATTCCACCTATCAGCCAGGTGGCTTTGTAGCGCGAGAGTAAAAGATAATCTGCAACCGCTACCAGACCAACTGGCGCAGCGAAAACAGCGCTGGCCGCGTAACCGCTAGTAAAGTGACGTACCAGCTCGCTGAACGGCAGCGAATTCCAGGCATCCAACTGCCAGCCTTCACCACCGTAAAAAGCCAGCGCCGTGCTGCACATAATGTAGGCAGGCCATGCCAACACACTAATCAGTGCCCACAGGATGAGAAGATAAAGCCAGCCGATTTTTCGTTTGCCTACCATGCCAATACGTGAAGGTAATTGTTGCGTATGTAAATATTGTTGACGTTGAGCTACGCAGTTACAACAACTCGCGATTAATAAAGCGGGTTATGTGCCAACATTGGCTATTGGCTATTGGCTATTGGCTATTGGCTATTGGCTTCGGGCTAAGGCAGGGCCATAGCTGCCATGCTATAGCCAATGCGTTGCGCCAGCGGGATCGTGAGTATTTCGCACCCGGTAAATACTAGCCTCGCCCATCATGGTCGCTTCAAGGCTGTGGGTTAGCTCTGGGGGTACGGCGCAGGTGTCACCTGGTGCCAGAAGCCGTTCATGCTGACAGCCCTGCGACGTCCATCCAAGACGCCAGTGCCCGCGCATGACCATCAACACTTCGTGTTTGTCACTTTTATAGGGTTCAGACGTTATCGAACCACGGCGAATCAGATCAATCTCAAATCCGGGTTTGTCTTTGAGCACCGCTTCCTCGCCAATAACCTTGCAAGGTTGAGAGTCAGCCATTGCCATCAAATCCCAGTATCGTGCTACAAATCCAGGTACCACATCGCGGGTGCTGAGTTCGGGGTATTGCTTGAGTTCGGTGTCATCAAGAAGCGGCATCGGTTCGACACCCTCAGGCAGTACCTGTCCTGATTTTGTATCGTAGAGTTTTCCGTTTTTGCCCAGTATCAGTCCGTGTTCGCTCGCATCCTCTATTACCTGAGGTGCCCATTGCACGCCACCGCCTGCATCATCGCCACCGAGGATGGCCATCACCATATGGTAGTCGGTGCCGATGTTTTCAAAGCCACGGAATATTCCGGTAGGAATGTTGATGATGTCGCCTTCTTCAAGAACCACTTCGCCTGCTGTTCCCCATCGGCCCCAAAAAAAACGCCATCGCCCGCTGAGTACAAAGAACACCTCGGCAGTGCTATGTGAGTGCATGGAGTTGCGGCATTTGGGCGGCTGCCCTGCAGCTCCAATATTGAAACCTGGCGTATCCTCAATGTGTACGTGCTGATCAGCACTCTCTGAAACGCCACCACCAACAATGGTGAAGTTCTCTTTTTGGTTAGAACCTGGTGTATGCGCATCAATAAACGCAGTTGTGCAGGGTTTCAATTCACCGTATCGCACAATGCGTTTGTCCATTTCGTCTGGACTCATTAGTAGTTACTCAACCTTTGGATCATGTGTAGGGGTAAACGGCTGACGCTAGTCGATCCGTTGTGTTGTGCTGGTATCAAACAGATGGCAAATCTGAGGCGTTATCTGCACATTTACGATACTCCCGATTTCCGCCCTGAAATCCTTAGAGGCTCTGACTGACACCAATGCATCGCCCAGACGATAGCTGATCATTGAGGCTTCGCCCAGAAGCTCGATAGAGTAGATGGGCGCGGACAGCTGCCCGGTCTGATCTGTGATGCCAACATCCTCGGCGCGAAATCCCAGCGTGACAGGTCCTGAATGCGCGCTCTGCAAACCTTCCACACGCAAATTGTGCCCTTCAAAAACTCCCGATGACACATGCCCTTCCACAAGGTTCATGGCGGGGTTGCCGATGAAACCGGCGACAAACGTGTTGGCAGGTATATCGTAGATGTCAGTAGGTGTGCCCACTTGCTGGATATGGCCGTCGCTCATGACCACAACACGATCAGCCAATGTCATGGCTTCAATTTGATCGTGAGTCACATACACCGTGGTGGTCTTAAGTCGATGTTGAAGATTCTTGATTTGAGCGCGGGTGGATACTCGCAATTTGGCATCCAGATTCGACAGTGGCTCGTCCATCAAAAACACCGTGGGTTTTCGCACAATGGCACGGCCTAATGCAACGCGCTGACGTTGACCCCCTGATAAAGCTGCTGGCCGTCTGTCCAGTAACTCGGTTAGTTCGACCATTTCGGCGGCACGCATAACGCGCTCATGATGTGTCTTGGGATCTACCTTGCGCACTTTTAGTGGAAAGCGGATATTCTCGTACACGGACAGGTTGGGGTATAGGCCATAGCTCTGGAATACCATGGCAACATCGCGATCCTTTGGTTCGAGATCGTTCACCATGCGCCCTCCCAGCCAGATTTCACCCTCAGTGACATCCTCCAGTCCCGCGATCATTCTCATCATCGTGGATTTGCCACATCCCGAAGGGCCCAGCAAGACAAGAAACTCCTGATCAGCGATGTGCAGGTTGAAGTTATCAACACCTGTCGTTGCGCCCCAGCGTTTGCAGACATTTTTAAGATTCAGATCGGCCATGGGTATCTCTTTTGATTATCCTTTTACGGCGCCAGCAGTCAGACCACTAACGATCTGCCGTTGGAAAATCAGGATCAGAATAAACAATGGGATGATGGCCATGACCACAGAGGCTACTGCAAACATAACGTTGCCCTCAGTTTGTGTTGAACCCAGAAAGCTCGCTATCTTAGGTACCATTGTCTGATTGTCCTGACTAAGCAGGAGGGTGGTAACGGTAAAATCGTTGTACGCAAGCAGGAAACTGAACAGCCCCGTTGTGACAATGCCCGGCCACATAACTGGCATGACAGCCAGCCGAAAAGCCTGAAACCGGGTGCAGCCATCAACCATGGCGCTTTCATCCAGATCTTTGGGTATGGTCAGGAAGAAAGCATGCAGCATCCACAAAGTGAAAGGCTGGTTAATGGCTACCAGTACGATGATACTGGTGGGGAGATAGCCCCAGATATTTAATTCAAAAAACGGTAGCAGGTAGCCTGATACCAGAGTGATGTGCGGCATGGCGCGAAAGACCAAGGCGATGATAAGGAGCCAGTAGGCGTACTTGAATCCTGATCGGGCCAGCGCGTAGCCTCCCAGTGTGGCGATGGTCAATGAGAGCACAACAACGGATACCGTTACGATGGCAGTATTGAGGGCAGCCTGCCAGAACCCCTGATCGACCCACGCGCCGTGGTAGGCAGAATTGCTAAATGCGCTGCCTGTCTGCTCTATGGTGCGAGGCCCTGTGAGCGCGTTTATCCAGTTTATGCGGGACATGAAATCGGGCTCTACTTTAAACGAGCCCCACGCTGTCCACAGGAAGGGAAAAGCCGCCATGATGATCCATACAGCGACAACGCCAATACACAAGGTGCGTAGCGGAATCGATTGTTCCCGGGTACGACTAGCCATACAGTAGGTCCTCAATCGACGCAAAACGAGTGGTTAGTGCAAAGCGATGGTACGCAATGAGCAAGAATTTCATTCAGGGGTCAGACTTGTGTTATGTCTTGCGCGTGAAATCATGCCACGTGCGAATAAGCACTGGCGTAAGCAGGATAATCACACCAAATATGGTCAACATAGATGTGGTGGCTGCCGAGCCATACAGTGGTGAATCACCACCGCGAAGATCGTTGTATATCTGGTAGCTCAGCGATGTGGCGTTGGCCTGTGCGCTAAAGCCGACAATCGGTTCAAAGACACGAAAATTATCCATCAACTGCATCAGAGCAATGAATACGGCTAATGGCATCAGGTATGGAATGACCACGTAACGGATACGCTGCCAGCGTGTTGCACCATCCACCATGGAAGACTCGAGAGTGTCCTGTGGCACTGTCTGAAGGCCTGCGTAGAACACAACAAAACTGAACGGTATGGAATGCCAGACGCCATAGACAAAAAGCGTTATCCAGGTAAGCGTGGGAGACGCTTTTAGTGACAACTGTGGATCGTTGAATAAAAGTTGCAGGTTAGCTCCAATGACACCGCGCGCATCAATCATCCAGAACAGCACCAGCGAGCCGATGATAGGGGTAACGATCATTGGCAGTAAAGAGAAGAAAATGACCGGCCCTTTGAACAGGTTGGGCAGGGTGTTGACACACACTGCCACCAGAAACCCCAGGATGATGCACAGTGGCGTAACGATGAAGGTATAGGCCAGTGTGAAGATAAGCGCCTTGTAGAACGGCAAGTTGGAAATGCCTGAGAGCGCATCACCGATAGAGCTGCTGTTTGCCCAAATTGCCTTGATTTCGTTACCCGCCAGATGCGTGGCGTTGAGATAGGTGCCGATGCCGTTGAAGCGGCCCATGGGCTTAGTCTCTTGCAGTTCCGCCATGGCTGCATTGTCTACGCGGGCCTCGGTTTCACAACCGAAGGGCCCGCAGTTCTCGACCTCTACCAGAACTTGTTCGTGTTCAACGAACAAGGACTGATAGGCAACAGAGCCAATGGGCAAGGCAATAAACAGCAGCATCACAATCAGAGAGGGTGCCATGAACGCTAGAAAATGCGAGTGCTTCATAAGCCTTGCCCAGGGCTGAGGCCTACTTCAGATAGCCTTCTTCAGTGGCGGCCGTAATGTAGGCGTTGGTGGCATCAGTCAGTGCCTGCTCGGCGCTTTCCTGCCCCTGAAGATACTCTGAAAGATTGTCACCCAATGCGGTGTGCAAAAGCCCCATGAACGGTGCCATAGGGAATGATTTGGCTTTGGCTTGTACAGTAGCCATGACACCGGTAGAGGCAGGCGTTGGCTTATAGCCTTCGATCAACCACACGGCCAGATCTGAATTGTCTTCGAGAATGTCAGGGGACAATGCATGCATCATTGCCTTGAAAGAAGCCTCAGCATCCGCAGCACTGATATTCTTGGCCATGGCAAAACCATCCCACCACAAATAGGTTGCTGGCAACGTACCGTTGCCAACCAGTGGCGCTGAGACAAACGCACTGTTTTCTTTTACCTCGTCGGCCGCTTTACCTTCAGCTGCGATAATGGCACCGGCCCGCGAACCCCAGCCGTTGTACATCGCAACCTGGCCGGACTCCCACAAAGGTGACACTTCATTGGAGTTGTAGGTAACAAAATCCGGGCTCATGTATTCGCTAAGCTCTTTGAGCATCTCAAGGGATTTGACGCCTTGCTCGTTGTTGATGGCAGCTTGAGCTGATCCAGACTCGAACAGCTCACCACCAAAGCCTGCGTACATATTGACAAACTCTGTTCCCAGATCCCAACCAGCTTTGAAGTTGCCTGCCACAGGATTTTCCATGATGCCTTGCTCGCGTAGTGCTTTGGCTGCAGCAATGACATCTTCATAGCTTTGCGGTTCACCGACACCGGCCTGTTCCAGCAGATCTTTTCGGTACCAAAGGTGCTGGGCGTTGGCCATGAATGCAACGGCCATTACCTTGCCATCAATTCGGATCAACTGGTTGGGTTGTAAGCTTTGGCCGTATTTTTCGACCAGCTCATCCAGAGGCTGAATCAGGTCGTCATTGAGTAGTGGCACTATAGAGCTGTTGGAGATGACTGCAACAGAATACTCAGCAGGGCTGGCCGTTAGCGCGGGTACCTGAATGTTGCGGTGCTCACTGGTCTGGTTTTTAATGACGGTGACATTGTCGCCGGCACATTGCTCAGCCCTTGTGGCTACAGCTTGCAGGGCTGGGAAATCATTCGACAGGATGCTGACATTACCGGCTTCGATGTCACACGCGGCAAAGGCGGCACCTGTTGAGCTGCCTAGCATGGCAAGAGCCAATGCAGTTTTGGAAAAACGGTGCGATTTGATCATTAGATTATCCTTGTGGAGGTGCTTTCTAACCCCGAACTTACTACAGCTGCGTTAATTTTGTGGGGCTACTCAAACAGTGTAAGTGTTGCCCGCGATGTGCAAACTGATAACCGCAGTGCTTAACTTGATTCACAGCTTAGTAATCTCGCATATACGGCATATGCATGCAAGAGAGCTTTCTTACTCTGATGGTTGTCAGCTAAGTCAGTCGCTGTTGCCTTATCCGTCCACGCAAGTGGTACGTGGAGTTGCTGTACAGCGGTGGACTTATGATTTTTTACCGTTAAGCTGCGTCATATGAATAGCGTATCTAACGAGTCCTACCTTACGACCAGAGAGCTTGCTGAGTTATTACGAATAAAGGAACGTAAAGTCTACGACATGGCATCAGCGGGAGAGGTGCCCTGCGTGCGTGTTGTTGGTAAGTTGTTGTTTCCGCGCGCTGAAATCTTGCGCTGGATACATGCCGCACATTCAGGGCCGCAACTGGCTGTTGCCACACGCTATCCTGAGACGCTGGTTGGCAGTCACGACCCTTTGCTCGAATGGGCTTTGCGCGAATCACACTGTGGGTTGGCCAGTTTCTGCGATGGTAGTCAGGATGGGCTTTCGCAGATGGCTGAGGGGAAAGCCATGGTGTGTGGCACCCACCTGCATGAGGACGGTGACTGGAATGTTGCTAGCGTTCGGGATCGTCTGGGTCATCAGTCCGTAGTATTGGTGGAGTTTGCGTCGCGCAGCCGCGGGCTTATTGTTGCCCCCAGTCAAATTGAGACAGTAAAAGGGATAGACGATTTGAAGGGGCTGCAAATTGCACAGCGCCAGACTACCGCAGCAAGTCAACAGCTGTTCAAGACCTTACTGGAGCGTTGCGATGGCTTGGCCCAATCGATGAGCTACGTGAATCCCTGTGCTCGAACCGAGGATGAGTTGGGCATGTTGGTGTTTGAGGGATCTGCAGATGTTGCCTTCGGGCTGGAGTCGGTGGCGCGTCGTCTACAGCTGGGTTTTGTGCCGCTGCTACACGAGCGGTTCGATCTAGTTGTGTGGCGCAAAGTCTGGTTCGATGAGCCATTCCAGATTTTATACCGTTTTATGCAAAACGATATGTTCAGACGCCGAGCTGCTGAGATGGGTGGCTACGATATCGCAGCGCTGGGAACCGTGCGCTATAACACGCCAGTTTACTAGGAGACGCACAAGGCCGTCCTGCGTGATTTTTTTACTTCGCTGCTGCGTTCGGAAAAAACAGTTGTTGGCCGTCGATCTGAAATTGTGCAATGGCGTTCTGACCTTCTTCTCCAGTAAGCCAGTTGATAAAGTCTTGGGCGCGTGATGCCCGGACAGCGGGGTGTTTGTCGGGATTCACCAGAATGATCCCGTACTGGTTGAAAAGTCGTTCATCGCCTTGATATGTAATCTGATAATCGCCCTTGTTGCCAAAGGCAATCCAAGTGGCTCGATCTGTCAGCACGTAAGCGCCGGTTGCCGTCCCGACATTCAGTGTCGCTCCCATGCCCGAACCTGTTTCCCGGTACCAGCTGCCGGACGCTGCCTGAACATCGATGCTTGCCGCCTGCCAGAGCTTTAATTCAGCTTTGTGGGTGCCTGAATCATCACCTCGAGATACGAAGGGTGCTTCACTGTTTGCAACGGCCTTGAGTGCGTCGACAATACCGTCAGCTCCATTGACTTTTGCAGGATCATCTGCAGGTCCGACAAGCACAAAGTCGTTATACATAACATCGAAACGCTCTACTCCCCATCCATCGGCCACAAATTGTTCCTCTGCCTCTTTTGCGTGAACCAGCAGCACATCCCCGTCGCCATTGGTGGCATTTTTGATGGCTTGCCCGGTACCTACGGCGACCACTCGTACCTGCGTGCCCGATGCTTGCTCGAATCTGGGCAGGATCTCGTCAAACAGGCCTGAGTTTTGAGTGGAGGTCGTTGATTGAACCACAATGAAGGCTGGGTCTTGCGTGTGGGCGCTTGTGCTCCATAGGCTGACTGTGGCGAGTAGCGTTAGAAGCCCAGATAAGCCGACTGGCTTAAGCATGAATGATCCTGATACCGTAAAAAAACGCGTTATCTGAAAATAACATGATTAAAAGACACAAAACAACACGCTGATTTGCAGTTCGTGTTGATATTATTGAAAACTATGTGAGTTAACACATGATATGTGCAAAGCACGCTGACAATAACAGCGCCGATCATCTGTATTTTTTATAATGAAAATTGTCTGCACGCATGTATAAGAATGCAGTGATAATGCTGCGTTGGAATAAAAAGCTGTGCAAATACTGTTTCCTGCTACTGACCCCTAAGCCATCCGAGAGCACTCTTGCTGGTTGCACTCGTGATATGTGCGCGGCATAAAATTGAACCCATGACCCGATTCTGGACCGACACCGTCAACCGCCTCACGCCCTACGTCCCGGGAGAGCAACGTGCGGGTGGTGATATCACCAAACTCAATACCAATGAAAACCCCTATCCGCCCTCGCCGGATGTCATGGAGGCTATTCGCCGTGTTAACGGTGATCAGCTTAGACGCTATCCAGACCCGGAATCGGTAGAGTTACGAAGTGCCTTGGCCAGCTATCATGGCGTCGGGCTTGATAATGTATTTGTCGGCAATGGTTCGGATGAAATTCTGGCTTTAGCCTTTCTAGCCTACTTTACGGATGGCCGTGCGCTTCAATATCCAGATATCACTTACAGTTTTTACCCAGTGTATTGCGATCTATACGGTATTGAACCGAAAACTATTGCTCTTGAGGCGGACTATTCGCTGTCTCTCGAGCGTTTCTTGCCGAATGAAGGCAGTATTATATTTCCTAATCCAAATGCGCCTACCGCTGTTGCTACATCGTTCGAGGATGTCAAAAGTCTGTTGGACAGACACACCGAGCAGGTCATGCTGGTGGATGAGGCATACGCGGACTTCGGTGCAACCAGCGTTATTCCGTTAGTCCACGAGTATCCGAACCTGCTTGTCAGTCAGACTTTTTCCAAGGGCCGATCTCTAGCCGGGTTGCGGCTCGGTGTTGCCTTTGGGGATGCGGCACTTATCGATGGCCTGCAGCGAGTGAAAAATTCGTTCAACTCCTACCCCGTTGATGCCTTGGCACAGGCTGCAGGTATTGCCTCTATTGCGGATGATGCTTACTACCGGACCACCACACAGACCATTATCGATACGCGTGAGTGGACGGTGAGCGAATTGACAAACCGCGGGTTCGAGGTGTTGCCATCGGCTGCAAACTTTGTTTTTGCCAAGGCGCCGGCGGGTGCAGCAGGTCATCTATTCACTCGGCTCAGTGAGGCGGGCGTGCTGGTTCGATATTGGGATAAGCCTGCTTTGTCACAATGGCTGCGGATATCCATTGGCACGCCAGGCGACATGCAAAGATTGATTGCCTGCATCGATGCCTAATTGTCTCTTTGCGCTGCTGCTAGGCAACGTGCTGCTGATGGGTGCGTCGTATGCTATGGCGCAGCAGACCGATGATCAGGCTCAGGATGAGGCTGTCGTTGATGTTGAGAAACCCCCTGCGCTAGGTGTTGAATCGCTACCTCGTTTGCCCATTCCCGATGGGGATAAGCTTGGCGTAGTTCGACGTTCTATTATTGTCGTTGACGATGCGCAACGCGAAGCCTCAGAGCACTTTAATAGTTTCATGGGGCGGGTCGATGGCTTTTTCAGTAATGCAGGCTCGAATGATGATGCCGTGAGTAACGGCAGCTGGGCGCGAATCAGGATAGATGGTCTTCGCGCTAATGGCGAAGGCTTCAAACTGGATACATCCGTCAAAGTTCGCGCTGTGTTGCCCAGAACCGAGCGCAAGCTGAAGCTATTGATTAGTACTGAGAATGACGAACAACAAGAGGGCGGTGACTCAGCCGTTCACCCCTCACAAGACCGACAGTCTGCGTCAGCTGCATTGCGCTTTATTCGTACTGCGCGCGAGAAAAGCGATGTCAACATTGATATCGGGCTGCGCCGGCGTGACGGTAATTACCAGCTATTTACAAGACTGAACACGCGCTACACTCTGGACTTGAATAAAAACTGGGATGCCAGAGCTGCAAACAGCTATTACTACTATGCACAATCAGGTTATGAAAATCGTTTGTCGTTTGATTTTCGCCGGTTACTGTTTGAAAGAGATCATCTATTTTTTCGCACGTTTACAGACTTTAGTTGGGAAAATGGACAAAAAGGCGCCATAATCGGGCACACTTCAGGATTTTACTGGGCCTTTGGCGAACGCAGGTCCTTGGCTTTTGAAGGTAGTGCCAGTTACCATACATCAACAAGTCCGGAGATCAGCGATAGATTCCGCGGGCATGAGGTACGGATTCGTTGGCGTCACAATGTTTGGCGGCCGTGGTTTTTTTACGAGGTTTGGCCTACAGTCGCTTGGCCGGTGACAACACGCTACCGGCAGGTTGAAGGATTCTTGTTGCGTGTCGAAATGATAATTGGTCAACGTGCTAAGTAAGCACGGCTGATCACGGCAAATCAGATCGTAGCCTACAGGCTGCGGGCCCTGCGAGGGTTGACTATACAGTTATGGACGTGAGGATTGAGTGCAATGAGGCTTGTCTGCATCAGTGATACACACGGTGACCACGTGGGTCTGGCCCTGCCGGAGGGTGATGTGTTGATTCACGCAGGTGATCTGTCCGCGCATGGTCGGCGGGAAGAGACACACGAATTCATGAAATGGCTGGGTTCTCGAGGATTCGCAAAAACTCTGTGCATTGCCGGTAACCATGACACGTTCATGGAGCAGGAGCCTGCCCAGACCAAGCAGTTTGCAGAAGACCACGGTGTGGAGCTGATGAACGATTCAGGGATTCAGTGGAGGGGGGTTAATTTCTGGGGTTCACCGATCACTCCGCGCTTTTTTGATTGGTCGTTTATGCGCGACCCAGGGGAGCCTATCAAAGCTCATTGGCGTTTGATTCCCGAGGCTACGGATGTGTTGATTACGCACGGACCACCGCTTGGCATTATGGATCAAGTGCTAAGGCCCAACGGTGAAGGTGAGCACACAGGCTGTCCCGATTTAGCCGAGCGTGTGAGAGCGGTGGCCCCCAAGGCGCATATTTTCGGGCATATTCATGAAGGCCGTGGCACGGTTGAGCAAGACGGTATCTGCTACTACAACGTCAGCACAATGAACGAGCACTACCGCCGTACCCATGAGCCTGTGGTTATCGATCTGGACAACCAGAAGCTGATGCGTTAGCCAAGTCCCATCGCTTGTTTTTCGGGAGGGGTTTAAAAGGTGGAGCCTCGCGCACGAAAACAATGTTGTCTTGCATCGTCGCCTCTCACGCACCAATAGAAGGCTCGAGGGCGTAGCAGTGTGGAGAACCTAGCTGAGCACCTATCTATTAGTGATGCTCAGCTATCAAATAGAACTACTCCGTTGCAGCGTCGTGCAGACCGCTGATGTAGTTTGCAACGGCATCGATTTCAGCGTCTGTCATGCGTTTGGCCACATTGCGCATCATCGCGTTAGGGTCATTGGCTCGTTCGCCAGATCGGAAGTAGCGCAGTTGGTCAGCGGTGTACTGGGTGTTCTGTCCAGACAATGCAGGCCATACGGCTGCCGGGTTACCCATGCCAGTTGGGCCATGGCAAGCTGCGCAGGATGGAACGCCTGCTGCTGTAATTCCACCGCGGTAGATGTTCATACCCAATGTCAGGTTCTCATCAATTGCTGCGCCTTCAATTTTCGGCATCTCAGCGTAATAAGCAGACAGGTCGAGAATATCCTGATCAGACAGGTTAGTGGCCTGGCCAGACATCAGCGCGTTGACACGGCCGCCGTCGCGGTAATCTGTCAATTGCTTGGCGATATAGCTGGCGTGTTGACCAGCCAGGTTCGGGTAGGCTGGCTGGATGGACTTGCCATCGGCGCCATGGCAGGCGGAACAGACAGCGGCTTTGCCTTGACCTGCTGCGGCATCGCCTTCGGCAAAGGTAGGGCTTGCAAACCAGGCGGCTGCCATAAGGGCGACAACTAACCAATTTTTCATTAGAACTCCGAATGGGTAAATGAGAAAACAGACAAATATAGCGATACGAGTGATGGGCTGTACGCGGCTTTATTCGCAAAAGATTGCATGATTCTAGCCTGATCTATCAGTGAAATCACCGAATCGAGGTTTTTTACCTTACGCTATGTTGCTAGCCCTTGCGTGAGAGGGCTATCTGAGCCTCGTGAATTGTCTTTTACGTCGAACAATACCCACCCAAGCTCACATCTCTCTTCAAATTTCCCTGGTACCAGGATTATGAACAAGATCTATTTTGGTGCTCAATTTGAACAGAGCGCAAGTGATCCCTATCACTGCCCCGAAGCGGTCGTTGAGGTGGCATTTGCGGGTCGATCGAATGCCGGTAAAAGTAGTGCAATCAACACGATCACGCGCAACGGCAAGCTTGCTAGAACCAGCAAGACTCCGGGACGCACGCAGCTTATCAATCACTTTGCTCTGGGTGAGGGGAAGTTTCTGGTTGATTTGCCGGGCTACGGTTACGCAAAAGTTTCCAAAGACAAACAGAAGCAATGGCAGGCATCAATGACGCGTTACCTCATCTCACGCGATTGCCTGCGTGGGCTTGTTTTGGTGATGGACATACGACACCCGCTGACTGATTCAGACTGGACACTGATCGAACTGCAGCAGCAAGGGCAATCTGATTTGCATCTTCTGCTGACAAAATCGGACAAGCTGTCGCGCAGCCAGGCAGCTAGCTCTCTTCGCGATACACGGATCAAGCTTGAACAGGCGGGTGTTGAGGCGACTATCCAGGATTTTTCATCACTGAAAAAAAGTGGACTCGATGATGCGCACTCTGTGCTTGACCACTGGCTATACGAAAAGTCGCTTTAGGTCGAAGGGCGCTCAAGCGAGTTTGTGACGAACATATCTTGAATTACGTGTACTGGGACGGCTTTCGGGCTTTCTGATGCGTTGAAAATCACTTGTAGAGCTGCATGACACGCGAGAGTGTGATGGCTTGAGTCACATCTGCGATCGAGGAAGAAATTATCTGTTACTTTTCGTAACAGCTGCTTTGAATGCGCGGTTATTCCTGCGCACTATAATCCATGTAATTTTTAACTATTTGATTTATATAGAATATTCGGAGCTTTATATTAAACGCTAACTTTCTCTATACTCAGTATAAGCCTGTTCATTGCGATTCATTACTTGTAAGCAATGGCTAGGATTCGATATCGAACGCAAGTAACTACCAGCATGTTGATGGCAGCGCCGAGCAGTGCACAATACGTCTGCAAGCGCCAAGGCTGCATTAGTCAGCTTCACGACAGAGCCGGTACGGACGTCAATACACTTCGGAGAGTGAATACATGAGTAAAAAAACCACCAGTGCATGGTCACGTCGTGACGTGCTTAAAGCCAGCGCCGCATCTACCGCAATTGCGGGTGCCCCTCTGTTTTTTACCCGTCACGCCTATGGTGCCGAGTATCTGAACAATCCGGGCAGCAATAGCACAGTAACACTTGGTTTCAACGTTCCTCAGTCTGGCGCCTACGCCGATGAAGGGGCAGATGAGCTGCGTGCCTACAAACTCGCTGTGAAGCATCTGAACGGCGAAGGCGACGGCGGCATGATGAACACCATGCAGCCAAGTTCACTCAAAGGCAATGGAATCCTCGGAAAGAAAGTCGAGTACGTTACGGGTGACACGCAGACTAAAAGTGACGCGGCGCGTGCTTCAGCCAAGCGCATGATCGAGAAAGACGGCGTTGTTATGGTGACAGGCGGATCCTCTTCGGGTGTGGCGGTTGCTGTACAGAGCTTGTGTCAGGACGCTGGGGTCATCTTCATGGCAGGTCTGACACACGCTAACGACACCACGGGTAAAGACAAGAAAGCCAATGGTTTTCGCCATTTCTTCAACGCATTCATGTCAGGTGCGGCACTGGGCCCAGTGCTGAAAAACGCATACGGCACTGAGCGAAATGCTTATCACCTGACAGCTGACTATAACTGGGGCTGGACTCAGGAGCAGTCTATTCAGGCTTCAACCGAGTCCATCGGTTGGTCCACAGCACAAAAGGTTCTTACTCCGGTAGGCGCTGGAGATTTCAGCCAGTACATCACACCAATACTGAACTCAGGTGCTGATACATTGATCCTGAACCACTACGGCAAAGACATGATCAACTCGCTCACACAGGCCATTCAGTTTGGCTTGAGGGATCGACAAGTAGACGGTAAGGATTTTCAGATCATCGTTCCATTGTTTTCACGTCTGATGGCGCAGGGCGCGGGCGACAACATCAAAGGCATCTTCGGTTCCACTAACTGGCACTGGTCATTGAGTGATGCAGGAAGTCAGGCGTTTGTTAAATCATTCGGTCAGGAATACGGATTCCCACCTTCACAGGCTGCGCATACTTGTTATGTACAAACACTGCTGTATGCAGATGCCGTAGAACGGGCGGGTACATTCGAGCCTTGTGAGGTAGTGGCTTCATTGGAAGGACACAAGTTCGACGGCCTGGGCAACGGCCCAACTGAGTACCGTGCTGGCGATCATCAGTGCTTTAAAGATGTGTTGGTGGTTAAAGGTAAGGAAAACCCATCCTCACAATTCGATCTTCTCGAGATCGTGGAAGTCACACCGCGTGCTCAGGTTGAATACCCGGTTGATCACGAAATGTTTGCAGGTGGTGACTTGGGAACGTGTAACAACGGCGTCTAGTTGTTTTTAGGCGTTGTGTGACGAATATCAGCCACGCAACGCCTTGTTTGTTGTTTGTATCAAGCGTGCACTCGTTAGTCTGTAGCCAATTTTTGGCGAGTTGTCTCAACAGTTGCCGCACTTGAAGCCCTGAGCACAGCGTTGCTCAGGCCTTCTCAAATTCTACTTCGATCATCAATCAGGTTTGCATTGCCCTCGCTGGCGGCAAGCCCTCGGGTTTGTATTCCCTGATGATTGACATTGGACCAAACGGGGTTTGCTCTTGGACGCACTTCTATTACAAGTTTTGAACGGCCTGGACAAAGGCGGTGCCTACGCACTTATTGCGCTCGGCCTGACGCTTGTTTTTGGCACGTTGGGGGTGGTTAATTTCGCCCATGGGGCTCTGTTCATGTTGGGGGCATTCTGCGCGGTTACGCTGGAAAAAATCCTGACCATATCTACCAAAGTCAAAGATGAGAGCATTACATTCTTTGAAGCTTTTAAAGAGGTGCCAATACTGGAAGCAAAATTTCCAGTAGTGGGTGGCTTTATTGTCGACTACTCGGTGCCGTTTGCTATTTTGTTTGCAATACCGATCATGTTGGCGATAGGTCTGATCATGGAGCGTGGTCTTATCCGGCATTTTTACAAACGCCCTCACGCCGATCAGATCCTGGTGACTTTTGGTCTGGCAATAATCATCCAGGAAATAATCAAACATTATTTTGGTGCCAACCCAATACCTCAATCCGCACCTGATATTGTGTCCGGGAGTGCCAACATCGGCGCTGTATTTGGGCTAGGTGACAACATCGTCTACCCCTACTGGCGACTTATATACCTCGGGTTTTCTTTGAGTGTTATCGGAGGGGTTTTCGCTTTCCTTCAGTTCACCACATTCGGCATGGTGGTTCGGGCCGGCATGCAAGATCGAGAAATGGTGGGTTTGCTGGGTATCGATATCCAACGACGCTTTACCATCGTCTTTGGACTGGCATCGGTTGTGGCAGGTCTTGCGGGGGTCATGTACACGCCAATCTTGCCGCCTGACTATCATATGGGCATGGATTTTCTGGTGCTCTCCTTTGTGGTGGTAGTCGTTGGGGGGATGGGATCGTTGGGAGGTGCCGTGCTTGCTGGTTTTATGCTGGGCATACTGCAGTCCTTTGCGTCGATGAACGAGATCAAAAGCATCATTCCGGGCATTGATCAAATCATCATCTATCTTGTGGCCGTCATTGTATTACTGGTCAGGCCTCGTGGCCTGATGGGTCGCAAAGGCATTATGGAAGACTAGGGAACACTCATGAATAAACTATCCGCCGTTTCTGACTGGATTCTGTTCGCAGGTTTCTCCATCGCTGTGTTGAGCATGCCAGTGTGGCTTGCCCCGTTTGGTGCTGACTACCCTGATCTCATGCAGCGATTTGCCATCTTTGGCTTGTTCGCTATTGGTTTCAATATTTTGTTTGGACTCACCGGCTATTTGTCGTTTGGCCACGCAGCGTTCCTCGGTATTGGTTCCTATGCGGCCGTTTGGAGTTTCAAGCTGCTTACGATGAATGTACTGCCGGCTATCATGCTGAGTGTTGTTGTCGCAGGAGTATTTGCATTTGCGGTCGGTTACATCAGTCTGCGGCGTTCGGGCATCTATTTCTCGATATTGACGTTGGCGTTTGCACAAATGTCCTACAACCTGGCCTATTCCGTACTTACACCGATTACCAATGGTGAGACGGGTCTGCAATTGACGCTGTCTGATGCTCGCGTGATCGATGGGATAGCAGGCATTGAAGTCACCAGAACGTTGCCGTTTACCAATCTATTTGGTTTGAAGATGAGTGGCATGCCTGGATTCTACTTTTGCGCAGTCGTGTTGATTATCGGGTTCTTTATTTCTATCCGCATCTTTCGCTCGCCTTTTGGGACGATGCTCAAAGGCATTAAATCAAACCAGACGCGTATGGCCTACACCGGTCTTAACACCCGTCCCTATCTGTTGTGGGCCTTCATTATCTCCGGAATGTATGCGGGTCTTGCAGGTGCGCTTATGGCAGTCACCGATCCTTTAGCTGGTGCAGAACGCATGCAGTGGACAGCTTCCGGTGAGGTCGTTTTGATGACCATTCTGGGTGGTGTAGGAACTTTGGTAGGCCCTTTCCTTGGAGCTGCATTCATCAAGTACTTCGAGAACATTTTCTCTGCGTACAACTCAACCAATCTAAACCAGGTATTCGACTTCCTGCCGGATGGCATTCAAGCAGTAGCGGTCGATGTTGCTGGATTATTTGTCGGTAGCGGCTGGCATCTGACGCTGGGTCTGTTGTTCATGGTTACGGTCATTTTTCTACCCGGTGGCATCATGGAAGGCGTGCGCCGACTAGGGCTGCTTGTGACGGGTAAGTCGAAAAAAAATAAGGCGCCGGCTGCAGGTTCATCTTCAACCGCCAACGAACACTCATAGGGGAGGGATCATGGAAAACACAGTCTTGCACGTTGCTGATGTGCACAAGAGTTTTGCGGGTCTTCACGCCCTGAGCGATATTGATTTGTCGGTGCGAGAAGGTGAAACCCACGCCATCATCGGTCCCAATGGGGCAGGAAAATCAACCCTGCTCAATGTTTGTATAGGGCGATTGAGACCTGATTCAGGGCATGTTATTTTCGACGGTGAAAACCTGACAGGCAAGCAACCCCACGAGATTAATCAACTAGGCGTTGTGCGCGTTTTTCAGACACCGGAGATATTTCCTGAGTTGTCGCTACTTGAAAACGTCATGATTCCCATACTGGCTAAACGTGATGGTGCTTTCAAACTGCGATGGTTTAAGCGTTTCTCCAGTGAGAAGGGCGTACAAGCGCAGGCCGAAGAAGTTTTGACAGACCTTGGATTGGGCACGTTGATCGGCAGCGAAGCTGGCAGTCTGTCGCGTGGCGATAAGCGGCGGCTGGAACTGGCTATGGGACTTGCACAAAAACCGCGTCTATTACTATTGGATGAGCCCACAGCGGGGATGGCAAGGCATGATACGAACGCCACTATCGAGTTGTTGAAAAAAATCAAAGCGGGCGGTATGACCAAAGTCATCATTGAGCATGATATGCATGTAGTGTTTAGTCTTGCTGACAGAATTACAGTCCTGGCGGGTGGAAGAATAATCTGTCAGGGAACGCCTGAAGAGGTGAAAGCGGATCCGCGTGTTAAGGAAGCCTATCTGGGCGAGGAGCAAGTGTAATGAATGCCACGACGGGCGCCATTAAAGCGGACGCAGGGTCTGCTTACTTCCAGGTACAAGGATTACAGGCCTATTACGGCGACAGCTACATTGTCCAAGATATATCGTTCTCGGTTAATGAGGGCGAAATAGTGGCATTGTTGGGCCGTAATGGAGCTGGCAAGACGTCGACATTGCGTGCCATTGCAAGAGCTGATAATCCAGAAGTGCGTAGCGGTACGATCCACTTGCAGGGTGAATCAATTCACGACAAGAAAGATTTTGAAGCAGCGCTTGCAGGCATCCAGTTGGTTCCTGAAGATCGGCGCATTATACCCGGTCTTACAGTAGAGGAGAATCTTGATATAGCTCGGATCGCTGGCGACTCAGGGTGGGATTACGAACGAATATACAGCTTGTTTCCTCGTCTGAAAGAGCGTCGCAAGCAGGAAGGAACTACCTTGTCAGGTGGAGAGCAACAAATGCTGGCGATTGGACGAGCGCTGGCGCGTGATATTAAATTGTTACTATTAGACGAACCTTATGAGGGCTTGGCGCCTGTGGTACGCCACGACATTGAAAAAGCGCTTATCGAAGTTAAGAGTATGGGTATCACCACAATATTGGTGGAGCAGAACGCAGTTGCTGCCCTTAAGCTCTCCGACTCAGCTCTTATTCTTGATACCGGCGAAATTGTTTTCAGTGGTAGTGCCAAAGACGTGCTCGAGAACGAAGAGTTACGTCATGAGTACCTTGCGATATAGTGTGTGGCAGTTCGTTTGGAAACACGCTTTTACTGCCCATGGCAGTAAAAGTGGTGTGATTTTTTGAGTTGTTCAGATACTTTTAACCAACTCGCCCCATGCCAAATTTTAGCTCGGAGTCTTGTGTCTCATCTTCCACTTCTGGCTCCGGCTCTGGCTCCATCTCTAACGAAAGCTCGAAGGCTTGTGCCGCAGCCTCCAGTTTAGTGCTACTACCCCCATCACTGTTTGTATCATTTGCTGCTTTGTGGCTGGCAATCTGCTGCGCCATGGCGGCGTGTATGTTGTTGGTAGCTGCTGCATCTGCCGCGTTTTCTTCGCTTCGCGCTGACTCACTGTCTCGTTGCTTTACCTCATCAGCACCTTTGGCTGCAGCCACTTGGCTGGGAAGCTGGCCACGTAGCAGAAGATCGCTTTGATCCTCATTGTTTGATGAGCCTGATAGTTTGAAGCGAAGGCGAAGGTTGTTCTCTGAGTCTGCGTTCTTAAGCGCTTCCGCTTCTGTGATACGCCCGGTCTTCGCCAAATCAAAAAGTGCGCTGTCAAACGTCTTCATACCCAGGTTTTCAGATTTCAACATCGCTTCCTTGATGTCAGACAATTGATCTTTCATGATCATTTGCTTGATGGTGTGCGAGCCCAACAGAATCTCGATGGCGGCACACCGTTTACCGTCAACCGTAGGCACGAGTCGCTGAGACACAATAGCTCTGATGTTGTTACCTAAATCATGCAGCAGTTGGGCTTTTCGTTCTTCGGGGAAAAAATTTATAATTCTGTCGAGCGCCTGATTGGCGTTGTTTGCATGCAGAGTTGAAATGGCGAGATGGCCGGTCTCTGCAAAAGCTACCGCATGTTCCATGGTTTCACGATCACGAATTTCACCAATCAGAATGACATCGGGTGCTTGCCTGAGCGTGTTTTTCAATGCTGCATGAAAACTATTGGTATCAACACCGACTTCGCGCTGATTAACGATGCATTTTTTATGGGGGTGCACGTACTCGACGGGATCTTCAATGGTGATGATGTGACCGCCCTTGAACGCGTTTCTATGGTCTATCAACGCCGCTAACGATGTTGATTTACCGGAGCCTGTACCACCAACGAATAGCACCAGTCCGTTTTTAGCGGTAATGACCTCTTTGAGTATTTCTGGCAAACCCAAGTCATCAAAACGAGGTATTTCGGTTTGTATGTTCCGTGCAACCAGCGAAACTTCATTGCGTTGTTTGAAGATGTTCAGGCGAAATCTGCCTATACCTTCCAGTGCGATGGCCAGATTCATCTCCAGTTCGCGGTCAAATTCCTCACACTGCTCACTGTTCATGATGTTGCGCGCAATCGCCTCAACTTCACCACGTTCAAAAGGTGTGTCGCTAAGGGCTGTCAGCTCACCTGCGAATTTCGCGCTCGGAGGTGCGCCAGTGGACAGATACAGATCTGACCCGTCAAAATCAACCAGACGCTTGAGCAGAGCGTTCATGTCCATAGATAACCGTATCTCTGAGTTTCAACAATACCGTGTGTATCGGCCGTCAGGTAAGGATATTGATCCTCAACGCGCAATTCTTTGCAGGGAAGCACCGCAAAAGCGGGTGCTCGGGCATACCCGCCAAGGCTGGTTCAGATACGCGCTGACGATTTTTGTAACTGGTCCACATCGGCAAGCTGGTGCTGTCGCTTTAGTGTGATCCAGTGCATAACGCTGTGCCTCACTGATAAAGTTGAGCGGCTGCTACGGGTGGATGGTTTTCGTGTCCGATCAGGCATTTGACTGGTGTCGGCGCGCGAACCCGTGGCGCAGTATACTCGTCTGCTCTTGTGTGTAATGTGCCTATTACGTGACTGAATTAGCTCTGCAGATTGTCAACATACTTGCCCCTAGTATGGTGCTGGCACTGATAGGGCTTACTTGGTTTCACAAAGGACCAGAATTCCCCGTCCCGTTTGTTACCGCATTGGTCATTAACGTATCGATGCCTGCGCTTTTGTTTCATACACTGGCCAATTCAACGGTTTCTGTCGGTGCATTGGGTGCCATGGCGTTAGCGGCTCTACTGGTCCATATTGTTTTTTCCATTGCGACGATTGCGTTACTCAAGATCGCTCGTAAGGATTGGCGCTTGTGTGTTGCGCATGTGGTCGGTAATACAGGAAACCTAGGTTTGCCGGTTTGTTTTCTGGCATTTGGTGAGGAGGGTCTGGCTTATGCCATGACGTTCTTTGCGGTTCAGTGCCTGCTGTTGTTCAGTGTTGGTGACACCATTATTTCTGGAGCATTCGATCTGAAGCGTATTGTTCGCTCACCGATACTTCATGCGGTATGGCTGGGCGTACTGGTTCGTTCACTCAATATGGAGCTACCCGCAATAGCCGCGCAGACATTGCAGCTGCTGGGGCAGATCGTTATACCAATCATGCTGATTACCCTGGGGGTCAGTCTGGCTGGTATGCGCGCAGCCCAATTACCATCCAATATGTTGTGGGCTCTTATTCGAACCGTGCTAGCACTGTGCGTGGGAGTCGCTGTGGCTGAGCTATTGGGGCTTACCGGAGTCGCTCGAGGCGTCTTGATTATAGAAACAGTCGTCCCGGTTGCGGTGTTCAACTATTTGCTGGCCGTAAAGTACGGCCGTGATAGCAGCGAGGTGTCGGGCATGATTCTCGTCACGCACGTCGCTGCTATCTTCTATTTGCCGCTAGTCCTTGCCTACGTCCTGTAAGCTCATTCAGGCATCGTATGAGGTGCTGGCGATTCCTGAACCACTGCCAATCCAGTCGGTATGGTGCCATTGCTCATCGCCATCTACAATCTGATAAGTATGGGCACCAAAGTAGTCACGTTGTGCCTGTAACAGGTTGGCAGGAAGGCGCGCATTTCGGTAGCCATCATAGAAGGCCAGGGCCGAACTCATGGCAGGCACTGGAATGCCTTGTGCGACACATTCGCTGACCACACTGCGCCAGTTGGTCTGACACTGGTGAATCTGGTTGCTGAAGTAGTCATCGAGCAATAGGTTGGCCAGTGAATCGTTCTTGTCAAATGCAGCTTTGATATCGTCCAGAAAGGCTGAGCGAATGATGCACCCGCCGCGCCACATTTGTGCGATGGCGCCGTAATTCAGATTCCAGTTGTGTTCCTTGGCTGCGGCCTGCATCAGCATATAGCCCTGTGTATACGAAATAATCTTTGCAGCCAGCAACGCCTGGCCCAAAGGTTCGATCCAGTCAGGAGCGTTTAATGCGGTGGTTTTTTCAGGACCCTGTAGAACAGCTGATGCCTGCACACGTTCTTCTTTTATCGCTGATAAAGCGCGAGCGAAGACAGCTTCACCGATGAGGGTTAATGGAATGCCAAGTTCCAGAGCATTGATGCCTGTCCATTTACCGGTACCTTTTTGGCCTGCTTTGTCCATCACACGGTCAACGACAAAACCGTCCTTGTCTTGAAAGGCCAGAATGTCTGCAGTTATCTCTATTAGATAACTGTCCAGATCCCCCTTGTTCCACTGTGTGAAAGTCTCTGACATGGCACTGTTGTCCATGCCCAGTGCATTTTGCATGAAATGGTAGGCTTCGCAGATAAGTTGCATATCGCCATATTCAATTCCGTTGTGCACCATCTTGACAAAGTGTCCAGCGCCACCATCGCCCACCCAATCACAACACGGATCGCCGCTATCAGTTTTTGCTGCAATGGATTGGAATATCGGCTTAATAGAAGGCCATGCGTCGCTATGGCCTCCTGGCATCAGGGAAGGGCCATGACGTGCACCGTCTTCACCACCAGACACGCCACTACCAACAAACAAAAAGCCTTTTTCGCCAAGTTCCTTTGCGCGACGATCAGAGTCGTCAAAGTTGGAATTGCCGCCATCAATGATGATGTCGCCTTTGTCCAGAAGCGGTAGTAGCTGATTGATAACAGCATCAATGGCCGCGCCAGCCTTGACCATTAACATTATCTTGCGCGGAGACGATAGTCCTGCACAAACCTCCTCTAGAGATTCAGCCCCCTGTATTAGTGTGTCTTTGGCAGCGCCTGTCAGAAACTCGCGGGTTTTTTCCACGCTACGATTGAATGCTATTACTTTGAAGCCGTGGTCGTTCATGTTCAGAATCAGATTCTGTCCCATGACGGCAAGTCCGATAACCGCTATGTCTGCAGCATCACTCAATGGTGTTCTCCTGGCGCTTTATGGTAGTTAGGTGAAATAGTCACGTTATTCAATTTACTCAATGGATGTCAGTAGAGGTTGACCTGCGAAATGTGCAGCTAAATTATCCAGCACCAGCTTGCCCATCGCTTCTCGAGTCTCCCATGTGCCGCTGGCGTTGTGCGGTTGCAAGACCACGTTGTCCAGAGCATACAGTGCTTCAGGGATCGATGGCTCCTCAGCAAATACATCAAGTCCTGCCCCGGCAATGCGGCCCTCTTGCAGGTAACTGACCAGTGTCGGTTCATCTATTAGAGTGCCACGCGATACATTGATAATATAACCCTCAGTACCCAGTGCATCGAGCACTTGCGCGTTTACCGCACCGACAGATTCAGGCGTTGCAGATGCCGTGACAAATAGATAATCCACAGAACGTGCAAGCTCGGTTAGTGAGGGGACAAATGTATGAGGAGAGTCTGTGCGCGCAGAGCGATTACAGTAGCTTATTGACATGTCAAATCCCGTCAGACGTTTAGCCAATGCATTGCCGATGCTGCCCATGCCATAGATTCCAGCACGCTTGCCCATAACGCGACGGGTTAATGGCATGGCACCTTCGGCTGCCCAGCGTCCAGCTCGCGCGTATTGGTCACCAGCGACAAGTTGGCGTGAAACTGCTAACGCCAATGCGATAGCCATATCGGCTACATCGTCACTCAGTACATCGGGTGTGTTGGTCACGAGAATGCCATGTTCTTTGCAATAGTGCCGATCCACAGCATCGACCCCGACACCAAAGACTGAAACAATTTTCACGTTAGGTAATTGTTTCAGTACGGCAGCTTCCACACCACGACCGCCGTCAGTGACAACGGCTACACATTGATCCGCAACACTTGCCAGCAGTGCTGGTTGGTCGTCTGATTCCCAATAGCGATGAACAGTGTAGGTGCTTTCCAGAATCTGCATGACCGACGGCAGTAGGGGGCCCATTAGCACTAGGGTATGGCTCATGATATTTGTCTCTATGTCCTTCGTGGTTATCTACTGCAGATAGTGATGTTGTTTGAGCTGCTTGATGGCATCGCTTGCAATAAGCTCTGGTGTGGTGTCGATGCTGACAGTAAGCACGCAAGGCTCGTCGGAAGGATCATCCAGCGCCGCAAACTGACTCTCTAACAGAGCCTCGGGCATGAAGTGGCCTGTGCGCTGGTGCATGCGATCCGCGATAAGCTCGAAGCTGCCTTGCAGAAAGATGTAGACAACCCGACCTGCCGTATTGAGTGTCTGCCTGTATTGTTGTTTCAACGCAGAACAGGCAATAACACATACACCATGTTTCATCGCCTGTACTTGTGCGTAGCGTGCTACGTCCTCCAACCAGGGTTGTCTGTCAGTGTCGGTTAGTGGAATACCTGCGGCCATTTTATCGATGTTGCTTTGTGGGTGCAGCTCGTCGCCATCTTTACAATGTGCTCCTATTCCCTGGGCGATATGCACAGCGGCGGTGGATTTTCCACAACCACTGACGCCCATGACGATAACGGTGAGTGGATTGTCGTCGGGCGCAGGCGCAACTATTGAGGGCGTGGGGCTGGCCTTCGACATCATGGGTGTGCACTCTGTTTGCCGAGGATGACCGAACGGGCCATCGATGCGAGGAGACTGTTCGACATAGTATCCAATTGGGGTTGATGATACCGTTAAGAGAGTAAACACAGCAACGTTGGGGCAAGTATGTACGGAGAATTGGACGGGTGCGGGTTTGAGTCACTGGATTCGGCGTTTGAGGCGTGTTACGTCGGTCACGCACGAGTTGAGCGGTTATGGACAGGTGCCCGATGGTCTGAGGGGCCCGCCTGGTTTGCTGCTGGCCGCTACTTGTTGTGGTCTGATATCCCCAACAATCGGATGATGCGATGGGATGAGTGCGATGGGCGTGTGAGTACCTTTCGCCAGCCCAGCCACAACAGCAACGGTAATACGGTGGATTTTAACGGGCGCCTGGTGAGTTGCGAGCATCTGGGGCGCAGGGTTACGCGCACTGAATACGATGGCAGCATTACGGTGTTAGCCGATAGTTGGCAGGGCAAGCGGCTCAACTCACCCAATGATGTAGTGGTCAAGTCAGATGGATCCATCTGGTTTACCGACCCCAGCTATGGCATCTTGACTGACTATGAAGGCGAACGAGCAGAGCCTGAATTACCCTGCCAGGTCTATCGTATTGATGTTGATGGGAGCCTTAACGTGGTGGCCGATGACTTTGTCAAGCCTAACGGTCTGGCATTCTCACCGGATGAATCCATTCTCTATATCGCCGACACCGGTGCCACTCATCAGCACGATGGACCAAAGCATATACGTGCACTGCCAGTGTCCAGTGATGGTCGCTCACTGAATGCTGGTCAGGTGTTTGCAGAATGTACCGTGGGGCTGTTTGACGGTTTTCGTTGCGACACACAGGGACGTATTTGGTCCAGTGCTCAAGATGGTGTGCACTGTTACAGCGTCGATGGACAGCTGATTGGCAAAATACGGATTCCCGAAATTGTCAGCAACGTCACCTTTGGCGGTGCCAAGCGCAATCGCTTGTTCATCTGTGGCACGACATCCTTGTATTCGGTGTATCTGACCGCTAACGGGGCTAGTACCGGTTAGTATGGGGGATGACACAACCCGACGCTCGCCAGCTCATCGCCATATTGTCGCTGGGCAATTTTGTAATCGGTATGGGGGCCTTCGTTGTTGTCGGGGTACTGACACCGATATCTGAGCACTTTGGTATCAGCGCCTCTCAAGCAGGCTTCATGCTCACAGCCTATGCACTGGCGTACACCATCGGATCCCCCTTGAGTGTGGCATTGTCCGGCAAGTTTTCACGCCGGAGTGTGTTGCTTGCTGGTCTGTCTTTATTTGGTTTGGGGTCATTGTTCAGTGCCCTGGCACCAACGCCTCTAATGCTGGATTTTGCGCGCGTGGTTACCGCTCTTGGCGCGGGTATGGTGACCCCGGTGGCAGCTGCTGTGGCCATGGCAGCTGCTCCCGCTGGTGAGCAGGGCAGAGCGTTGTCCAAGGTGTTCTTCGGGTTGACGCTTGCCCAGGTTATCGGTGTGCCAGCGGGCAGCTTTATCGGTTATACGTTCGGCTGGCAGTCAGTGTTTGTGCTGGTTGCACTGTTATCAGGGGTGGTTTTGCTGTTTGTAACAAGGCTGGTGCCGTCATCTTTGGCTTTTCAAGTGAATACCTTGTCCACGCTGCGCGATGCGCTACTGGATTACCGTAGTTTTTTATCGGTATTGTTCACCGCAACCTTTATTGCAACCTTCTACGTTTTGTATACCTACCTTGCGCCGGTGCTTACGCAAGGTATGGGATACGGGCGTGACGGTATCACTTTGACATTGATTGTTTTTGGTTTGGGTGCAGTGTTTGGCAACATGCTGGGAGGGCGTCTGACAGATAGCATTGGGCCGTTTCGAACCCTGTTGATAGCGTGCGCTTCTCAAGTTTTATTCATGCCGATGTTTTCTTTTTTGCCAGTTAACGGGATCGTGTTTCTATCGGTCACGTTTGTCTGGTCACTACTGGGCTGGTCGTTCATGGTGGCTCAGCAAACGCGTCTTGTTGCACAGACTCCTCAACGACAAAATGTGGTGCTAGCGCTCAATGCCGCCGCTATCTATCTGGGGGTATCAGTAGGTTCAGCCGTTGGTGGAGTGATAGCCGAGCATCTGGGTATGGCGATGCTCGGCATAAGTGCTTCGGTGCTTGGCTTGTTCGGTGCCTTGCATTTGATAGTGTCAGAACGATGGGGGCCTTTGTCACTTCAGTAGCAATGAGTGCATCGGTCCAGTATCTAAAAGGTCAACACATTGAAAGGCTCTGACTGTGCGCAGAAACGACCAAGCGCCTCGCGGTAGCGCGTGTAAATGGCGTCCTCCATCGGGCTTGTATAAAGCTGGCTGTTCAGAACAGTGTCGCAGTTGATGTTCTGTGCAATAACGTTGGCCAGAGTAGCTACCATGGCAGCACTTCTGATTGAGGTTGTGCCTTTTGAGTACAGCTGAGCCAGAGTCAGGTTAGTCGATGCTTGAGCTGGCTGACCCTCGTTATCCGTGTATTCAATATCCAGAGTGATAACCTGATCAGCATTGATATCCTCTGGGCCTGTAAACAACTCAAGGAAAAATTGATCACTGTTATAGGAAAAATTGACCGGCTGGATGTCCTCAGCATTGACTGAAATTTGTTCAGCTGCAGATTGAAACTGATCCAGTTGTTGTGGGTAGCTCAAGCGGAATCTGACATCCCTGACGGCTGGCTCCACAAAACGACTGAACCCGTCTCTAAACAGACGTTGTGCGTCGTCGGGCGTGATCATGGCGCTGTAGCTTCCTCGTCCAGTATCAGTGAGTATGTCGAGCACTGAATCGTTAAAGCTACTGCCCACCCCGACGCCAGAAAAATGGATACCTTCAAGGCCATTGATCAGCGTTTGTTGAGCGATAACATCCGGGTTCACCTCACCGGTATTGACAAAGGCATCGGTGAGAATAAGAACGCGATTCGCTTTTTGCGGGTCGTAGGTGCGATTTGCGACCTGATAGGCCACTTGCAAGCCAGCATTGATATTCGTTGAACCTTCAGTTGTCAGGCTGATGACCGAGTCAACATACAGAGCGCTCGGGTGGCTTTCGCTTTCTAGTAGTACGGTGGCCTCAGTGGAAAACGTGACCAGATTAATCACATCTCCAGATTTCAAACTGCCTGGAAGTTGCGACAAGCCAAAGCGTGTAACGTCAAGTAATGAGCGTAGATCGCTCTGTGTCTCTGAGGCGTAAGGGGAGTCCATTGATCCAGACACATCCACGAGCAAGGTCAGAACAACATTGCGTCTTTCTTCCAGTGTCTGGGTAGGGCCGCTGATATTGACGCCCAAAGCGTAGATCGACTCTTCAGTGCTCAGGGTAGTGGGCAGATCAGCTGCGCTGGTTGCCAGCATTCCGAAAGAGGCACTGAATGGTCCGACGGGTTGTGGATCGAATGTAGTGAAGCTCTCTGCGTTGAGAAACTCGAAGGCGCGCCCAAGAGTCGGTGCTGGTCGGAGGCCGTTGTCGATGGCGAACAGTGACAAATCACGAGCGGCGGTACTGGTAGATTCGTCGTAAGAGAAATAGAACGCGGTTTGCTCATTATCGATGGGTGGTTCTTCGGGTGAGATGCTCTCGGGTGGGGCTGAGACGCTACCAACGGCCGGTATATTGCTGCTGTTGGCATCGGAGGTGCCATTTGCGCAACCCGTTAGTGATCCTGCAATAATAATAAGGGCGGGTAGCCAGATGTCTTGGTACTTGAAATGTTGCATATAGAGCTTTCCTTGGCGTTTGATGTGAAGACACAGTACAGATTACATCAAATGGGAAAAATAGCCCAAATATTAATTTGGTTATAATTACCAAAGAAATGTCGCGCATGTGCAGACGATTGAAGTAGCAAGGTACCTATGGAGCGTTATATGCCATGCTTAGCAAGCGGTGCGAGATGGCTCGGCAGATGTCTGAGTGATGTTGCTACTGGCAGAACAGAAGTTCTGTCCGCGTGCGACAATCAAATCATGCGTCATGAGTACTAAAAGAATGATCGGTCCCGCTCACTACCTGTCCCCGGAGGACTAACGCCTTGCAGCAACGTCTCGTCAATCGCACTGTGCTGATCTTCATTCTGGTGCTGATCTCACTGCTGTTTCTCGCACTCGTCATGCCATTTTTGCAGGCTATTTTTATTGCTGCCCTGTTTGCTGCCTTGTTCAACCCGTTGTTCCGCGCGGTGCTGCGCAGGGTGGGTGATCGTCGGGTGGTGGCCTCAGCTCTTACGTTGTTGATTGTGTTGTTCTTTGTGGTGGTGCCGTTAGGTCTGCTGGTGGCTGTTGTGACCACACAAGCGGTGGATATTGCTCAGAGCGCCACGCCATGGATTCGTGAGCAACTTGCCACGCCCGGGCTTATAACCCAGACATTGGAAAGCCTGCCTTTCTACAGTTATATTGAGCCGTATCGCGAGCTGGCACTGCAGCGACTGGGCGATGTTGCCGGTGTTGCCAGCGGGTATGTTGTCAATGGATTGCAGAGCGCAACTTTGGGAACATTGAGTGCTTTGGTCAGTGTCTTGATTGTGCTGTATACCCTGTTCTTTTTCTTGATTGATGGTGATCGGTTACTGTTCTACATCCTGTATTACCTGCCTTTGAATGATGAGGACGAAACAAGGTTATTGCAGCGCTTCACCTCTGTGACGCGAGCGACCTTGAAGGGCACAGCCGTTATCGGTGTACTGCAAGGTACGCTGGCGGGAGCGGCCCTGCTTGTTGCCGGTATCCCCAGTGCAGTGTTCTGGGCTGTGGCCATGATGGTGCTTTCAGTTGTGCCCGGCATCGGTACGGCGCTGGTTTGGATACCTGCCGTCATCTATCTGCTGTTTGATGGGCAGTTTGTGACAGCAATTGCTGTGGCCGTATTCTGTGGCGTGGTGGTCGGCACCGTCGACAACGTGCTTCGGCCCAAGCTTGTTGGTAACGATACGCAGTTGCATGAGCTAATGATTTTCTTCAGTACGTTGGGTGGTTTGATAATGTTCGGTTTTATGGGTTTTGTTATCGGCCCGATCATAGCGGCACTGTTTGTCACGGTGTGGGAGTTGTATGGTGACGAATTCAAGGAATGGTTGCCCTCAACAGCGTTCAAACCTCATGGCAAACCCATGGAGTTGCCTCATCAGCGCTTTGAGCGCATGGAATCTGAGTTGGACGAAGAGGCTGATGAGGGCGACACTGGTAAAACATGAGTGGCGGTAAACTCCCGGTTTATGCCCTCTTTATGCCCTCTTTATGCCCTCGTAGAGTCTATGGTTACCAGTTTCTGGGTAATTTTCTCAGTAGATGCAAGCGGCCATCAACTACCTCGACATATTCGCCTTTGACTAGCTCGGCCATGATTTTGCCGACCATCTCGCGTGAGGCGCCGATCATGTTGCCCAGCTCTTGATGAGAGTACTTTTTGGGTAATGCCGGTGCAGGCTCATCAGCTGTGTCGCCTACGCCAACCTGTGGGTCAATACTGGCCAGCTCATGCAGCTTGTCCACCAGTCGCCGGTAGACGTTGTCCAGTGCGAGGCGCCGGCTGCCTTCCGTTGCATCTCTGAGACGCGTGGTCAATGAGCGGATGATGTTGATGGCGGTTTCAGGACTCTCACGCAAACAGCTCAAGAAAGCCTGTTTGCCAATCATCAGGGCTGTAGAAGCTTCCAATGTCATGACAGAGGCGGATCGAGGCTCATCATCCAGCAGGGCAATGTCGCCGATAACAGCCCCAGGCCCTTGCTCGTAGAGCACCAGCTCACGCCCGTCATCATCGCTGACAAACACCTTAACAAAGCCGCTTTTAACGATGAACATCGATTCGCCCGGGTCGCCTTCATTCATGAGCACAGCGTGTTTACGAAAGCTCAGTTCGCGGGCCTGGGTTGCCAGCTGCGCAAGCTGATCGTCAGTGAGATGACTGAACAACTCTACCCGTCTGAGCAGACTGATTGGCGTGTCTAATTCTGCATGCATAGCTTGGGCTGGTTTCTGCGACTTGAAAGCGCCCATCATAACAAGCTTGTGCCTCTCGGCTTTAGCAAGGTGCGCTGCCCTTGCTGATCCTGCGGGTATGGCCACGCTAGTATCACTAGATGTATGGAGGTTTTCTGAGGTACACTCCTAATCCACCTGTCTGGATTGTAAGCAGGGGCGCGGTGCGGGGAGTTGGCACTGTCTAAAAAAAATTAATAGGGGGCAGGATTTATGGTGTTGAAGAAACTTGGAGTTCTCGGTGTCGCCGTGATGGGGCTAGCCTACGGCTCGTCAGCCTTTGCGCAAGATACACTCGTATATTGTTCTGAGGGATCACCGGAAGGATTTGATCCGGCGCTCTACACCGCAGGCACAACATTTGACGCCTCATCAAAGCAGATTTACAACCGTCTGGTTGAGTTCGAACGTGGCACTACGGTCATTGGCCCGGCTCTGGCTGAGAGTTTTGATGTCTCTGAAGACGGGCTGGTCTACACGTTCAAGTTACGTCCAGGCGTCAAATTTCATACTACTGCCTACTTTACGCCGACACGTGATTTGAACGCCAGCGATGTTGTGTTCTCATTCGAGCGGCAACGCCTGGCCGAAAATCCATACAATCAGGTCTCTGGTGGCACATGGGAATACTTCAACGGTATGTCCATGCCTGATTTGGTGGTATCTGTTGAGGCTGTTGATGATCTAACCGTCAGGTTTTCACTGTCGCGCCCAGAGGCGCCCATGATTGCCAATTTGGGGATGGATTTTGCCTCTATAGTCTCTGAAGAATACGCCATGGCTATGCTTGAAGCTGGCACGCCAGAAAAGCTGAATCAGGAGCCTATCGGTACGGGTCCCTTTAAGTTTGTTGCCTATCAGAAGGATGCCGTTATCCGGTTTCAGGCAAACGAGGAATATTGGGGTGGCAAGGCTGAGATTGATAATCTGATATTTGCTATCACGCCCGATAACTCTGTTGGCTATCAGAAGCTTAAGGCTGGAGAATGTCATGTGTTGGGGTACCCCAACCCTGCAGATATCGCAGCTATGCAAGACGACGCTGATGTCGACGTACTGGAGCAAGAAGGGCTTAACGTCGGCTATTTGGCCTACAACACAACCGTTGCCCCTTTCGATAACGTCAATGTTCGCAAAGCATTAAACATGGCAATCGACAAGCAGGCAATCTTGGATGCGGTTTTCCAGGGTTCAGGCAAAGCTGCGAAAAATCCTATTCCACCTACCATCTGGTCTTACAACGACGCCGTGGTAGATGACGCTTACGATCCAGTCAAAGCCCGTGCCATGCTCGAAGCTGAAGGTGTTGAAAACCTCAAGATGCAAATCTGGGCAATGCCGGTAGTGCGGCCCTACAATCCGAATGCGCGACGTATGGCAGAAGTGATGCAGGAAGATTTTGCCAAGGTGGGTGTTGAGGTTGAAATTGTCTCCTACGACTGGGGTGAGTACCTGAAGCTGTCAACAGAGCTTGATCGTGAAGGTGCGGTGCTATTAGGCTGGACTGGCGACAATGGAGACCCGGATAACTTTCTGGCAGTGTTGTTGGGTTGTGATGCGGTGGGTAACGCTAATCGCGCTCAGTGGTGCCATGAGCCTTTTGATGATTTGATCCAGCAAGCAAAAGTGGTTGCCGATCAAGCCGAACGCACGCAACTCTACGAACAGGCTCAGGTGATTTTTAAAGAGCAAGCTCCTTGGGCTACTATCGCGCACTCAGTTGTCTATAAAACGGTACGTAATGAAGTGCAGAACTTCAAGATTGATCCTTTTGGTGGGCATATCTTTTACGGTGTTTCACTAGCTAAGTAATCGCTGAAGTGCAGATCTTTATGAACGACGTATTACGTTGTTATATTGTTTGGTAACAGGAAAACGGTCGCTTTGGCGGCCGTTTTTCGTTGTAATGGTAATCTTGCGGCACGGCTGAGAAATAAATCTGACTATGACTGATCGATACGAGGCTTTAAGGCAAGTAGCACGACGTGAAGGGCTTGATGCCATTGCTTTAGTGCCCGGGGCAAATTTCGCACGACTGTTCAATCAGGAGTTTCATCAGAACGAACGTCCATTGGTGGTTGTCATTCCTGCCCAGGGTACGCCGTCTGCGATTGTGCCAAATCTTGAATTAGCTTCCTTTGCCAAAGTATCGTTTGAAGGGGAGGTTTATGACTGGCGTGATCAGACCGGCTATCAGGATGCGTTTGATGCCTTAATGAAAAACAACAATCTCGCCAGTGTAGGTGTTGAAGGGCAGGTGATGAGGGTGTTTGTAGATCAGGCGTTCAGGAAAAGCGCACCGTCACTGACCATAAAGGATGCGCAACGCGCCATCGCCAGCTTGCGGTTGTGTAAAACAGCTGATGAGCTTCAGGCTATGCGACGTGCTATTAGCATTACCGAGACAGCCCTGGCCAATACTATTGATAAAGTCAGCGTCGGTATGAGCGAGACGGCCATTGAAAACATCCTCGTGCAACAGTTGTTTGCATCGGGGGCCGAGGATTTTGCGTTCCCACCGATTGTGGCCGCCCATACCAATTCTGCAAAGCCGCATGCCCACAGCCGGGATGACTATATGATCAAGGCAGGTGATGCTTTACTCATTGACTTTGGTGCCAGAGCAGGCGGTGTATGTGCTGATATGACCCGTACGTTTTTTGTAGATCATTGTGCTGATGCTCATGCTGAAGTCTACGAAACCGTACTAGCTGCCAATGAGGCTGGGCACGTTGCTTCAAAACCGGGGGCCACGGCACACGATGTTGACGATGCCACCACCGCTGTGCTTGAGGCATCAGCATTTGCAGATCGTATTCGCCATAAAACCGGGCATGGACTGGGGCGTGATATTCACGAGGATCCTTACATCATGCGTGGCAACGATGAAACATTGACTAGTGGCATGGTGTTTACCATTGAACCGGGTTTGTACGAGTTGTCAGAATTTGGAGTACGTATAGAAGATGACGTGCTAATTACTGACACAGGCAGCGAATCGCTTACGGGGTTTGACAAAACCCTTACCGTCATTGGTTAGAACAGGATGCTGGGATTCATACTGAGAAGACTGGGCACGTTCATTCCGACGTTTATTGGCGTCTCTATCGTGTCGTTTCTGTTTATCAGGCTACTGCCAGGAGATCCCATTCTGTTGATGGCTGGCGAACGTGGTATGAGTGATGCGCGTTACGCAGAGCTGATGACGCAGTTTGGTTTTGATCGCCCATTGCTTGTCCAATACTGGGACTACCTGACTGGCATCTTGCGTGGGGACCTGGGGCTTTCGTTTAAGACCAAGTTACCGGTATGGGACGAATTCTTCGCTTTGTTTCCTGCCACTCTTGAGTTGTCTTTGTGTGCCATTGTATTTGCTGTGCTCATCGGAATTCCTGCAGGGATTGTAGCGGCGGTCAATCGTGGCAAGTGGCCGGATCAAGCGCTGATGTCTACTGCGTTGGTAGGCTTCTCTATGCCGATTTTCTGGTGGGCGTTGCTGCTGATCATATTGTTCTCTGGCATGTTGGGCTGGACGCCAGTATCGGGTCGTATTTCGTTGATGTTCTTTTTTCCTACCGATACGGGGTTTATGCTGATTGACAGTTTCAGAAGTGGACAGGCAGGGGCCTTTGCCTCAGCAGTGGAGCACCTAATATTGCCAACCATCGTGTTAGGTACCATACCGCTCGCCGTTATCGCGCGTCAGACTCGTTCAGCCATGCTGGAAGTGCTGAGCGAGGACTATGTGCGCACCGCGCGTGCCAAGGGGCTCAGTCCGTTCAGAGTTAATGGTTTGCACGCTCTTCGCAACGCACTCATCCCAGTCATCACAGTGATTGGACTGTCGGTGGGTACACTGATGGCTGGTGCCATCCTAACGGAGACCATATTTTCCTGGCCGGGTATCGGCAAGTGGATGGTCGAGGGAATCAGCAGCCGTGATTACACGGCAGTGCAAGGTGGATTGTTGATGATCGCTGTCATTGTCATGGTTGTTAATCTCATAGTGGATGTGTTGTATGGGTTCATCAACCCGAAGATCCGTCAGTGATGAATAATACAGACACCATGACAGATGGCCCATCGCGACCAGGACGCTTTGCCGAGTTCTGGAGCTATTTCAGTGAAAATCGCGGTGCTATTGTCGGTCTGGTTGTTTTTGTCGCCTTTATATTTATAGCAATATTGGCAGACTTTATAGCGCCACATTCGCCCACACAGCAATATCGTGAGGCCTTGCTGCAGCCACCCATGTGGCTGGAGGGTGGTACCAGCCAGTTCATATTGGGCACGGATGCTGTCGGGCGTGATTTGTTGTCACGATTGATTCACGGGGCGCGCTTCTCGTTCTTTATTGGCCTTGTGGTTGTGGTTATCTCTGCGGGAAGTGGCGTTCTCATTGGTCTTATTGCAGGTTTTGCTGGCGGCTGGGTCGATACACTGATCATGCGGCTTATGGATATTCTGCTGGCATTTCCCAGCTTGTTACTAGCGCTTGTCATGGTGGCTATTCTGGGGCCGTCATTGACCAACGCCATGATTGCCATCGCCATTGTGTTGCAGCCTCATTACGTGCGCCTCACGCGTGCGGCAGTGTTGCAGGAATTACCCAAAGACTACGTTACCTCTGCGCGCGTGGTGGGTGCCAGACGCGTACGTCTGATGTTCGTCACCGTACTACCCAACTGTATGGCGCCTATTATTGTTCAGGCTGCATTATCGTTTTCCACAGCAATTCTGGATGCCGCAGCGTTAGGTTTTCTGGGGCTGGGTGCGCAACCTCCGACTCCCGAGTGGGGAACCATGTTGGCAGACTCTCGTGAGTTTGTTTTGCGGGCTTGGTGGGTGGTGACATTTCCGGGGCTTGCCATTTTGATCAATGTACTTGCCATTAATCTTATGGGTGATGGATTGCGTGATGCGCTAGATCCCAAACTCAAACGCAGCTGATCAGACTATGCCTTTACTGGACGTGCGTAATCTCACCGTTGAATTCAAGACTGCTGATGGTCAGTTTCGTGCGGTTGATGGTGTTGATGTACAGGTGGATGTGGGGGACGTGCTGGCTATAGTCGGTGAGTCTGGTAGCGGCAAGTCGGTCTCGATGCTAGCGGTGATGGGGCTACTTCCCTGGACTGCCACTGTTACAGCTGATGCCATTGTGTTTGATGGACTGGACCTGACGACGGCTACTGCTGCGCAACGCCGCTCGATAATTGGTCGAGATGTGTCGATGATTTTTCAAGAGCCCATGTCCAGTCTCAACCCTTGTTTTACGGTGGGCTTTCAGATTCGGGAAGCCTTGAAAACACATTTGTCGCTCACACGTTCACAGCGACAGAGTCGTGCTATTGAGTTGCTTGAACAGGTTGGATTGCCAGAGCCTGTTAGACGATTAAAAGCCTTTCCACACCAACTGTCGGGCGGTATGTCTCAGCGGGTCATGATTGCTATGGCCATTGCCTGTAAGCCTAAATTGCTCATCGCTGACGAACCTACAACCGCACTGGACGTGACCATTCAGGCGCAAATTCTGGAGTTATTGCTCGAGTTGCAGACATCAACCGGGATGGCACTGGTTTTGATTACGCACGACATGGGTGTGGTTGCTGAAACAGCTCAGCGTGTCAGTGTTCAATATGCGGGTCAGAAGGTTGAGGAACAAAGTGTGGGTACCTTGTTTGCCGATGCGCATCATCCGTACACGCACGCCTTGTTGTCGGCTCTACCAGAGCGGGCAAATTCACGCCGGCTACCCAGTATTCCGGGGGTTGTGCCCGGGCAGTTTGATCGACCTGCCGGCTGCTTGTTTTCCCCGCGTTGTTCTTTTGCGGATGAACGTTGTGAGACCGTACAGCCAACCGCCAGTGCAAGCTCGCTTGGACATGCACGTTGTCATTATCCTTTATCGAAAGGGGTGCCCTTAGCACGAGCCGAGCTGCAATCATGAGTGACGCTATAACTGGCCCACTAGTTCGCGCCAAAAATCTGAGCCGCCATTACGAGGTGTCAGGAGGTTTTTTTGGTAAGCGTGCGTCAGTCAAAGCGCTTAGCAACGCAAGCTTTGAGTTGTACGCTGGTAAAACGCTGGCGGTGGTAGGGGAGTCTGGTTGCGGTAAGTCAACTCTGGCCCGTGTGGTGACCATGATAGAAACGCCCACGGCTGGCGAGCTTGATCTTGATGGGTATGTTATCAGTGCAGACAATGAACTCAGCGATAGCCAGCGCTCGCAATTGCGTGCCTCGGTACAGATTGTATTTCAGGATCCGTTTGGCTCGCTTAATCCTCGGCAAAGTATCGGGCGTATTCTTGAAGAGCCGCTATTGATTAACCGACCCGATATCGATGCCTCACAACGTGAATCGATGGCGCGCGAGATGCTGGCGATGACAGGACTCAGGCCAGAGCATTACGAACGATTTCCGCACATGTTCTCTGGAGGCCAGCGTCAACGCATTGCAGTGGCAAGAGCACTGATGCTCAATCCAAAAATTCTTGTCCTTGATGAGCCTGTTTCAGCACTCGATTTGTCCATACAATCGCAGATACTGAATTTGCTGGTTGAGTTGCAGGAACGTTTGGGTCTGGCTTACCTGTTTATTTCGCACGACTTGTCGGTTGTTCGCCACATGGCCGATGATGTCATGGTGATGTACTTGGGACGTGTTGTTGAATCTGGTCCGGCGCAAACTGTTTTCTCAAACCCTCAGCACCCTTACACACAAGCGCTTCTTTCTGCTACACCGGTTGCGGATCCTTCCCGCAAGCAAACTCGCATCCGCTTGCAAGGTGAATTACCCTCGCCACTCAATCCTCCAGCAGGTTGTGCTTTTAATCCTAGATGTTGGAAGACAGAGGAGCGCTGTCGGGGCACAGCGCCTGCGCTTGAGGCTGACGGTTCGCACAGCGTGGCTTGTTACTACCCAATGCAGTAAAGGAGCTGATTTATAATGAACCAAACCCCGACGCTAAAGATCATGATTGCTGGCTTGGGCAACATGGGGAAAAGCCATGCGCTGGCGTGTCATCATCACCCAGGCTTTGAGGTTGTTGCTCTGGTTAACCGCTCAACGCCTGAGCTTGCCGAGGAGTTACAACAAATTCCTTTGTATAACGACTATTACAAGGCACTTGAAAGTGTTGAATGTGAAGTGGTCTCGATTAACACGTATTCGGACTCACATGCAGAATTTGCTATTGCAGCATTGGATGCTGGAAAACATGTATTTCTGGAAAAGCCCATGGCAACCACAGTTGTCGATGCACAAGCGGTTGTAGAAGCGGCACAACGCAACAACCGCAAGCTGGTGGTTGGTTATATTCTCAGGCATCACCCCTCATGGGTTAAGTTGATTGACGAAGCGCGAACACTGGGAGGGCCCTTTGTGTTCCGACTTAATCTGAACCAGCAATCATCCGGTGCCACCTGGCAAACTCATCAGCAACTTATGCAGTCCACGTCCCCTATTGTGGATTGTGGCGTGCACTATGTTGATGTCATGTGTCAGATAACTGATGCCATGCCGGTGTATGTCAGCGGTATGGGTTTGCGGCTAAGTGACGATTTACCCAAGGCCATGTACAACTACGGGCATTTTCAGGTGCGTTTTGATGATGATTCGGTGGGATGGTACGAAGCTGGCTGGGGGCCAATGATGTCTGAGACTGCATTTTTTGTTAAAGACATTATCTCGCCGAATGGTGCTGTGTCCATTGTAATGGACGAGGGTGCGCGTTCAGATGACATCGACACACATACGCGTACATCACGAATAAGGATACATC
>JALZVU010000009.1 GCA_023301795.1 Granulosicoccus sp.
TGGACAAGCAGGTCGAGCAGATCGAAGCTATCCTTGCGCCTTATCGCGACAGTGGCGAGATCGCCAGCGTTCAAAGCATCATCGGCATTCAGGGTGGCACGAATGCCATCATCATCATGCGCTTGCCCGATTGGGCAGATCGTGATCGTTCACAGCAGGACACTGTTGCTGAAATCAACAAGCAGCTGTCTTCCGTGCCAGGCGTTCAGGTCTCAGCTCGCACCACCAACAGCCTGAACATTCGTGGAGCCGGGCAGGGTCTGACCTTTGCCGTGACGGGCAACAATGTAGAAGACATGACCAACGCGGCCGACGATCTAGTCGTGGCCATGGGCGAGAATTCGGCCTTTCTCAATCCTCAGCTTTCCAACGACAGCGTTGAGGCGCAACTGGAGTTGCGCGTCGACGATGAGATGGCCGGGGCATTTGGTCTTACCGAGGCTGAAATAACGGAAACGGTCAGCGCATTGGTGCAGGGCAGCGTTGCAGTCACCGTATTTCAGGACAACTCAGAGACGAATGTCAATCTGGTCCCTGGAGGTCCGCCTATTAATGATCCGTCCGATCTGGAGTCGATGTTTCTGCGCCTGCCGGGTGGGGAATACGTACCGCTATCCGTGGTCGCAACGCTTGATACCATCGTTAGTTCTTCGCAAATCGAGAGGCAAGGTGGATCGCTTGCGGTGTCTGTTCAAGCTAACCTGGGTAACGGTGTCGATATCGGTACAGCCATAGCGCAGTTGAATTTGCTGGTAAACGAGACGCTACCAGACGGCATGAGCATTACCTACACGGGTGAGGCGGCTACGCTCGCAGACAGTCAGGCAGGCTTCTATCTGGTCTTTGGCGTGGCGTTACTGGTGGTATTCCTTGTTTTGTCTGCGCAATTTGAGAGTTTTGTCAGCGCCATTGTCATCTTGCTGACCGTTCCGTTCGGATTAGCCGCAGCGTTGATGGCTATTTCGCTAACGGGTGGCTCTTTGAATTACTACAGTCAGATAGGTCTGGTTATGCTGATTGGGGTCATGGCCAAGAACGGTATTCTGATTGTCGAATTCGCCAATCAGTTACGCGAAGCTGGTCAGGACATAGATTCTGCTATTCGTGATGCGCTGCGACTGCGCATACGGCCTGTCATGATGACGATGGTATCTACCATCTGTGGTGGCCTGCCTTTAATCCTTACTTCGGGGGCAGGGGCAGAGGCGCGAATCGCCGTGGGCTGGGTGATTGTCGGTGGATTGGGCTTTGCAACAGCCTTCACCTTGTTCCTGACACCGGTCCTCTATCGCTGGATTACCGTTTGGGGAAATGAGCCTGGAATGGCGGCGAAACGCTTACGTAAGGAACGTCAGATTCCGGCTGACGTATCTTGACTTTATACCAGCAACGCGTCTCACTACTGCCCTGCGAAACAGGTCGTCTGGGAATAACGCGCATCTTTAGGTTTAACGCTGAGCCAAAGCGCTGGATCAATGTCACCGCACCTGTATGAGCTTGCGAGACCTTGACTGACTTGGCTGTATAATGATTTACCAGCAAAACTGAGAACCATACCAAGTATTAAGGAAGTGCGTTTATAGTTGTGCGTTGAGGGAAAACATCAGGCCACTGAAACACAGCTTGAACGGCCATTGAATAACGCTACCTCGCACATTGAGGACACCTTGCGCTCCCAACTAAACGTTGCTGGCAACTTTATCCGCTTACCCATAACGAACAATTGGCATCGAGTCACTCTTGTGGATGACGCACAAGGGATATGGCGGACCAAACAGGCCTAGCAAATCGCTGACGGTGGCGCGCGTGCTCCAGGGCGACTGTTAGGTTCCCTGAATTATTGAGAACACATTGAGTTTTTAGCACTTTCAAGCAACTACTAACGATCTACACCAAAAGGCAAAAGCCCCACCCTTCGCGGGCAGGGCTCATCGATAGTTTTGCAGGTTTAGAAGGAGACGATACCTTGAGTATCAACTTCTGGTAGATCGCCACTGACCAATTCAACCAAAGTCAGGTTGCCAGCATCAACGGCGTAAACACCGATAGCACCCGACAAGCCGTAGAGCTGATACAGGTACTGGCCGTCATCTGTGATGTCCAGATCAATGAAACCATCAGTTGTGGCGAAAGCAGTTGCTGGATCTGGGCTGGTGGGCTGAACTCCAGCAGCGGCTAGTACTTCAACCAACTCGATGTTTCCACTGGCATCAGTAAACCGATAGCTGGATATACTGGCATCGAGTGCATTGGCAACCCAGAAAAATTCGCCATCAGGAGACATCACAATCCAACAAGCTGTGCGTTGCCCCACTGTTGCAGTTTGCCCAGCTAGAATATCTAATTGTGCAGCACTGAGATTACCGTCTTCGCCTAATTGGAAGGTTGATACAGATCCTGTTTGCAAATCAGGGAAAGCAGGAGGCTGGCCCTCTGACCTGAATTCACGCGCTTCAGTAACAATAACAAAGGTGCCATTTGACCGATCAGTAATTTCGAATCCGATACCTGATGGAAGATTTCGCCCTTCGGCATTATTCAATTCTGTTGAAGTCGCACCGCTAACTGACGCAGCAGTTGGAATCCCGTTAACATCAAGACCAAACACCGTGAGCTCATCATTATTACCGCTAGCTAATGTCGCAGAACCGGCATTGATGCTACTAGTGACAAGATATTCGCCGTCTGGAGAGAATCGAATTGCTGATGGGCGGTTTGGCAGGTTTCGAGTCGAGCCAGCGATAGGAGTAAGCTCGCCCTCGCTAAACGTGTAACCCGTGATAGATCCTTCCTGGTCCGGCTCACCTGTGAACACACCGTCTGAATCGATATTGGTCACGTATACTAGTCCTTCACGATAAGCAAGACTGTTTGGGCCAGTGCCTTCCGTACTTTCTGTGTCAACAAGTTGAAGTGTCATATCTGCATTAATACGCATTACAGACACAGTACCGCTGCCAGCGTTGACCGCCATCAAATATTCATTATCTGGGGTATTGATCAACGCATACGCTGAAATAAGTGGATCGAGACCTTCACCGCCATCGAAGTCACCACCTAATCCGCCAGTAGCAAAATCACCTGCAAGAGTGAGTGTTCCATCGGCTGCACGTTGGTATCCCACGATGGAGTTGCCTGCAAGAGAATTACTCATCGCAAACACACCACCAGCTGCTGTCGTGGTAGTTTCAGTTTCAGTTTCAGTTTCAGTTTCAGTTTCAGTAGCACCGATATCATCGTCGTCATCATCACTTGAACAGCCAGCAATGACTAACAAAGAGGCCAAGCAAGCCACGGACAGTAAAGACCGTGAAGACGATATTTGTAGTTTTTTCATTTAAGTAATCTCTTAGGCGGGCAGACGAGAATCGCTACTTACCGATTCATCGACGAGCGCTACTTAGTGCCTTTTATTGTAGTAGGTACATGGCAGCAAGAAATTTATGTGCGAGTAGTTTGTACACCTCCATTCGACAATCTCAGAGAGATAATACAAGTTAGTAATTTTTTTTGGCAAATTTTTTTAATACGGAAATTTTTTACATATCGAAAAGTTAAAGTCCTTCGAAAAATACAAGGACATGCTCTAACATTGTTTATGGCACGTTTTTTAGCATGGTAAGAAGTTACGTTTAATCAATGTGCTTAGCTAATTTATCGATAGAGATAAATTACCCGCACAAGAAGTTTTTGCGTAGAAAATCAATCAATGCCAATACCTTGAACCTGCAGTAACATGAATAATATTTCTCAAATCAGTGTTGAAAAAAAAGATACAGCCGATTCGCTGATGAAAATAGCATCGTTAAGTGATTTTTTGTGCGTGGCGGCTTGGTGGTGGTAGGTGGTTTACACCTCCTGTACTCGCAAAATATTAGATAGATGTGTCGACCATTTATTTGGATACAGCCTAAGTGTTCTTGGTAAATGTATCCAACAAGAATCTAGGAAAATTTTGAAATCGCCTGAATTTTGCAGTGATACCCGTATCAAATATTTCCACGTGAGAGATATTGCACGGGATGTTTCTATGGAGAGCGGGTAACTGTTTAAAGCTCGGCCAGATAATCTGTGGATTAAAAGCCGATGAACTTGAACCTCTGTTGACCAACTCGCGATTCATCCTGCTCAAGCGTCCAGAGAACCTGACAACTGACCATGAGAAAATTACATGGCGTTTGCACCTTCAGAAGCAAAGAAATAGCGCTATATCACACTACGGGAGATTTTCCTGAAGCAGAATTTCCCCGCAGATATTTCTGAGGAGCCCAATTTATTTACATCGTGGTCGTTTATCTGTAACCAATCGATAACACGCGGCATCTACTATTTAAGAAGAACATGTTAGGGGAAGCGAACAAAATGGAGACCCTAAGAGCATGGTGACGGCCTTAGGTTAAAAATCTCTGCGCACAAAAAATATCGGGTGATTGACAGAATGAAAAACTTACCGGTGACTACAACAGGTGCTTTCTCTATAGTGCAAAGCCAAACCAAACTCCGTAAAGGGCAACCAAAAAGCATATGCATTCTCAGGCTATCCGCTCTAGGTGATGTCACGCACGTTTTACCACTCATAAACAGACTCAGTAAAGTCTGGCCTGAAACGAAACTAACTTGGGTGGTCGGTTCTTTCGAGCATAAACTCGTTTGTGACCTGCCTAACGTTGAGCTTATAAAATTCGACAAGCGATCAGGCTGGCGAGGAGTGTACGAGCTGTGGCAACAGTTACGCAGAAAACGGTTCGATGTTCTGTTACATATGCAGGTATCACTGCGTGCAAATGTCATCAGCTCATTGATTCGTGCTCCCGTAAAAATCGGTTTTGATCCAGTGCGCTCTAAAGATTTGCATGGATTGTTTGTGAATAGTCGCATTCCAGCAGGTACCGGTGAACACGTTGTAGAGGCTTTTCAGAAATTTGGCGATACTCTTGGAGCTGAACCTGCAGAACTACAGTGGCCACTTTCCATTCCTGAAGATGATTACACTTGGGCCAGAGAGCAGCTTGGTGGAAAACCATCAGTTCTTATTAGTCCTTGCTCCAGCCATAAGCTGCGGAACTGGCACAGTGACGGCTATGCGGAAGTTGCTGATTATATATTCAACAACTACGGGCTGCAGGTCGTCTTGTGTGGCGGATCGAGTGAAATAGAGAGAACAATCGGAGATGAGATTCTTGAAAAAACTAAAGCGCC